>JAPOVF010000216.1 GCA_026708285.1 Acidobacteriota bacterium
CGTGGAATCCCGGCAGCGCCCGGCACTCCTCCGGGGCGCCGTCGCCACCGGTGATGCGGCCGTCCTTGACCATCAGGTAGTACGCCGACATCTCGCGGCCCCCCTCCAGCAGCCTCGCCGGCGGGTGGGTGTAGATCTCGCTGAATCCCCACGCGGTGTCGGGTGGCAGGTCGCCGTCTTGGAGGAGTTGGATTCCGTACCTGGCGCACGCCTCGCACCACGCCGTCGACCCGAACTCCCCGACCGGCTCGAGTTCGGCCACGTTGATCTCGCTCACCCTCGTTCTCCCCGGCACCACGCCGCTCTTGTCAAGCTGCTCGCTGCAGCAACGAAACTTGGAACAATGTACCATCTTCAGCAGGCCGCGTATGATCTCTGAAACACCCGACCCATGACGAATCCCGAAGCCAAGAGTCCCAAGGACAACCGGCCGGCGGGGCGGCGCGAAGCGAACGTCGCCGCGAGGCGGCAGCGCATTCTCGAGTCCGCCCGCGCTCTCCTCCAGGAGGCGGGGCCTGAGGGCCTCTCGATGCGCAAGCTGGCCCGCCAGGCCGGTCTGAGCGTGACCACGCTGTACAACCTGCTGGGTTCCCGCGAGGCGATCCTGCAGGCCTTGATCAAGGACTCGCAGCAGCGCCTCGAGGCGCCGGCCGCCGACGCCGGAAGAGCGCGCGACCCCCTCAGGAGGGCAGCGCGAGCCATGGACGGCATTCTCCGGTACATCATCGACAACGGAGACCTGCTACGGCCACTCATCGCGGCCGACTTCAGGTCCGGCTCCTGGACAAGACTCGGCCAGCAGGACGAGGGAGAGCACTTCAGATCCTCCAAGGACGCGATCCGCGCCGCGCTCACCGAGGCCCTCGGCGACGGTCAACTGCGGAACGTGGTCGGCCTGGAGTTCCTCGAGGTACAGCTCCACGTCGGCTGGGAGCTGGCGCTCGACCTGTGGGCGTTCGGCGTTCTCGACGACGAGGCCTTCCGGCTCAGGAGTCTCAGCGGCTTCTACGTGACCCTGCTCGCCTTTTCGGAGCCGCATGTGCGCCCCCGCATCGAGAAGGAGCTCCGCCGTCTCGAACGCAGGCACTCCGCGGTAGGTGCGCGCCGCAGGCGCGCCGAGTAGCCAGGGTTGCCGGGTAGGCAAGTTTGAAAGGCCGCCTGGAGGTCGTTGGCCTCGGCCTCGCGATCGTCGATGTCGTGCTGCGGGTCGAACGCATGCCGGACTGGGAGGACCCCCGGGGTCTACTGGACTTCGCTCTCGGCGACGGCGGGCCCGCCGGCACGGCGTGCTTCGTCGCCTCGACGTTCGGACTACGCACCGGCTTCGTCGACACCGTGGGCGACGACGAACTCGGCGAGCACCGGCGGCGATCGCTCGAGCGGGCCGGGGTCGACACCAGCCGACTCGTACCCCGGGAAGGGCCGGAGGACCACGTGGTCGTCGTCTACGTCGACGCGGCAACGGGAGAGCGGGTGTTCTCGTTCCGGCGCGGCTTTCTCTCGCGGCCCCTGAGCGTCTCCGAACTCGACCGCGGCTACGTCGAGTCGGCGCGGATCCTCCATCTCGACGGCAGTCACGCCGCGGCGGCGCTCGCCGCGGCCCGCTGGATGAAGGAGTCGGGCGGCACCGTGGTGCTGGACGCCGCCGCCACCAGCCACAAGGTCCTCGAGCCGGCGCGGGCCCTGGTGGCCGAGACGGACGTGCTGATCTGTGGCTCGGGCTTCGCTCCCATGCTCACGGGAGAAGAGGACGTCTGGAGGGCGGGCCGCGCCGCTCTCGACCTCGGACCGCGCGTGGTCGTGCAGACGGAGGGCGCGCGGGGCAGCTACTCGGTCGCCCGTACCGGGACGCGGGACGTCGAGTTCCACACGCCAGCGTTCGAAGTGGACGTCGTCGACACGACGGGCGCCGGCGACACCTTTCATGGCGCCTACCTGGTGGGGCTCGCCAGGGGCTGGGATCTCGAGCGCTGCGCCTCGTTCTCGTCGGCGGTCGCGGCCCTGCACTGCACCGTGCTGGGCAACCGCAAGGGGATTCCTTCCATGGCGGAGGTCGAGGCCCTGATGGCCGCGCGGCCAGCGGAGAAGAAGACGGCCGCGGCGTCCACCTCGTAGCGGCTCAGGAGAGGGAAGCATGAGCAGGATCGGAATCACCTTCAACTACTGGGGCAACGAGTGGATGGAGGACATCGAGGAGTACGAGCGCCGGATGGCCCGGGCGGCCGCGATCGGCTTCGACCTGATGTCCTTTTCGCAGGACGTGCTCTTCCTGTACACCCCGGAGCAGAAGAAGCGCTTCGTCGCCTCGGCCGCGGAACACGGGATCCGGGTCAACTACATGGCGGGGCTCGGCCCCAAGCAGGACATCAACTCCGACTCGGAAGAGGACCGCCGCCGCGGCGTCGCGCACCTTCGCGCCCTCGCCGAGAAGGCGAGCGAGATGCAGCAGATGGCGGGCGGAGGCGGCGCCGACGTCGGCGGAGCGATCACGGGCGTCATGCGCCAGGGGCTCGACGGCCGCGACAAGGAGCGCTGCTGGGCGCACGCCGTCGGCGCCATGCGCGAGGCGATGAAGACCGCCGAGGATCTCGGCGTGACCTTCCACATCGAGGTCCTGAACCGCTTCGAGCACTTCCTCGTCAATACCTGCGACGAGGCCCTGCGCTTCCTCGACGACGTCGGCAGCCCGAACCTCAAGATGATGCTCGACACGTACCACATGAACATCGAGGAGGACTCGCTGGGAGACGCGATCGTCCGCGCCGGCGACCAACTCGGCACCTTCCACATCGGCGAGAACAACCGCCGGCCGCCCGGCCGGGGCCATATCCCCTGGGACGAGGTGGTGGCCGCGCTCCACGAGATCGACTACGACCGCGACACGGTGATGGAGCCGATCGTCCACATGGGCGGCGGCGTCGGCAACCTCCTCGCGGTGTGGCGCGACATGACCGGCGAGCGTGACCTCGACGAGGCGGCCCGCGAGGGGCTCGAGTTCTACCGCGCCAAACTCGCTGCTGCACAAACTGGGTGCGCCGGCCTTCCGGCCGGCAGCCGGAGCGAAGCGACGGCCTCCGGTCGTTCCGGCGCGCCAGAATCGGAAGCGAACGGAGGCCACTCGTGACCGCCGAGTCGA
The DNA here is from genome assembly GCA_026708285.1 of Acidobacteriota bacterium. Classification (GTDB taxonomy): domain Bacteria; phylum Acidobacteriota; class Thermoanaerobaculia; order Multivoradales; family Multivoraceae; genus Multivorans. Next base: position 3,137 of record JAPOVF010000216.1, read on the forward strand.
CCCTGGCCGCGACCGCGCGCCGGATGGTCGCCCCCGGCAAGGGCATCTTCGCCGCCGACGTGCCGCTCAAGGGCCTGGTCCGCGGCTGGTGGGGCGAGTCGGCCCACGCCCGCACCGAAGACGAGGCGGCCGACTTCCAGGAGATGATCTGCCGCACCCCCGGGCTTGGCGAGCACCTGTCGAGCATCATCGTCTTCCCCGACGTGCTCGATCGGCGGGCCGGCGACGGCACGCCGCTCGCTGACCTCATCGGCGAGCGCGGCCTGCTGCTCGGCATCACGCCGACCACCGGCTGGCAGTTCCTCGGAGGCTCCGAGCACGAGTACGTGCCCCGCGGGCTCGACGGACTGGCGAAGCGGCTCGAAGACTGGCGCGAGCGCGGCGTGGCCTTCATCAAGTGGCGCGTGGCGGCGCGGGTGCGCCCCGGGCTTCCCACCGAGCGCGCGCTGGTCTCGAACGCCCGCAGCGTCGCCGAGGTCGCGGCGCTCGCGCACCAGTTCGATCTCGTCCCGATCGTCGAGCCAGAGGTCGAGATGAAGGGCGAGCACACGATCGATCGCCAGTTCGAGGTCACCGAGCGCTTCCTGCACCGGACCTTCGAGGCTCTGTACGAGCACGGCGTCGCGCCCGAGGAGATCGTGCTGAAGACGAACATGGTCGTCTCGGGCAGCGATTGTCCCGAGCAGGCCGGCGTCGACACCGTGGCGCGGGAGACGCTGCGCTGCCTGCGGCGGGTCGTGCCGCCCGCCCTGCCGGGGATCGGCTTCCTCTCCGGTGGCCAGTCGGACCTGGACGCGACGGCCCACCTCGACGCGATGAACCGGCTCGACCCGCAGCCCTGGGCGCTCAGCTTCTCGTTCGGCCGCGCCATCGGGCGCGCCCCGGTCGAGGCCTGGGACGGCAGGACCGACGAATCGAGCGGACAGGCGGCGCTGCACCACCGCGCCCGCATGAACGGACTGGCCACTCTGGGCGAGTGGTCGGTCGATCTGGAGACGGACGATGATTGACTTTTCAGGCCACAACGTGGTCGACCTCAGCCCGCGTATGGTCGGGCGCATCACCCGGCTCGACGGCAGCGTCGAGGAGGGAAACAAGGACGTCTTCGGACTGCCGTGGATCCTCGAAGAGGGCCGGGTGCCCTACGACGACACGCTCTACACCCTGATCGGCGGCAAGGAGGGCGACGCCTACTGGCCGCCCGGACGGGTCAGCGGCCACTGCGGGGGATCGCACACCGAAGGCGGCAAGGGCCACATGGACCACTGGGAAGGTCTGCCGGAGGGCATCCTCGGTCTCTGGGAGATGCCGCTCGACACGTTCTTCGGCCCGGCGGCGGTCTGCCACCTCGAGCAGCTCGAGCCGGTCGAGGAGGAGAACGAGGAAGGCGAACTGGTCAAGGTCGGCCAACCGATTCTCCCCGAGCACCTGTCCAACGTCGGCAAGGGCGACATCGTCATCCTCGGCAGCCCGTTCCGCGATAACGAGCAGCCGACCTTGCCCGCGGCAACGAGCAAGTGGCTCGCCGACACCGGCATCAAGCTGCTGGCGGTTGGCTACCCCGGCATTCGCTTCGAGTCGGACTTCCAGGCGCCGCAGCCCCACAACTCGCCGACCCACCGCAACATGCTGGGCAACAACATCCCGGTCTGCTACCCCCTCGTGAACGTCGAGAAGCTGAAGAAGGACCGCGCCTTCTACATCGGCATGCCGCTCAACGTGGAGCGGCTGGAAGCGACCTGGGTGCGGGCGATCGCGGTCGAGGAGGTGTAGGCAGGTTCACGAAGGAGCCGGCCTGCGGCCGGCGCGTGTCTCTGGCCGCCTTCGGCGGCAGCGGACCAGAAGGTCCGCGCACCCAGAGAGCGACCCCGGTTTGGCGGACTTCTCTACATGCGGTTGACATGACGCCGCTGCGGGCGCAACCCAACTGCAGCAGGGCATCCCGCAGAATCCCACGACCGTGCTCTGGGTGCGCGGACCCTTTGGTCCGCTTGGGGGCGGAGCCGCGAAGCGGCGCAGCCCCAGAAAGCAGCCGCCGGCCAACGGCCGGCGACCTTCCGCTGCATCCGAGCGCCGCCGCGAAGCGGCGTACCCTACACGTACCCCTGCCGCGCAAACCGGGTCCAAGGTTCCCGTTCGCCGATGCCGTACCCACTGAGCAGTGCCTTCTTCAGCCACTCCCGGAACTCCGGAAACCCGTCGAGCGGCCCGACACGATCAAGCGCCTCGAGCCACGGACCGGGGTCGTACTCCACCTGGCGGTGACGGAACACACCGTCCTCGATCACCCCATAGCAGGCCACTCTCCGGCCGCAGCGCGGCTGGCCGACGCTGCCTGGGTTGATGAACTCCTGGCCGCCGATCGCGCGCCGGAACTGGATGTGGGAATGGCCGAACAGCACCACGGGGCAGTCGGTGCCCCCGGCCAGGGCGGCCAACCGCTCGTCGGGCGTGTCGGGCAGCGCCTGCCGGGGCTCGTCAGGCAGCACGCCGTGGTGAAGAAACAGCCGCAAGCCGCCGATGGCGTACTCGCCCTCCGGCTGAAGACTGCGGAGCAGTTTCCACCCAGGCGCGTCTAGTGTGCCGAGGATCCACCGCGTGTAGGCACGCCAAGGAGCCGGCCAGCCCTCGAACCGCTCCGGCTCGAACATCTCCACGTCGTGGTTTCCCTCGATCAACACCCCGTCGAGGCCCGCGAGCAGCGCCATCGTCTCGTTCGGCTGCGGGCCGGAGAGCACCGTGTCGCCGAGGAAGATCGTCGCGTCGGCGCCCTCTTCCTTCTCCAGCACCGCCGAGAGCGCCTCGGCGTTCCCGTGCACGTCGGCGATGACCAGGATCTTCACTTCGGGTTCCGCGAGGGTTGCATGGAGCGCCGGTACGATACTCCCCGGCGACCCGATCCCGCGAGGTGACTCGATGAACACACCCAAGTGGCAGCGACGTACCCTTCTCTTCGGCCTGCTCGGCGCCGCGGCCCGGAAGCTGACCGCGCTGCAGCCAGGCCGGCAACAGCGGGAGTCTCGTTTCACGTCCGGCCTGAAGCGGCGGTTCATCGAGACGGACAACTCCGGTTTCGACCCGGTCAGTCACAGCTTCGAGGACTCCGGCCAGTGCGTCGTGACGGCGGGGGCAATGGAGGGGCCGTTCTACGTCGACGACCCGGTTCTGATGCGGAGCGACATCCGGGAGGACCGGGAGGGACTGCCGCTCGAGGTCGTCCTCCGCATCGTCGAGGCGGACGGCTGCACTCCGATCGCCGGCGCCGCCGTCGACCTCTGGCACTGCGACTCGCTGGGCTTCTACAGCCACTACACCGCCTATGACCCCAACGTCTGGCCGAGCGGCCGGGCCAATCCCTCCGACAACGAGACCTTCCTTCGTGGCCGCCAGGTCTCGGACGAGGACGGCATGGTGCGGTTCCAGACGATCTACCCCGGCTGGTACACGCCCCGGGTTCAGCACATCCACGCCCGGATCGTCCTCGAGCAGAAGGTCGCGGCCACCGTGCAGCTCTACTTTCCGGAGAAGCTGAACCGGGCCGTCGCGCTGCGGAAGCCCTACAACCAGCGCCCGCCGTCGCCCTACAACAACCTGAACGACTTCGTGATCAGCCAGTCGAAGGGCGGCGACGGAAGCTGGCTCAAGATGACGGAGACCGACGGCGGCTATCGCGGCTCGCTGACGGTCGGCGTCAGGGTCTAGCTAGGGGCTGTACCAGATCGGCGACGACCAGGCCCGCTCCCGGATGGTAGCCGGCATGTCCCGGCGTGGCTCGACGCCCTCTCGCAGCGCATCCCAGGTCGACCAGCGGCAGGTCGGGTTCTCGAGCACCCGCACGTAGTAGAAGGCCCGATGCGCCGGGTTGAAGTTCGGGTCGGTCCACACGGCCCTGAGTTCGTTGGCCCCGACGTCCGCGCTGATGGCGCAGGTGGCGAGATCGACGCTCGCCCCGTTGTCCGGGCAGCGGTGGGTGGCGGGGTCGACGGCCGCGCCGTCCGAACAGGCGACGTCGTAGACCGACTCCTCGCTGTTCCCGTTCTCCGACCAACCCTTGATGATCTGTAGCCGGTCGAGCGGTGCGGCGAGCGGATCGCGCAGCGCCCAGGCCGCGAAGGTTGGTGCGGCCCCGTTCGAAGTGGACAGGTCGCCACCCATCGGCACGCCTTCCGCGTAGGCCCTGGCAAGGAAGTCGGGATCCTCCAGATCGGCGCGGGTGGTCCCCGCCCGGGCGAAGAAGCGCACGCGAATGCGCGGACCCGACGTCGCGAAGGTCTCCTTGCGGCGAAGGGCCTGGAAGATCGCCTCGCGCGTGTTCTCCTCCGCCCAGACGCCGGCGAGGCCGGACGCACCCCAGGTGTGGTAGTAGGTGTCGCGGTAGGTCCGGCCGGAGCCGTCGTTGGTACGCATGGAGGATCCGGACTGCTCCGAGGGATCGCCGTAGGTGGCGATCACGCCCGTGCCCGGCACCGAACCGCGCAACCGCGGCGTGGCGTCCAGAATGCCCGTCTTGGACCAGTAGTTGTCCTCCTCGAAGGAGCCGCCCGCGACGTGGCTGTCGCTCGACCCGATCAGGCCGAATTCGTACGGATTCATGACGCCGCCGTCCGCGATCTTGAGGCCCCGTCGATAGGCGTCACGCACGTAGCTGCCTTCCAGCGGCAGGCTGAGGACCACGGACCCGATCCTGTACGGCATGATCTCGAATCCGGCCCACTCGTCATTGCGCGACAGCGCCGGATGGGTGTCGGAGGTCCCCTTGACCTGCGTGATCTCGACCACCGGCTCGTTGCGCGAGCGCAACTCCGAGTAGGCATCGTCGATCGCACCACCGTCGTAGTACTCGAGCTCGAACATGCGACCCCCTGAGGCGTTCGAGTTGTGCGGAATGGCCAGCGAGTCGATGCCCCGGGCGCGCCACCCGTCCATTGCGGCCCAGAGAGCTTCAGGGTTGGAGGAGTCGACGCGGTTGAAGGGAAGTACGGGAGCCGCGGCGCCGCGGAAGATCACGTTGCGGTGCAGGTTGTTTCCCCCTTCGCCGGCGGAGGTGTATTCGTAGCCGATGAAGGCCGTGAAGGTCCCGGGATCGTTGTGCCGGTTGGCGGCCGCCTGGATCTCCTCCCAGGCGTCGCGCACGATCTCCATGTTCAGGTGCTCTTCGGTTCCCGGTTCCGCGTTCCAGTAGGGGCCTACGGCCATGAAGTTGCCGCGTCTCTCATCGGCGGAGCGAGCATTGCGCACGCCCTCGGCAATGGGGTGATCGTAGGCAGGTGAAGAGGGATCGGTCATCGCCGCGAGCATGCCGAGATACCAGCCGTGATCGGCCACGGCCTGAAAGTCGAGTGGCCGGTCGAGTTTCATCTCGAAGCCTGCCGGATGCAGGATCGCGCCGCCCTTGGCGAACTCGTAGGCCGCGTTGGGATCCGCCGTGGTGCCGAACACAAAGGCGTCGAGTGAGAAGCGTGTGTGGACATGGAGATCGCCGAAGTAGGCGTTCCGCGTCGGATTGGGTGTCGGGGCCGCGGCGTCGGGCAGGGAGTCCGCCACCGGCGCCTCGGCTGCCGGCTCCTCGCCGGAGCCGCAGCCGATGAGTAGAAGGGCCGCCGCCAGCAGACCCAACATGCATCTCATGGCCACCCCTGGATTCGTCAGTACCCCAGTTCCTTGTCGATCACGTTTCGCAGCGGACGGCCGTTGACGAAACGCTCGATGTTGTCGCGGAAGAGAATGACCCGCCGCTCGATCGAGTGATCGGACACCGTCGCAATGTGTGGCGTGATGACCACGTTGGGCATCGACCAGAGGGGATGACCGTCGGGCAGGGGCTCGGGGTCGGTCACGTCGAGACCCGCCGCACGCACCTTGCCGGAGCGGAGCGCCGCCACGAGAGCGTCGGTGTCGATGATCGCGCCGCGTGACACGTTGACGACATAGACCCCGTCCTTCATCAGCGCGAACTGCTCCTTGCCGAGCATGCCGCGGGAGGCCGGCGTGTGCGGAACGCTGCTGAAGACGACGTCGGCCTGCGGCAGGAGCTCGTCGAGCTGGTCCGGCGTACCGACATAGTCAAGATCCCGGCCCATGGGAATGTCCTTTGGATCGACCGCGATGACGCGCATCTCGAAGGCCGCCGCGCGTTGCGCGATCTGGCTGCCAATGCCCCCCAGGCCGATGATGAGAGCCGTCTTGCCCCGCAACTCGATGATGGGAAGGTGGTTATCGCGGTTCCATGTCTCCTGCTTGTTGAAGAAGCGGATGTCGCGAGTGAGAGTCAGGAGCAGGGCAAAGGCGTGATCGGCGATCTCAGGCCCCTGGAGGATCTTTGTGTTCGTCAACACGACGTCCGAAGCCACGAGTTCCTCGAAGCGCACCAGTCTCTCGACCCCGGCGCTCGCGGTTTGCAGCCAGCGCAGGCGCGGCCCGGCACGGAGAACTTCGTCGAGGCCGGTTGGTGCCATGGCGATGACGGCATCGCACTGCGCCACTCTCTCCACGAGCTCCGCGTGATCACCGAAACGAATCATGCGCGCGCCGTCCTGCTGCGCGACCACATCGGCCACCTGGTCGGCGAATCGCTCGGAAATGCAGAGTCCGACGTCTTGCGCGAGGGCGGGCGTCTGCACACAGAACGCGAGCGCAACAAGGCAGAGGCCTACGGACCTCACGGTCGGAAACAGTTTCATCGTTGCTCTCCTCCTCATTGTTGCTCTCCTCCTCAGTGACCCCCTGCGCCTTGTTGGGCAGACACTCTGCGCTCAGGCAGAGCGAAGACGAAGAGGGTGTTGCCCGAGCTCGGGCGCAGCTCGGGGGTGAGCGGCGAGCCAAGCGCCGCCGACCCAGGGCCGGTCGAAGCGACGACATACTGCCGTCCGTCGACCCCATAGCTGATCGGAAAGCCGGAGACCGCCGAGCCGAGATTGATCTCCCACAGGACGTCGCCGGTTTCCTGGTCCAGAGCCTTGAAACGCCCGTTCGCATCGCCCACGAAGACCAGTCCGCCGCCGCTCGCGAACAGCGCCTGGGTTCCGGCCCGCTGCTCGTGAGTCCAGACGATCTTTCCGGTCTTCACCGAAACGGCGTAGACGCTACCCAACTGGTCGGTGCCGGGGGCGATCTGGTCATCCACGTTCAGAGCGTAGAGGGCGAGACGTTCCTCCAGGCTGGCCGTCATCTGCGCGCAGGTGTTGCGCAGGGGGAAGAACATGTTGCCGGTCAGCGGGCTGTAGGCGCCGGCCTGCCAATCCCTGCCGCCGAAATAGCTCGGACAGACGAGGATGGTCTGGCCGAGCTCGGTGAACACCGTCTCGACGTTCTCGGTCACCTCTCCGGTGGCGCCGTCGATGTCGCTGATCACGTTCTGCGTCACGGTGGGAGTGGCCCAGAGAAACTCTCCGGTCTCGCGGTCGAGGGTGTAGACCACGCCGGTCTTGCCTGGAATCCCGGTCGTCACCTTGCGCACTTCTCCCGGCTCGAGACGGGGGTTGATCCACGGCACCTCGCTCGGGTCGGGCGCGACCGCCGTGTCGACCAGGATGCGTTCGAAGGGATGGTCGAGATCCCAGTGGTCGATGAGATGCTGGTAGTACCAGGCGATCTCGCCGGTGGCCACCTCGAGCGCCAGGGTGGAGTTGTGGTAGAGGTGCCTGTTCTTCGCGCCGCCGAGGAGGAACTTCGGCGCCGGCGAGGTCACCGACGTTCCGATGTAGAGGAGTTCGAGGGCGGGATCGTAGCTCGGCACCATCCAGGTGCCGACGTGCCTGCGATCCGCGAAGGGCACCTCACCCCAGCTCTCGTCTCCCGGCTCGCCGGGCGCGGGAATGGTGCGCCGGCGCCACAGCTCCCTGCCGCTGTGCGGATCGTGGGCGGTGACGACACACGCCTCCGGCCCGGCGAGGCGCCGGCAACTGCGCCCGGAGATCACCTTGCCGTTGGCGATGATGGGACCGGAACTCTGGATCGCCGGATGCGTCCGGTAGTCGAGGATCTCCGTGTCCCAGACCAGCTCGCCCGTCGTCGCGTCGAGGGCGAAGATGTGCTCGTCGTAACTGGTATCGATGATCAACCTGTCGTAGATGGCCAGATTGCGGTTGTTGGCGCCGAGGCTGCCGACGTAGCTGGCAACGTCGTCGGGAAGGTCGCGGCGATGCTCCCAGATCAGGTCGCCGCTCACCGCGTCGATCGCCTGAATGACGTCCTTCGGGTTGGGCAGGTAGAGCACTCCGTCGTAGACCAGCGGAGTCCCCTGCTGGCGACCCTCGCTCATGCCTCGCGACCAGACGAGGCGCAGCTCGTTCACATTCCCGCGGTCGATCTGGTCGAGCGGGCTGTAGCCCCAGCCGTCGAGCGTGCGGCGCCACATGAGCCAGTCGTCATCGCTGGGGTTCTGCAGCATCCCGTCGGTGACGGCGATGAACTCCTCCGCCGCCCGAACCTGGGCGGCGACGGACGAGAGCGCCACCAGGACGATCGAAACTGTGGCTAACCTGCCGGCCTGTCCAGCCCTGCGCCGACTACAGCCGGATGTCCAGGACATCATTGAGGTACTGGACGTTGTGGTCCACGTAGTCGGCCACGCTTCCTTCCTCGGGGCGTGGTCTGCCGTAGTCGAGGCTCACCCAGCCACTGAACTTCTTTTCTCGAAGGATCTTCGTGAACGCCACGAAATCCACACCGCCCGCGCCCATCCTCTTGTAGAGGCCGACTTGGCGGTGCTCCTCGCGAGTAGGTGAGGGGCCTTGGTACCCGCGGTACTTCGCCGGTATGTCCTTGAAGTGGATGGCCGCTACGCGGTCGTAGTGCTCGCTGAGGAACTTGACCGGATCCATGCCGGCAAGTGTCAGGTGCGCTGTATCCGCGGTCAGGTAGACGTATCGCGGGTCGGTCAGCTCGAGGACGCGATCGACCTCCTCCTGCCGTTCGAAGGGTGACCAGAGGTGAGGGTGAGGGGCCAGCCTTACTCCAGCTTCGGCGGTGCGCTTGCCCAGCTCGTTCAGGGCCTTCGCCATCGTCCGCAGTTGCTCGTCGCCGATCGTCCCTCCCTCACGTTGGGGGCCCACGTTGATCTTGAAATGCGAACAACCGAAGTGGGCAAGGAAATCACGCGCAAACGTGGCGTGTGCGGCGATCGTCTCCTCCACCCTGGAAGGATCGGTGAAGTTGTCGGCCATCGATGCGCCGCCATTGGAGCATGTCGCCATGCGAATGCCGGCCGCATCCAGCAGCTCCGCGAGGGCCTGCGGCCGGTCGACGTACTTGACGATGCTGCCCATGTAGGGCTCGATGCCCTCGAAGCCCAGGCGACCGCACTCGCGTATCGCTTCCTCAACGCTGTCGGGCCAGATGTTGCCAACGTGGGCGACGCGGAACGTTCTCCCTGAGTCGGGGCGCGCAAACACCCTTCCCGGTGCGGAGTGGAGAACCGTCGCCGCCAGGCCCGAGGCCAGGAACTCTCTTCGGTTCATCATGTTGGCGCCTCCCCTCAGTTGGAATCGCCGGCGGGGCTCTCGCCCACCCAGAAGGGGCTCGACCACGCCATCGCGCCGTCAACCTGGCGCACCCGCACATAGTAGTAGTCGCCGGCCTGCGGATTGTCAAGATCGGCGTATCGAAAGTCCTGATCGAAGTCGCCCTGGTCGCTGACCACCTGGACCGAGAGGGCATCGGTGTGATCCAGCACTCGAACCTCCCGTCGGTCGACCTGACCGCCGAGGCTTCCGAGCCGAAAGGTCTCGACCCGGGCGGGAAGCCGCTGCGGCTCGCGCTGGTCGCTTCCCGTTCCGCGTGTCTCCTGCGTCGACTCCATGTCCACGATCACGCGCGTGTCGGCGTCGGCGGCGCGCAGCCGAAGCAGAATCGCCGTAGTGCGCCCTCGCGTGAGCATTCTGAACCGGATCTCGTTTCCCGTCCGCTGCGTGGCGTAGGAACCCGGATGGCGGAACCAGGGGTCCCGGTGACCGATGACCTCCGCGCCCTCGACGCGAATGACGCCCAGCCACGGCCGACCGCCCCTTGGGCCCCGGCGATCGCCCACGACCTCTGTCGACGCCTCGAAGCTCACCTGCACGACCGCGGCGCTCGTCACCTCAGCTTCGAGGTACCGCCGCGAATACACGATGCGGCCGTTCTTGACCACATCGATGGCGTCGATCGGAGCCGTGCCGTACACCCGGCATTCCAGCTCTCTCCGGTTCGTGGCGGGCTGCTCCCGTCCCATGGGGACTCCGTTGAGCCACGCGTCGAGGACGATGCGTTCGCCGGTCGTCGCATACGTCGCCCGACTGCGCAGCGCGTTGAAGATCGCTTCACCCGTGTTCTCCGCCGCCAGGACCGCGGCGAGCCCCCCCAGTTGCGTACCCGAAGACTGTCCGGGCCCGCCCATGAAGCCGTAGCCCGGATGCCCGGTGTGGTTGTCCGACGCGCCGACGAACCCGATCCGGAACCCGTTCTGCAGGTACCGGTTTCCGAACCAGTCGAATGTGCCGTGGCTGGACTGGATCTCGACCAGCTTCTGCATCTCGGCGTCGCTGCGGGTCCAGTCGCCCGGCTGGTGGGCGTGCGGAATGATCAGCACGTCGTCACTCCGGTTCGCCGCTCGCAGTTCCGCGTAGAGCTCGTCGAGCAGAGGCTTTTCCTGCGTGCCGACGCGTCGTCGTCCAGGCGTGTCGCGGAAGAAGACGTTGTGGTGTCCGCCGTCGGCCATCTGATTCGTCCACTCGAACCCGAGAATCGGCGTGAACCGCCCTGGAGCGCGGTACTCCTCGGCAAGCTCCTGCAGCGTCCGCCATTCGCCGTCGTCGAGCCAGCGGTCGTGCTCGGACAATGTGAGAAAGTCGAGTCGGGCCGCGTCACGCCCGAAGCGGAAGTAGCCATCGGCGGAACCCTGTCCTTCCGCCATCCCGGTGTGACCGTGCGTCTCTCCCCAGTAGATGCGCCGAGCCGGATTCCTCTCGACGAGGACGGGGTTGCTGGCCCCTTGCAAGGTCCCGTCGGCGGTGCGCACCGCGAACCGATGGACGCCCTCGGAGCGGATGGCGACGTTCTCGAGCTGCACCAGCGCTTCCGACTCGGCCGAAAGCGTCCGGAAGGGCTCGCCGTCCAGCAGCACCTCCAGTTCGCCTGGACCGGCGGATGCAACGTTGCGAAAGCGGTCCTCGGCGCGAATCGTCAGGGTGAACTCCTCGCCCGGTTCGACCACCGACGGCGCAATCGCGTTGAGAAAGCTCGCTTTCTCCTCTCCGACGACCTCGAACGACGGCCAGTCGGGCCAAAAGAGCACGCCGTCTCCGTCCAGATCCACCAGGAACGGAAGTGGGACCTCGTCGTTGGACCACTCCTGCAGCTTCATGCCCGGCCCGCCGCCGGATCGATCCCCGTACGTCACGGTCACCGTGTCTCCCTCTTGCAGCGCGGCGCCGCTCAGACGGAATCCGATCGCGGTTCCGGTCAGTCCAACCGGGTAGGTCGTCCAGGGCTCGACGGCGGAGAACCGGGCGTTCGGATTCGAAGAGCGGACGGTGACGAAGTCGGCGTCCGTGGCGCGCGTCGAGAGGGCGCCGGTTCGCCGCCCCTTGCCAAGGATCAGCCCGCCGCCTTCGGCGATCGGCCGGTCCCCGACGGAGTAGGTCTGCGTGACCGTGACGTACCCTCCCACCGGAAAGGGCCCCTCGGAAGAGATCGTCAGGCTGCCCAGGGCTCCAGAGGCCTCGTCCAGGACCTGGAGTTGCCGGACCATGTAGCCGATGAGATCCGAAATGCGGTCGACCGGGATTGGTTGACTGATACGCCCACGCAAGGCCGGGTTCAGGAAGGACGCGTTCTGAGGGAAGTCATCAGGGATGCGGCCGCGCTCTCGCGCGTATGCGTTCCCCCATTCCCAGAGAGTCCGGAACCTGGAGATCAGTTCGTCGACGTCGCCGGTCGGAACAGCGGCCTCTTCCACCAGCGCGTCGACTCGGGCGCGCAGTTCTTGCGACAGGTAGTCGCCCGAAATGCGCCGGTCCTGAGCCGCTACGACACCGGCAAGAAGAGCCAGAACGGCGATGGACGCGACGCGAACGAATCTGGTGAACACGCTGGGTGTCTGCCAGTGTACTAGGCTGGAAGCCAGCCGACTCTGCCATCTGGAGGATCTCAGATGAGCCACCAAGCCGAGACCCGGGTCGCCTCGCTCCTCGTGGTCGTCGTGGCCGCGGTTGGGGTCGCCTCCGCGAGCGAGATCCCTCGAACCGCTAGCGGCAAGCCTGATCTCTCGGGGAACTACGACATCGGTACCCTGACGCCGCTGCAGAGGAGTCCCGAGTTCGGAAACCGTCTCTTCCTCACCGCCGCCGAGGCCGAAGAGATCAGACGGAGCGCGGCCGAGAGAACGGCTCAGCGCTCTCGCCCCAGCGATCCGAATCGCCCACCCCCGCCTTTCACCGGCCGGCTAGGCGGCTACAACGAGTTCTTTCATGATCGCGGCACCGAGGCGGTTGCGGTCCACGGCAAGTACCGCACATCGCTCCTTACCGATCCGCCCGACGGCCGCCTTCCACCCCTCACCGAGAGGGGGCGCGAGCGTCGCGAGGGCCTCTACGTACGTCGGAGTCTGGCGGACAGGAACGCGAACCCCGCCTGGTGGCGCGATCTCCAGGCCGGCCCCTACGACGGGCCTGAATCGCTGTCGATCGCCGATCGGTGCATCTTTACGCTCGAGGCGACGATCCCGGTGCTGCCGAAGAACTACAACAACCTCAAGACGATCGTGCAGACCGAGAGTCACGTGATGATCCTCATCGAGTGGATGCACGAAGCGCGCGTCATTCGACTCAGCCCTTCGCGGGCCGAAGCCAGGCATCTGCCGCCGGAGATTCGCTCACGCAGCGGCGATTCGGTCGGCTGGTGGGAGGGTGACACGCTGGTCGTCGAGACGACCAACTTCCTGGAGGAGAACTGGGGGACGGTCACCCTCTTCGGCGAGCCCTCCCCCGCGCACGATCAGCACGTCGTCGAGCGCTTCTCTCTCACCGACGAGAACACTCTTCTCTACGAATTCACCGTGAAGAGCGGTGACTGGGAGACGCCCTACAGCGGCGAGTACACCTGGCCCGCCACGAACGACAAGCTGTACGAGTTCGCCTGCCACGAAGCCAACTACTCGATGGGCAACACTCTCCGCGGCGCCCGCTTCCAGGAGAGGGAGGTCGCGGCGCAGACGAGAGCCAGCCGGTAGCGTCCGCAGCCTGGCTGCGGGCCAGAATCCGCGCGGGGTCTGGCCCGACTCTCCAACAAGGATTGAAGATCAAACAGGATTGGCGCTACACTGCTAGTTGCGCGGGGCCTCTGACAGCGCCCGCGGAGACCGAGGAGGAGAGACAGACCAAGGAGGGACCAGCCGTGACCAGCAGCACTTCCAGGACCTGCATCTGGATTCTCGCCGTGAGCCTGTGTGCTCCGTTGCCGCTATGGGCCGACGGCCCGCAGACGGGGACGATCGACGGTCGCGTTCTCGACGCCGAGGGGGAGGGCCTGCCCGGAGCCACGGTGACCCTCGAGGGTCCTCAGAGAACGACGACCACCATCTCCGATGCCGAGGGGCGCTATCGCTTCGCGTTGCTGCAGGCGGGTGACTTCACCGTCAGCGCGGTGCTGGAGGGGCTGGGAACGGCCGAGCTTGCGACGACGCTCAATCCGGGTGAGCGCCGGGGAGTCGACCTGACCCTGCAAGGGGGCACCGTGGAAGAGATCACGGTCCTCGGCGAGGCGCCGCTGGTGTCGAAGTACGAGACCGGCTCCATCAGCGCCCTCAAGTCGGAAGTGGTCGAGAACGCCGCCTTCGCCACCCGCGCCTACAATGCCACCATCCGCGCGCTGCCGGGAGTGGTGAACATCGGTCAGTTCGACACTTCTCCCGCGATCAACGGCGGCATTCAGAACGAGACGCAGGTCCTGATCGATGGCGTGGACACCTCGAACACCAGGCGGCTCGGGGAGGCGCGCCTGATCATGCCGGCGTCGGCGCTGTCGGAGACCAGTGTTGAATCGATGGGCTTCGGCGCCGAGTACGGCCGGGCGTCCGGCGGCATCATCAACTCGACCGTCAAGACCGGCACCAACGAGTTTCACGGCGATGCTCTCTACGTCGGCCAGAATCCGAAGTGGAGAGCGGAGAACCAGTTCGGGCTGGAGCGGCCGGACGAGCAGATCCCCAGCTACGAGGCGTCGCTGGGCGGGCCCATCTTCCGCGAAAAGGCGTGGTTCTTCGCCGCTCACGCCGACTTGAGCGACAACCTGCTGGACCAATTGGCGAGCGGCGAGGTGGCCGACATCAGTCGCACATCGGTGCCGCGCATCCTCAAGCTCAACTACCAGCCCAACGATCGGCACCAGCTCGCGGGGACGTGGATCGATTCGCGCGGCGAAGGCATCGCGGCACCTTTTCGCACCGGTGACCTCAGAGCCATCACGAACCGTCCCCTCTACGCCAACGTACTGACTGCGAGCTGGAGCTTCGCCGCGACGAGCTCGACCTTCATCGAGGTCAAGGTGTCCGAGCGCAAGGATCTCTTCCCTCGCACTCTCAAGTACCCCAAGGACCCGGACGACCTGTGCCCCGAGTGCTCCGACGATCCGGTCGACAACAACTTCCGCTACCGCGATCTGGCGCATGCTCGTGCCGCTCGCTTCAACGGCGTGACGAGCGGGAACGGGATCGGCTTCAACGACTTCCCTCGCGACACGGCCCATGGCTCGGCAACCATTTTCAAGGGGCGCAACGAGATCAAGTTCGGCATCGACATCCAGGACATCGCGTTCACCAACTTCGGCAACGTAGGCAAGGAGTATCGCGGCAGAGACTTCTGTCTTGAATGCCCCGGAGGCTACCTAAGACCGCAGCGCGTGCGGATCTTCCAGGAGTCCCTGCCGTCCCACAGCGAGGGTGTCGAGAGCTCGGCCTATGTGCAGGACCGGCTCGACATCGGTGATCGCTGGAGCCTCCACATGGGCGTGCGCTACGACGCCGAGACGATCGACAACGACGTCGGCACGCGGGTCCACGATTCCGACAACCTGGCGCCGCGTCTGACGGTGGTCTACGACGTCAATGCCGACGGCACGCTGCTGGTGCGCGGCAGCGTCGGACGCTACTACCAGAACATCGGTCTGGACTTCGCCTTTCGCGAGTTCAGTGTGCTACCCACCGGGCAGCAGAGCTTCGACGAGTACAACTGGAATCCCGCCACCCTGCGCTACGACCGCTTCCGCTTGAGCAGGAGGCCGGCGGGCGAGACCCAGACCCTGCAGCCGGTCGACCATCCGTACAAGGATCAGGTCGCGTTGGGAGTGGACTGGCAAATCTCGCGCAACTGGGTCTTCAAGTCGAACCTGGTGTGGCACGAGACCAAGGACATCTTCTTTGGCAACGACCAGTTCAGCGCTGACGGCATGGACGTCGTGCGCGTGGTGCGCAACTGGCCCGGCGCCTTCCGCGAGTACGAAGCCCTCAGTTTCGAGCTCAATCGCAGATTCCGCAACGGTTGGGCGCTTCGCTCCAACTGGACCATCGGCGATGCCACAGGAAACGCGGCGAACGCAAACTCCAACAACACCCTCTTCGAGGGCCTCGGCGGCATCGAGCTGCCGAATCAAGACGTGCAGGACGCGGGTATCTCACCTGGTGGAACCGACGTCACCACCAGATTCCGGGATGGGCGGCTGAGTCACGACGTCGATCGGATGAACATCGTCGCCATGAAACGCCTGGATTTCGGCAAGCACGCCCTGACACTGGGTGGCTTCCTGGCAACGACCACCGGCAGGTACTTCGGCCGGTCGGCTTCCACTACCGTTGCGCATCCGGTGACCGGTGTCGAGATCGACACCGTGACATTCACCACGCCGCGGGACGGCCAGCAACTGGGGGACATCTTTACTCTCGACGTGTCGGCCATGTGGTCTTTCCCGATTCGTGGCGAATGGGAAGGGCAGCTCGGCTTCGAGGTCGCCAACGTCACCGACGAGCAGAAGGTGCTCGAGATCGATACGAATACCCTCGAGCCCATCAACTCGCTCGCGGCCTGGCAGCTTCCGCGCGAGCTTCGAGTGAAGGTGGGGTTCCGCTTCTGAGCGCGTCGAGCGACAGTGGGCTTCGTTGAGATTCCAAGACACCGGCGGCTCAGCCGCCGGTGTCTTTCTTTTGGACAAGCGCTCTCTCGACGAGAAGTGTTCAAGCGTGTGGGGCTCGGTGCCCTGGCCGTTGGCTGCACAGGCGGTGAAGAACCGCGTCCTGAAGGCCCGAACGTCCTGATGATCTCGATCGACGACCTGAACGACTGGATCGGCGTCCTCGATGGTCACCCGCAGACGCTGACACCGAACATCGACGCGCTCGCCGGGCGCGGCGTCACCTTCCGGCGGGCCTACTGCCAGGCGCCCGTCTGCAACCCCTCCCGGGCGAGTCTGATGACCGGCAGGCGCCCGACGACATCGGGGTGTTATCGCAACGGCGACGTCTGGCGCGACGCCATGCCGCGGGCCGTGACTCTGCCGCAGCACTTCATGCAGCACGGCTACGAAGCGATCGGCGGGGGCAAGACGTTTCACCAATCGCAGAATGACGCCGCGTCGTGGCACTACTACAACAGCTTCCGTGGCTTTCTGTGGGCCCCCGGCTACCCCGTGAGCGGACTCGACCGCCTCAACCTCGACTGGGGCGCCCTCGACGTCGACGACGAAGAGACGACCGATACCCAGCTCGCCAACTGGGCGGCCGAGTACCTGTCGAGAGATCACTCAAGGCCTTTCTTCCTCGCCTGCGGTTTCTATCGCCCGCACCTGCCGTTCTACGCGCCAAAGAAGTACTTCGACAGGTTCCCCGAGGACGAGATCGAGCTGCCGCCCTATCTCGAGAACGACCTCGACGACGTGCCTGAGTCCGCGCCCTCGGAACTCGGTCTGGGCCACCACGAACTGGTGACGGCGGCCGGGCAGTGGAAGCGCGCCGTGGCGGCCTATCTGGCGTGCATCAACTACGCCGACGCGAACGTGGGGCGCGTGCTGAAGGCGCTCGACGAAGGGCCGCACGCCGAGAACACGGTCATCGTCCTGTGGACCGACCACGGCTGGCAGCTCGGCGAGAAGAACCAGTGGCGCAAGTACACGCTCTGGGAGCGCTCCTGCCGCGTGCCGATCATCTTCGCCGGCCCCGGGATCGAGGCGAAGGGAGAATTCTGCGACCGGACCGCCGAGCTGCTCGACATCTACCCCACCCTGGCGGACCTCGCCGGGCTCCCCGGGCGCGAGGACCTCGACGGCGAGAGCCTGCGGCCGCTGCTCCAGGATCCCGAAGCGGAGCGGGATCGCCCCGCGATCACCTCCGAGGCGCCGGACAGGAGCTCGATTCGCACCAAGCGCTGGCGCTACACCACCTATCCCGACGGTGAAGAGCTCTACGACCACGACCACGATCCGAACGAGTGGCGCAATCTGGCGAACGTCCCCGGGCACGCCGGCACGAAGCAGCGGCTCCGGGCCATGCTGCCGCGGAACCCTTCCCGCAAGAAGGTGCTGCAGGTCGTCGACCTGCCCGAGGAGGAGCGTCGCTTCACCGAACTCCTGCCGGGTCGCCTCGACAGGCTCCCGGGTCGCTCCCAAAGGGCAGGCGCGGCGAACGACGTCGGGCTCGATCCCGCACCGCCCTAGCCGACGTCGGCGGCGCAGCGAAAGCCCATGTGCCCGGCCGCGCTGTCGGGCGTGTTGTGGGTACGGGCCGACAGGCGGTAGCGACTGCAGTAGGAGACGTGGCAGAGGTACGACCCGCCGCGGGTGACGCGTGCGGTGCCGCTGGCGGGACCGCGCGGATTGCGGGTGCCCGGCGCGGCGGGACTGGGGCTCCACCAGTCGGCGCACCAGTCCCAGACGTTGCCGCAGACGTTGTAGAGGCCGAAGCCGTTGGGCTCGAAGGCATCGACAGGGCAGGTGCCGCGATGGCCGTCGAGCCCGAGATCGCGATCCGGAAAGCTGCCCTGCCAGACGTTGCAGCGATGCTCGCCATCGGGCTCGAGCTCGTCGCCCCAGGGCTGCGCCGTCTGCTCCACTCCTCCGCGCGCCGCGAACTCCCACTCCGCCTCGGTCGGGAGCCGGCATCCCGCCCAGGCGCAGTAGGCCACGGCGTCGTGGTGCGACACCTGGACGACGGGATGGTCCTGGCGCCGGGCGATCGACGATCCCGGTCCCTCGGGATGACGCCAGTCGGCGCCGCTGATCTTGCACCACCAGCGGGCGCCCGGCAGACGATCCTCGATCGCCGTGCGCCGGAGCCTGCGCGACAGGCGGCCCTCGAAGACGAAGGACCAGCCCAGCCGCTCGCTGTCGGTCCGGTAGCCGGTCGCGTCGACGAAGGCGGCGAAGTCGGCGTTGGAAACGGCACAGGCGTCGATGCGGAACGGGTCGACGAAGATCTTGCGGGCCGGGGTCTCGCCGTCGCCCGGTATGGCATCGGCCGAGTCGGTGCCCATGAGGAACCGGCCGCCGTCGAGACGCACCATCTCGCGGCCGTTGGGTCCCGGGGCCGGGGCCGGTCCCGAGGCCGGGGCTGCGGCGGCCGGAGCCGCGCCGTCGGCCGGCCGTTCGGGATCACGCGAGGGTGCGCAGCAGGTCATGGAGCCCGCATGATACGGAGCTTCTTCAACCCGCGTAGAGGCGCTCGGCGACGGCGGTCAGCTCCCTGACGATGCCGGAGTTGCCGGTGTCGTCGATCACGTTGTTGAACTCTCCTGGATCGGCCTCGAGGTCGTACAACTCCGACCGCGCCCAGCTCAGGTAGTTGAGCTTCCACTTGCCGGTGCGCACCATCAGGATGGGCGGCTTGCCGACGTAGCGGTCGTCCACCGTGAAGCTGCGATGGCAGAAGTAGTACTCCGAGTAGGCGTGCTCGCGCGGCGTGTACGCCCCGCCCTGGACCAGGGGCGCGAAGCTCCGGCCGTCAATCCCGGAGGAGGGACTCCCCAGCCCGCACAGCTCGGTCAGGGTCGGGAGCAGATCGGTGTGCTCGATGAGCTGCGTGCGGGCGGTTCCGGCTTCCATCCGGTCCGGCATGCGCACGATCAACGGCACGCTGACGCTCTGCTCGTACATGTTGTGCTTGGTCCACGTGCGGTGCGCGCCGGCCATCTCACCGTGGTCCGAGGTGTAGACGACCACCGTGTTCTTGTCGAGCCCCAGCTCGCGCAGCGTGTCGAACACCCGCCCGACGTTGGCGTCCATCTGGGAGGTGTTGCCGTAGTAGCCGCGGATCGCGTCGCGCAGGTCGTCGTCCTTCTGGTCGTACCAGCCGCGCTGCCTGGCGCGAATCAGGTGCCCCTCGAAGCCGTCCTGCAGCTCCCGGTCGGAACGCTCGGGCAGACTGAGAGTCACTCCGTCGTACATGTCCCAGTACTGCTTTGCCGGCACCAGTGGCGTGTGCGGCATGTAGAACGACGACCAGAGGCAGAAGGGGCGGTCCTTGTTCTCGCGCAGGAAGGCGACCGACTCCTCGGCGTAGAAGGTGTCCTGGAAGTACCTCTCCGGCAGAGTCGAGGCGGAGCCGCTCAGCCCGGTCGCGTACCCGCCGTCCGCGGGGTACGCCGCGTACTGATCGTCCCGGAACGCCTGCTGCTCCGCCTGGGTGAGCCGCTTGTCGTGATCGGCTCGATAGAACCTGTGGTCGAAGCCGTGCCGCCGGGTCTCGTCGACGAAGTGCATCTTGCCGATCGCGCCGGTGACGTAGCCGTGATCCTTGAAGTAGTGGGCGACCGTGCGCGCCTCGTTGGGCAGCGGGTCCCGCAGGATCTTCGCCCCGTGCCTGCAGGGGTGGAGGCCGGTGATGATCGACCCGCGGGAGGGGACGCAGACGGGCGCGTTGCAGTAGGCGCGGTCGAAGCGGACGCCGTCGGCGGCGATCTCGTCGATGTGGGGCGTCTGGGCCTCGTTGCTGCCGTAACAGCCGGACGCGGCGGTCTGATGTTGATCCGAACACAGGAAGAGCAGATTCGCGCGGTTCGTCTTCGCGAAACTGAAGGCGGCCCCTACGGCGGACCCCACCGACGCGGCGGCCACGCTCTTGACTGCCTGTCGTCGTGTGATCATGATGGTCGGAACCCTAACGCAGATGGAGAAACGGGCCATGACGACGCACCGCTTCGGGACCGCCGCCCTCGCTGTCGCGCTGGGAGCGCTGACCTCGCTTCCCCTGCACGCAGCGGAGCCGCCGAACATCCTCTGGATCATCGTCGACGACATGTCGGCCAATCTCTCTTCCTACGGAGAGACGGCGATCGAGACGCCGCATCTCGATCGCCTGGCGAGCCGCGGAGTGCGATTCACGAACGCGTACGTCACGGCGCCGGTCTGCTCGCCCAACCGCTCGGCCTTCATCACCGGGATGTACCAGACCTCCATCGGCGCTCATCACCACAACAGCAGCCAGGGGGAACTGAAGATCCACCTGCCTCCCGGCATCCGGCCGATCCCCGAGCTGTTTCAGGAGGCCGGCTACTACACCGCGATCACCGGGTGGCCCAACACGGACCGAGCCACCATAGGAAAGACGCACTACAACTTCGAGTGGGACCCGGCCATCTACGACGGTCCCGACTGGAGTCAGCGTCAACCCGGCCAGCCCTTCTTCGCCCAGGTTCACCTCCCCGGCGGAAAACACCGCGGCCGATCGCTCGAGTCGTTCCGGCAGATCAGCGATCGGGTCGAGAAGCTGTTGGGAAGCAGGACAGAACCATCCAGCGTGAAGCTCCCTCCCTACTACCCGAACGATCCGGTCCTGCTGGCGGACTGGGCGGCCTACCTCGACTCGGTGCGGCTCACGGACAAGTTCGTCGGCGACGTGATCGAACGGCTCGAAGCCGAGGGCGACCTCGAGGACACGGTCGTTCTCTTCATGACCGACCACGGAATCAGTCATGCCAGGGGGAAGCAGTTCCTCTACGACGAAGGGCTGCACGTGCCCCTGGTCATCGCCGGACCGACGATCGAGCCCGGGCAGGTACGCGACGACCTCGTGGAGCACATCGACATCGCGGCCCTTTCGCTCGCACTCGCCGGAATCGAGATTCCCGCGCACATGCACTCTCGCGACATCCTCGGCGAGGACTACGAGGAGCGGACAGCGATCTTTGCCGCGCGCGACCGCTGTGACGAGACGGTCGACTACATCCGAGCGCTACGGACGACGCGCTTCAAGTACATCCGCAACTTCCTGCCCAACCGCCCCCATCTGCAACCCAACCTCTACAAGGATGGGAAGAGCATTCTCATCGCGCTGCGTGAGGCTCATGCGGCCGGGACGTTGAACGAGACACAGCAGCTTCTGTTCGCTCCCACCCGCCCCGAGGAGGAGCTCTACGACCTGACCAAGGACCCGTTCGAGGTCAGGAACCTGGCCGGCGATCCGAAGCACCAGGCGCAACTGAAGAAACTCAGGAAGCGCATGGACGATTGGATCGAGCGCACGAACGACCATGGCGCGGAATCAGCAGCCATGTACGACAGCGAAATGGCCGCGTACTCCGCGCGCGTGAGCGCGAACCCCGAATCGGCTGCCATCCTCAGCCGCAACATCGCCCTGATGAAGCGCTGGGCGGCCGAGGGCAGGTAGGCGCTCAGTCGAACAGGCCGCTGGGCGAAGTCTTCGCGCCCGTGAAATCCGGCCCTTCTTCACGCCAGCCGTTGAAGATCTTCTCTCCCATCAGACGGGCAAACCGGGGCTCGTCGGCATAGCGCTCGAACACCTCGGGGTACCGCGTATCGCCGCGTCGCTCCTGTGTCGAGAGATGCGGCCGGCAGAAATAGGCTGCGAGATTGATCCGCGCGCCAGGCAACTCCCGCCGCCAACCGCCGTGCCACGAGTTGCCATGCCAGATCGCGGCATCTCCCGGATTGAGGTCCATGGTCACGGCACCTCGTGGCACCGTCCACTCGAGGGCGTCCAGTTCTTCCGGATCGAGCTTCTTCGCCATGATCTGCGGAACGGTTTCGTGGCCCGCCATCCAGTTCTCGTGAGCCGTGGGCTGGCGCTGCTTTCGATGGCTGCCCGGGAAGAGCACCAGCGCGCCCGCTTCCCGGCTGTAGGGCGTCAGAGCGTAGTTGCAGTTGGCGACCAGGGACGTCTCGGTCATGCCGACCCGAACCCCATCGGCGTGCACCGACAAAGGCATGCCGCCGGGCCCACGAAAGTGACTGCCCATGGAAGACAATACGCAACTCTCACCAAGCAGCCAGGTGATCATCGCGAGCGGCTTCGGCTCCAGCAGGATCTCGGGGAAGACAGGGTCCTCGAAGATCAGGTAGTGCTGATACGCCATGCCGCTGAAGTCGTCGGACGTGGCCGTCTCGGGATCGACTTTCTTGCCCGTCGTCCTTTCAACGCGCCGCAGGATGGCCGCCTTGGCGCGCTCGATCCGGTCTTCGGACAGCACGCCCGGGAGCACCGTGTACCCGTTGGTCTCGAGCTCGAGCAGGTTCTCGTTGAGACCGAGCTCCGCGATGTTTGCCAGCACCCGCTCGCGCGCTTTGTCGTCCTTGCCGGCCATCTGGGCGACTCTACAACTGCTACGGTCTAAAGGAGGAGGAGCCAATGAGAGAGACGTTCGTAGCCCTTCTGCTCGCCACTGTCGTGTCCTCCCCGGCAGTCTCGGAATCCCCCAACATCGTCATCCTGCTCGCCGACGACCTCGGCTGGACGGGGACCTCGGTGCAGATGGACGAGCGCGTCCCCGGCTCGAAGAGCGACCTCTACCGCACACCCAATCTCGAGCGCCTGGCGTCGCAGGGAATGCGGTTCTCCAACGCCTACTCACCGGCGCCGAACTGTTCGCCGACCCGCATGTCGATTCAAACGGGGAAGACCGCAGCACGGCTCGGAGCCACCGACATCATCGACGTCGTGCCCGACGAGACCGGCCGTGCGGTGTACCAGTTCTTCTACGACGACTTCTACCGCAACAAGCCGATGCACGTGCCGCTCCCGATCTCCGATCTGGCCGATGAGGAGCTGACGATCGCAGAGTTTCTCAAGCAGCAGGATCCGCGTTACGTCGCAGGCCACATCGGCAAGTGGCACATGGGCGGCGGCTCGCCGGCCCGTCATGGCTACGACGAGCACGACGGCCTCACGACGAACGCGCCCGGCAGGCAGGGCATGCCCGATCCCAAGCGCACCGGTGAGATCACCGAGCGATCTCTCGCCTTTCTGGAGAAGCACGGGGCGTCCGGGCACCCCTTTCTACTGCAAATCTCCTACTACGCGGTCCATACGCCGGTCCTGGCGAAGCCGGAGACGGTTTCGCGCTATCACGGCTATTCGAGCGTCATTCACTCGAACAACACCTACGGCGCAATGACCGACGAGCTGGACCAGAGCGTCGGCAAGATCCTCGACAGGATCGACGCTCTCGGCATCGCCGGCGACACCTATGTCATCTTCACCTCCGACAACGGCGGCGAATCCGACCGCCCCGTGACCAGCAACGTTCCGCTGTCGATGGGCAAGACGCATGTGTGGGAAGGCGGCATTCGCGTACCGCTCATCGTGCGGGGTCCCGGTATCGCCGCGGGTAGCCAGAGTCACGTGCCGGCCATCGGCTACGACTTCCTGCCGACGATCGCCGAGTGGCTGGGTGCGGGAGATCGGCTTCCCGACCATCTCGACGGCGGCAGTCTGGCGGGCGTGCTGGCCAACGAGGGAGCTGGCGAGGTCGATCGAGGTACGGAGCCTCTCATCTGGTACTACGGCGCCTATCGCAACATGAAGCACGTCACGCCTCAGACAGCGATCCGTCTCGACCATCACAAGCTCATCCGCGAGCTGGAGTCCGGGCGCGAGGTCCTCTACGACCTCGATCTGGATCTCGCGGAGACCACCGACCTCAGCCGGTTTCGTCCCGAGGTCGCTCGCCGGCTTTCACGCATGCTCGACGACTATCTCGCCAGCGTGGATCTCGAGTTGCCAACGCCGAATCCCGAGTACGATCCAACCAGGGACTCGGGACTGATCTCGGTTGGCGGAAACGGCTCGCCTTGAGCGGAACGCTCTCGCGACGCGAACTGCTCGGGGGCCTGGGGCTCGGCGCGCTGGCCGCGGGCTGCGCAGGCAGTCGAGAGCCGCGCGCCGCCGGTCCGAACGTCCTGATGATCTCGATCGACGATCTGAACGACTGGATCGGCGTCCTCGACGGTCACCCGCAGACGCTCACGCCGAACATCGACGCGCTCGCGGAGCGCGGCGTCACGTTCCGGCGGGCCTACTGCCAGACGCCCGCCTGCAACCCCTCGCGGGCGAGCCTGATGACCGGCCGGCGCCCGACCACCTCGGGCTGCTACGGCAACGGGGACGTCTGGCGCGACGCCATGCCGCGGGCCGTGACCCTGCCGCAGCACTTCATGCAGCACGGCTATGAAGCGATCGGCGGCGGCAAGACGTTTCACCAGAGCCAGAACGAAGCCGCTTCGTGGCACTACTACCACAGCTTTCGTGGCTTCCTGTGGCCCCCCGACTACCCCTTGAACCAGCTCGACCGTGGCGGCTTCGACTGGGGCTCCCTCGACATCGACGACGAAGACACGACCGACACGCAGCTCGCCAACTGGGCGGCTGAGTACCTGTCGAGAGACCACTCGGGGCCGTTCTTCCTCGCCTGCGGCTTCTATCGCCCGCACCTGCCGTTCTACGCCCCGAAGAAGTACTTCGACAAGTTCCCCGAGGCCGAGGTCGAGTTGCCGCCCTACCTCGCGAACGACCTCGACGACGTGCCGGAGTCCGCGCCCACGGAGCGCGGTCTGGAAGACCACGAGCTGGTGACGGCGACGGGGCAGTGGCGGCGCGCCGTCGCGGCCTATCTCGCGTGCATCAACTTCGCCGATGCGAACGTGGGGCGGGTGCTGAAAGCACTCGACGAAGGGCCGCACGCCGGGAACACGGTCATCGTCCTGTGGACCGACCACGGCTGGCAGCTCGGCGAGAAGAACCAGTGGCGCAAGTACACGCTCTGGGAGCGCTCCTGCCGCGTGCCGATCATCTTCGCCGGCCCCGGGATCGAGGCGAAGGGAGAATTCTGCGACCGGACCGCCGAGCTGCTCGACATCTACCCCACCCTGGCGGACCTCGCCGGGCTCCCCGGGCGCGAGGAGCTCGACGGCGAAAGTCTGCGTCCGCTGCTCGAAAACCCCGAGGCCGAGTGGGATCACCCCGCGATCACCTCCGACGCGCCCGACAGAAGCTCGATCCGCACCGAGCGCTGGCGCTACACCACCTATCCCGACGGCGAAGAGCTCTACGACCACGACAGCGATCCGAACGAGTGGCGCAATCTGGCGAACCTCCCCGAGCACGCCGAAACGAAGCAGCGGCTGCGGGCCATACTGCCGCGGAACCCTTCGCGCAAGGAGGTGCTGCAGGTCTCCGATCAGCCCGAGGAAGCGCGGCGCCTCACCGAACTCCTGCCGGGCCGCTCCCACCGGGCCGGCGCGGCGAACGACGTCGGGCTCGATCCGGCGCCCTACTAGCGCGGCAGGAACTGGGTGCGCCGGACTGACATCCGACCGCCCGAAGACGGGCGCTCGGACTGTGACGCGGCTGGCGCGAGGACGCGCCAGCCGGGTTCTGGCCGGCATCCGGCGCGCCGCGCCGGCTTCCGGGGATCCTGCCGCGCTCGGCTAGCTGCCGGGAGAGATCCAGATCGGCGACGACCAGGCCCGCTCCTGGATCGTCGCCGGCAGGGAGACGCGCGGCGCCACGCCGGCTTTCACGGCATCCCACGTCGACCAGCGGCACGTCGGGTTCTCCAGTACGCGAACGTAGTAGAACGCGTGATGCGCGGGGTCGAAGTCGGGGTCGCGCCAGGTCGCTCCCAGCTCGGCGTCCCCCGCGTCCTGGCTGATG
Organism: Acidobacteriota bacterium; assembly: GCA_026708285.1. Taxonomy (GTDB): domain Bacteria; phylum Acidobacteriota; class Thermoanaerobaculia; order Multivoradales; family Multivoraceae; genus Multivorans. Next base: position 29,040 of record JAPOVF010000216.1, read on the forward strand.
GCGCAGGTGGACAGGTCGACGGAAGCGCCGTTGTCCGGACACCGGTGGGTCCCGGGATCCGGCTCCAGCCCGTCGGAGCAGGCGACGTCGAAGACCTGCTCCTGCCGCTCACCGCCCTCGACCCAGCCCTTGACGATCTGGAGACGCTGGAGCGGGGCGCGAGACGGGTCGCGCAGCGCGCGGACCGCGAACGCCGGACCGCCGCTTCGGTCGGCGTCGATCTCGCCTCCCATGGCGACGCCGCGCTCGTAGCCCACCGCCGCCATGTCGTCCCGGGTGTGAAGGTCGGCGGGCAGGCCATGGCCGGCGAACATCCGCACCCGGATGCGCGTGCCCGAGGTGGCGAAGGTTTCCTTGCGACGCAGGGCCCCGTAGATGGCCTCCCGGGTGTTCTCCTCCGCCCAGACCCCGGTCAGGCCCGAGTTGCTGTAGTAGCGGCGGAAGACCTCGCGATACGTCGGCACGCCATCGACGACGTCGGCCGGGACCGAGCCCCTGCTGACCGGGTCGAAGTCGTGCACGCCGACCTTGCCGGTGTGCTTCTCCTCGTCGAACACAAAACCCGAGTTGTGGGTGTCACTGGCGCCGACGAATCCCAACCGATACGGGTTGAAGCCCTCCTCGCTCTGAAACGCGATGCCGTCCAGCAGCGCCTGGCGGACGTAGCTGCCCCTGGGTCGGCTCTTGGCCCACATGCCGACGCGGAAAGGGAAGATTTCGAAGTCGGCCCACTCGTCGTTGGGCGACAGAAAGGGATGGGTCTCGGACGTGCCCTTGACCTGCGTGATCTCGACGACCGGCTCATTGCGCATCCGCTTCGTCGCATAGTCGGCGTCGAGCGGGCCCCCGGCGAACGTCTCGGTCTGGAACATCCAGCCGTCCGAGCCGTTGGAGTTGTGCGGGATCGCCAGTGCCTCGATGCCCTCGTCGCGCAGGCGATCCATCCAGCTCCAGAGGTCTTCGGGATTGGCCGAATCGAGTCGGCTGAACGGTACCTGCGGCGCGCCGCCCCTGAAGATCACGTTCCGGTGCAGGTTGCCGCCCTCCCGCGAGGGCGTGTACTCGTAGCCGATGAAGGTCGTCAGGGTGCCCGGCCGGTAGTGGCGCTCCGCGGCGGCGACCATCTCCTGCCACGCCGTCCGGAGCAGTTCTGGATCATCGTGCCGGGCCACGAACTCCGAGGCGCCCGGCAGGTAGCCTCCCCGCGCCTTGACCGTCGTCGCGTCGACGTAGCGCTTCACCTCGGGGTCGTCCGCGAGCGGGTGGCCGGGGTCGGCGAGGGCGCGCAGGACCCCCAGGTACGCCGCGTGGTCCGTCACGGCGTAGAAGTCGAGAGGCCGGTCGAGCTGGATCTCGTTTCCCGAGGGATGCCTGATCGCCTCTCCGGCGGCGAAACGGTACGCGTCGTCGGGCGTCGTCCGCGTGGCGAACGAGAAGGCATCGAACGAATAGGCGGTGTGCACGTGCAGGTCGCCGAAGAACGCCGAGCGCTCCTCCCCTGCGACAGGCGAGAGCGGCGCGACCGCCGGGAGAGTCCCCAGGAGGATCGCCGGGAGAAGGCGTCGAGGTGGTCGCATGGTGGGCTCCGATTCAGCCGGTTCTCCGAGCGTCACTCGTAGTCCGCCTGGTCCAACGACACGGAGATCATCTCCTCGTCGTTTCTGATGTAGACGTGCTTGTTGGCGTAGGCCGGGTGAACCCAGCTCACGTAGCGCAGTTCCCGCCGGTTGCCGGGTCTCGACGTGGGGGTGATGAGGTGCGTCCGGCTGACTTCCTCGTAGCCGGAGGGACTCAGTCTGGCGATGATCAGGTCGCCGCGATCGTTGTTGATGAAGACCCGGTCGCCGTTCTGGACGAGGAACCCGGAGACCCAGCGCCGTCGTTCTCCGGTCGCTTCCTGCGTTTCCCAGAGGCGCTCGCCCGTTTCGGCGTTCAGGCCACGCAACTGGCCGTAGCTGCAGATGCCGTAGATGGTCCCTTCCTCGATGACCGGTGTCGCCAGGACGGCGTGCAGCCCGTCGGTCTGAATCTCGCTGTTGCTCGAGCCCTTCCAGGCGACGGTGGCGCCGGGCCGGTCCTGGTTGAGCGTCAGCATCAGGGGTCCGTCGTAGAACGTCGTGAAGAACAGTTGCGATCCGACCTGCACCGGCGTCGCTACGGTCATCGCGCCGCCAACCGTGTAGGGCTGCCGCCAGTAGAACTCGCCGTTCTCCGGATCGAGTGAGACGACTTCTTCCGGGTTCCAGACGATGAGCTGACGCGCGCCGCCGGCCTCGATGATGATCGGCTGCGCGACGCCGAGGTCCGCTTCACTGTCCAGCGCGCGCCAGATCTCCTCGCCGGTCATCTTGTCGAACGCCACGACCCGTGCGTTCTCCGGGCCGCCGACGAAGCAGATGAGCCGCGGGCCGTCGACCAGCGGCGCGCTGGCGAAGCCCCAGTCGAACCCCCACTGCAACCGGTCGACGCTGTAGTCCTCCGCGTAGTCCTTTCGCCAGAGGAGAGCGCCGGTCTCCACGTCGAAGGCCGACAGGACGCCCGTGCGCCCCAGGGTGTAGACGCGGTCGCCATCGACCGTCGGGGTCGCGCCGGGGCCCGTTTCCCACTGGATCCCGGCGTAGTCCGCCTCCCACTCTCGCGTCCACAGGATGCGACCGGTTGCCTCGTCTAGTGCGAGCGCCCGCTCGGTTCCGCGCATGCCGTGGGTGGCTTCGAAATCGGTGATGAAGACGCGACCGTCGGCCACGGCGGGGCCAGCGAACCCTGCCTTGATCGGGGTCCGCCAGAGCGCCTTCAGGCCATCGGCGGGGAACTCATCCAGGATGCCGGTCTCGTGCCAGACGCCGAGGCGGCCCTTGCCTCGGAACTCCGGCCAGTCGTCTGCGCGTAGCTCCGTCGTACCCACAAGGAGGGAAGCGACGCACACGAAGTAGGCCACGAGTCTGCTGGTCATGCGCGGCTCCCTACCTGTTCGCCAGCTCGTCATAGATCGCCTCGATGTTCGCTCTCGCGTGTTCCATGCTGTAGTCCTTGTAGCGCTCAGGCAGCGCGAGGCTCGCCGCCGCTTCCTCGACGCTCAGGCCGGCTCGGAAGGCTCTCTCCGCGGCCGCCAGAAAGTCGCGGTTGAAGTCGGCGTACTCCTTGAGATCGTCCCACGTCATGAACCCCGCCCAGGGACGGTTCACACCTGTCTCCCGGCGACCCCGCCCGGCGTACGTCACGGGAGGCTGGCCGTGGCCGGTGATCACGATCCTCACGCCCGGGATCCCGGCGACCGCCTTCGCCAACGTGTCGGGAAAGGCCACGCCGCTCCCGCCGTTCTGCGTATCGATGACCGGCGTCGCTTTCGAAGGAAACAGGCCTCCCAGGTACGCCACTCCCTTGGCGGGGAAGACGACGATGACATCGCCATCGGTGTGGGCCGGGCCGAAGTGGTACAGCTCGATGCGATCGATGTCCTCGAGCAGCGAGAACCGGTCGGTGAACGTCTTCGTGGGCAACCCCGCCGCGTCCGCACTCGAGTAGAGGTCCATCCGGGCCATGTTCGCTCTGGTGTTCTCGTGCGCCACGATCAAGGCGGCGGCCCCGAACTCGTCGTTGCTGCCGGCATGATCGGGATGCGCGTGGGTGTTGATGATCGTCGTCACCGGGAGATCCGTCACCCCGTCCAGGGCGTCCCGCACCGGCTGGCCCCACCCCGGTGGCTTCGTGTCGATCAACACGACGCCGCCGTTGATCTCGTCGATGAGCGCCAGCGAGTTGGCGCCGCCGCCCGAGAGGTGGTAGAGGGTGTCCATCACGCTCAAGGTGTCGATCCGGACCGTCTTCGGCTCCTGCGCCTGGCCGTTCGCTGGCAGGGCCGCGAGCGACACCAGCGACAGAGCCACGAGCCTCACTTCCAGTCTCACGCACCGTTTCATCAGCTTCCTCCCCGGGGAACGTGTGGCAAGGTAGCAAACAATGTCCACAGGCAGCTCGATGGATCGACGCCGCTTCCTGGAGGGAGCAGTCGTCACGGCCGGGGCTTGCCTGGGAGTGGGTTCGGCGCGGGCGGCGACAGGCGCCGACATCGTGTCGCCCTCCGACTTCGCCCACCTGGCGGTGAGAGTCGGCGACCTGAAGGAGGCAGTGGCCTTCTACGACACCGTCCTTCGTTGCCGTCCCCACCACGTCGCCAGCCGGCCGGACGCACCTTCGCGCGGCGGCGCCTGGTGCTCCTACGACATCGAGCATCATCGCGTCTCGATCTTCGGGCGAGGCGGCAAGCCCGTGCCCGAAACCGGTCTTCTCGGCTGGGACCGCTTCACGTTCAGCTACGACTCCCTCACCGAACTCGGCGCGAACTACCACGCGCTGAAGGCAGGGGGAATCGAGCCACGCGCGGCCAGACGCTACGGCGACAGCGTTTCACTCCTCTACACCGACCCCAGCGGCAATCGCATCGAGATGCTCCTCGACCGATTCGATCGAATCGAGGACCTCGAGCCCTACCTGGGGGAAGCGGCAGGTCTGGAGAAAGCCGCCGGAGTCGACTTCGATCCGGCCAGTCTGCCGGCTCCGGGCGGTGCGGCGTCCGCGGAGACCGAAACCGTCGCACCCTCCGAACTCGTCCACACCGTCATTCGCACCAGGCAACTGGAGCCCATGGTCGACTGGTACGTGCAGGCGCTGGGCTGCGAGATCGCCGAACGCAGCGAGAAGCTGGCCCTGCTCCGCTTCGACCACCGCCTTCTGCGCATCCTGCTCGTCGAAGACAGGAAGC
>JAPOVF010000166.1 GCA_026708285.1 Acidobacteriota bacterium
GCCGAAGCACAGTCCTCGGTCTATGCGCCACCCTGGCGCTTGCTTTCCTGGCCGCCCCGACGGCCGCTCAGCTCACCGGCCGGCTTGCCGGCCAAGTCATGGACGCCGACGGCGCGCCACTTCCAGGCGCCACGATCACCGTCAACTCGCCCAACCTGATGGGCTCTCGCACCGACTTCGCCGACGCTGAAGGCAGCTTCAGCTTCCCCAGCCTGCCACCGGGTGTCTACACCGTCGACGCCGAACTGGACGGCTTCGTTCCTCAGCAGCGGATCGAGGTTGAAGTCCGCCTCAACCGCGCTACGGAGGTCAGGTTCTCCATGTTGGTCAGCGAGTTCGCCGAGGAAGTCGTCGTAACCGCGGAAACCCCGGTCGTTGACCCGGAGCAGGTCTCTACGGCCGTCACCTTCTCCACGGACTATCTTGAGAAGGCTGCCGTCAGTTCGCTCTTCCGCAGCTACCAGACGATGCTTGAACAGGCGGGCGGCGTCGCCGGCGGCTCCAATCCAAACGTCTACGGCTCAACCCTGGGCGAAAACGCCTGGTACGTGGATGGCGCGAACACCACCGATCCCGTGACCGCCACCTGGGGTCTCAATCTCCCCTACGACGCGATCCAGGAAGTGAACTTCGAACTCGGGGGCTACGAGGCGCGCTACGGAGGGGCTACCGGTGGCGTCATCAATGTCGTCACCAAGGCCGGGGGCAACCGCTTCGCGGGCTCCGTCGATCTCCGCTACCGCGATACCGACTTCAACACGAACGGCGAGCACTTCGATAAGGACGCCAACATCACGGAGTTCTCCGAACCAAGCGTTACCTTCCGAGGTCCCATCACCCGAGACAAGCTCTGGTTCAGCACCGCCGCGAATCCAGTGCGCTCCAAGGGCACTCCCACCGGCTCTGTGCTGACCAGGGACTTCGATGGCACGAACCTCTTCGGCAGAATCACCTGGCAAGCCCGAGACGACTACCAGATCGTTGGTCGCTACCACGGCGAAGACACAGCCATCCATAACGACAATGCTGGTCGCCTCGTCGCCGCTGAGGCGGGAAGCCGACAGGATCAGGCAGCGCAGATCGTGGGCGCCACCCTGCTGGCCGTGCCCACCTCCAATCTTCAGTGGGAGTTCCAAGCAACCATCATTCGCAACTCGCTAGATGCCTATCCGGAAAGCGGCGACTTCGACACGATCGGACATGTCGACTCGTTCGGCGATGGCTCCCGTACCGTCAACTACACCAACCAGCAGTTCTCGGATCGCGAGCGCGATGAGTACAACACGAGTCTCACGTGGTTCACGGATGGCGCCGCCGGCGACCATGAGCTGCGATTCGGCATCGTCCACGCGGACAACTTCTTCCGTACGCAAAACAACTCGACTGGTGGCGGCTACTCCTTCGGCGACCGATTCGGCCAGCCCTACACTTTTCTCTTCTCGCCGATAGAGGCATCGACCAACAACGATGGTCGCTCTCTCACGGCATACGCTGAGGACACTTGGCGAGCCACGCCCAATCTGACTCTCAAGTTCGGTGTCCGAAACGACGAGGTTTCCTTCACGAACGATGTTGGCGAGGAAGTGGCCGACATGTCCAAGCTTCAGCCTCGCATCGGCTTCGCCTGGGACATCACCGGCGACTCCAAGACGGTCGTCCGGGCGAACTGGGGCCGCTACATGCACCCCAACGCTCTGACCTTGCCCAGCTTCGCAAGAGTGAATTCGGAGCCTACTGTTCGGTGGATTTCCTGTTCGACGTTCAGGTCCAGCCTTGGTGCCAACTGCCGCGACGCGTATCCCGGCGAGCAGACTGTCGGGGGCCTCACGTTCCCGAACTGGACGAGCGATCCGGTGGGGTTCGATCCCAACGGATGGTTCTTCAACACGACGTTCGCCAGCACACCGAGCACGATCGTGCCGGACCTCAGACCGACGTTCGCGGACCAGTGGCAGGTGGGCGTCGAGAGGCATCTGGCGCGCCGAACGTCGATCGCCCTGACCTACATTGACAAGGAAACCTCAGACATCTTCGAGGACACCTGCAACGGCAACATACCGACTCCTCGCGAGGGCGCCGATTGTGACTACTACGTCATGGCGAACCTGCCCGGCTTGACCCGGGAGTACAGAGGAGCGGTTCTTGAGTTCGTTTCCCGGTTCACCGACTGGATGGAACTCCGAGGCTCCTACACTCGCTCCGACTCAGAGGGCAACGTCGGCTACACGCAGAACGCTGGCACGGCCTTCGACGTCTACCCCGTGCATTTCGACAACCGGTACGGCTACATGGCGGATCACCGCAAGCATCGGGTCAAGTTCAACGGCTATGTCGACCTGCCGCTTGACTTCGGAGTCGGATTCCGCACGTTCTGGTGGTCTCCCTTCGTCTACTCGTCGACACAGCCTGGAGATCCCTATGGCACGGAGTTCCTGGAACCACGGGGCAGCCGCGAAGCACCCGACAATCAGTACCGCATCGACCTCTATGTCACCAGGTACTTCGATCTTCCCGGGAATCTCCGGCTCAACGTGATCGGTTCGGTCCACAACGCGCTCGACAGCGAGCAGGTCACAAGCATCTGCGGCAGCCTCCCAGGTTGCGCCGGCGTCGACCAGCACACAGCGAGCGCCTACCGGCAGCCGCGGAGCTTCGAGGTCGGTCTCCGCTTGACCTACTAGACAAATCGTCCAGAGGTGCCGCCTTCAGCGATGCCTGAAGGCACGAGGCCGGTACAGCTCGCGTAGCTGGCCGGCCTCGTTCTCGCTTAAACCATGAATCCTCAGCAACAACCGGCCGTTGGCGACGTGATGATCCAGCTCCGAAGCCCGGCCGCGGCCGCTCCGGATCGCCCGGCCTGGTAGCAGCCCGCCCTCCCAGAGCACGCGCAGGACCGTCATGATGATCAGTCCGAGCGCTGTGCCCTCGTAGGTCACGACGCCGACCGGCGGCCCGGCGACGATCGACATGCCGC
>JAPOVF010000377.1 GCA_026708285.1 Acidobacteriota bacterium
GCAAGGTGCGGCGCCTGCCGGACGGCGCGATGCAGATGTTCATCCGCGACCCGGCGGGCAACCTGATCGAGATCTCCTGTCTGAGCGAGGTTGCCGTCGACGAGAGGATCTTCAAGGACGAGCTGGTCGACGCCGAGGGCCGGCTCTACGAGTCGAAGCGGGACGATCCGCGCGGGTTGCATACCGAGGACGCGACGCTGTACCACGGGCGGTAGGTGCGAGATGCTCTCGGTCACCGACACAGTGCTAGCTCCGAATGGTCGCCGCGATTGTGCCCTAAGTAGCTCTAGCTAGCCGCCCCTAGGCAGGGCAGTTCGCAGCGATCGCCGCGTTGTAGTCGGCCACGGACAACGACGTGTCGTTCGGGGCGTGCTGACGTCCCGTAACGTGACGAGCCTCGTGAATCAGAACACCAGCCCGGGACATCGTGATACCGCCACCCGCCGGAAACCTCCTCATTCGAAAGAACGGCCGACACAACCGAATCACGGGCTGAACACCGCTCATGAAGGCCTGTGTGTAGGCTGGCACGTCGCCAGTGCAATGCTCGCCCCCCACGATGTACCTCGCGCTCAGCAGAATGTCCGACGGATCGAACCAGAACCCCGGGAGCGCTCCCGCTCGAAAGAGCGTGGCGCACATGTCGGTGTCAACCCTTGTCTTCGCCTCGTTCAAGGCTGTCTGCACGATTCTACTGCTTGCCTGGGACCCCGGTGCCCAAGGTCGCCGCTGCCCCGGTTGCCGACGCCCCCTCGTGCGCCATGTGCCTAAGCGTATCGTCCACTGTTGGCCCACGACTTGGATTACCTCCATGTAGCCTATGTCATACACCCCCGATCCCTCTTCTTGACTTGCGCTCAGCCAGACCGCCGAACCGGGATCCTTCGGAGTCACTGCACTCTGGGACTCGCCAGCGTCCACGTTGTCACCGTTGACCAGAGGTAGTTCCATTCCCTCGGGAAAGAGCAGCCGAAACGACTCCTCACTCGTACTCCCGCGTGGCGCCTCTACTGTGAAGCCAGGCATAGCGAACGTCACGCGTACTAGATCGGCTCGGTAGTCCACTTCTGTCCTGAAAACAGGGATGTCGGTACCGCCGACGACGGCACGCCTCCAGATGTCGCCGTCTTCCAACGGGAGCAGAGCGTAGATGCCCGCTTCGGGCACATCCACTGTCGCGAAGAGCTGCTCGTCAATCGACGACATGACGTACGTGGCGCCTACTCGGCCAAGTCTGAACGACGGGCGAATCTCGTTTGGAACCAATCGCGAATCGAGCAATGCCTCCCCAGTCCGCAGGTCGATCAACTCCAGCCGAACGCTGGCCATCGCGGCAACGACGTCCGGAGCCTTCTCCAGTTCGTCGACTCGATAGTGATAGCGGACAAGCAGGTTGTCGGCGTATCGCACTTCGCGGGGGTTGCCTTCGCCGTCGATCAGAACCTCAGCGACCGTTCCCAGGCCATCCTCGACCTGCACAATCCCACGCCCGTGCTGTACTCCGTGGTTCCCGCGATAGAAGGGCAGGTTCCGATGGACGTCGGTCCGTACCCCACCCCAGTCGTCCTCCATGCGGACCGCGCCGTCATTCCCGGCGACTCTCGTGACTCTCATGCGCTGCCCGAAGATGTCTACTCGGGTTTCCTCGCCGTCGGCCGTTATCTTGCTGGTCACCGAACCCCAAGGAAACTCTCTCTCGGTTCGCTGCACACCGGATTCCGCTCCAGAAGCTGCGGCGGTACTCTGACCCAAGCCGAGTCGCCTCAAGTAGGAACGAAACTGCTCCTCCGTGAGTTGCTGCCCGCGACCGATCTCGCCACCTGTGGAATCGTAGACGAAATGTTCAACTAGAGTCTTTCCGTCGGCACGACCTGTTTCTCTCTGCACGAGGTCGCCGTAGCGGTCGTAGATCCGTGCAACACCGAGCGGCCGCCCATCGGCCTCAATTGAACCGTGGGGCTCTTCGCCGTCCACCTCTGGCGGCGCCCCTGGTCTCTGAGTCGGCGCGTTCGCCGGCTGAGCTGCGGCTGCAGCGGAGACCAGAAGTAACGTCATCGCCGCGATTGCCACAGAACCAACAATGTCCAGTTCTTTGCTCATTCGATTCTCCTTGTTAAGTAGTTCCGAGGATCCTCGTTCGGTCGGTCAAGGCCCCACCTGACCCCCAAGACTCGTCCCAGAACCAGAGCATCTGGCTCCGTTTCAGGTGCGAACGGCGGGAGCCAGACGGATTCTCGTCCGGCCAGCACCATCTAACACGCTAGCGAAACGGATCGCAGAAGACCGGCCACTGTCTGACCAATTCCGGCCAGATCTGGGCAACACCGGCCAGATCCGGTCAGATCAGGACGCGGCGCGGCTCACCGTCATCGTGGCATCTAGCCTCGCGAGGGGCAATCCGAGCCGGAAGGCGTACCGCGCTCGTGCCGCTCACGAGTAGCGACACGCTGTCGAAGACTCCTAGAACTCGAGTCCGAAGCGGATCATGACCCGCCGCGGGAAGAGGTAGCCGCTCGCCACGTACTCTTCATCCGTGGGCACCTGGAGCGTGTCCCACCAGTCCCAAGTGTCCTCGTTGAAGACGTTGAGCACCTGAAGGTCGAGCTTGAGTTTCACCTCGCCCACGTCGAACCGCCGACCGAACGAAAGGTCGAAGTTGTTCTGGTCCGGCAAGCGAGTGTCGTCGCTGGCTGGGATCGCGATCACGTTCACGCCTCCCTGAGCCAGCGGCGACGCCGAGTTGGCCAAACCCACTCTTAGTTGACGGTTGTACGGCTTGCCCGTCATGAAGCTGTAGGTCGCACTACCCAGGATTTTCCACGGCAGTTCGAAGCTGCCCTGGAACTGAAACATATGCTCGCGGTCGTTCTGCAGCGTCTGATCGGCGTTGATCCAATTGTTTGGGTCGCGCCCGTCGGTCGAGGTGTAGAACGGGTTCCCCTGGGACTGTGAAAGTGGCCGCGGAAGGAAGCCGGTCGAGTCGGACCAGGTGTACGACGAGTACAAGCTCCAACCGTCGCTGTAGCGCTTGTTCAGGGACAAGACCACGCCTTCGTACTGCTGGTCGTAGTTCCTTCCCGGCGCCTTGGAGCCGGGGCCCGGTCCGTTGCCCTTGCGCGTGGTCGGTTGCTCGATGATGCTGAACAACTGCTCTGTTTCGCCCGTGAACGGGTTCGTCCACGGCACATTCTCGTAGACGCCGTCGTTCAGGATCTCCCAGCCGATCAGGTTCTTCCCTTCTTTGTAGACGCCCTGGATCCCGAAGGTGTAGTTCTCGCCCAGTCGGCGCTCCCAGCCTACCGTGAACTGGTCGGTTTCCGGTGCCCTCAGGTTGGGATTGTGTAGGTTGTCCCGGTACTCGAAGACCGAGTACGGGCTCCAGGGGCCGTCAAGCGAGGGCCCATTCTCCAAGACGAACACGGGCGGGTCCGGGGGCGGCGCGTACCAGTTTCCCGTGACGTCGGCGTCGTAGAACTTGCCGTAGAAGGCACGGAAGACCTGCCGGTCCCCGATCTGGTACGCCATGCCGATGCGCGGCGAGATCAGCGTCCAATCGACCACGTCCTTGACCCCCGGAATGATGTCGGAAGTCTCGCTCCAGTCATCGTTCAGCCGGGCGAAGTCCGGAATCTCGCCGTTGTGCTTGTCGTAACGCACGCCGACGTTCAGCGTCAGGTTCGAAGTGGCCTGCCACGAGTCGTCCACGAACGCGGAAACCGCCCTTGTGTCGGCGCCGTAATGGTACGGCCGCGCCGAGTACCGGTAGTAGTAAGGGTAGCCCGGGTAGTACTCGTAGCGGTAGAACTGGACACCGTTCGGCCCGAGGCCCGTCCGCGTGTCGCCGGTGCCAGTGCCGTAGGAGATACCGAACTTGAAGTCGTGGTCGCCACCCAGCAAGTCGTCGGCGTGGTGTGAGAGCTTGACGTCCAACTGGTCGCGGCCGAGCACCCAACGGTAGGTGTAGCTGGGGCTGCCGCTGGACTGGGGGGGACCACCATCGGCCGGCGCGTAGTCCGTGTAGGGCGCGGCGGTGCTACCCGTTGCCGAGAGCAGGTTGTCGTCGCTGCTGTAGCCGGCGTACATGACCTCCAGGTAGTCGTTCGGCGTCAGAACCGACTGGAACTGGAGGCCCCAGGCCGGGTTCGTGCCGAACTCGCTCGCGATGGCATCCGGCGTGGTGTTGGGCTCCGCAAAGGTGAAGTCGTAGTCCTCGTGGTGGTACTTCGCCTCCATCAGGTTGCTGTCGTTGAACGCGGCGTTGATCTTGAGGTCGGAGCGCACCGTCGGGTACGCCGTCGGGAAGGTCGGATCGACGCCAGGGTCACTGTACGCATCGTCCGTGGACTGTATGGAGGCGAAGAACCAGGCCTTGTCTCGCGCCAGCGGACCGCCGAGAGTACCCGTGAGGTCGTCGAACTCCTCCCGATGGAACGGAATCCCGTCGATGTCGGCGTTCTCTTCCGTCAGGCCGTCGTTCATGTGGTACCAGTCAATCGTGCCGGCGAACTCGTTCGTACCGGACTTGGTCACGATGTTGATCGCGGCGCCCGACATGCTGCCGTACTCCGCCGGCGCGCCGATCCCCAGCACCTGCACCTCCTCGATGGTCGCCGGGTTCGTCCACCAGAACGCGTGGCCGGTGTCCGAGGATGTCGTGTCCAGGCCGTCGATGCGCCAGGAGTTTGAGGCCGTGCTAGAACCGAAGGCGGTCAACGACGTGCTGCCCTCGGAAGCCTGGCTGATCCCGGGCGCCACCGCAGCCAGGTCCCAGAAGTTCCGGTCGGTCGGCAGGTCGTCGATGAAATCCGCCGTGTAGCTCGTGCCGACGCTGGAACTCGTCACGTCGAGAATCGGCGAAGCGGTAACCGTGACCTCCTCCTCCACCGCCATCAGACCGAGTTCGATGTCCAGGTTGACCGTCGCGGCGATACCAACCCGCACACCCTCGACCCGGTGCTCCTGGAAGCCGTCGAGGGACGCGGTCACGACGTAGTCGTCGACCTGAAGCGACGAGATGACGAACTTACCGCCGACGCCGGCGATCGTGGTCCGCGATACGCCGCGATCCTCGATCGTCGCCGTGACCGTAACGCCCGGCAGGCCGTCGCCGTTGGCGTCGCGGACCTGGCCGCGGATGTCGCCCGTGGTCTGGGCGGCGGCGGACGCCGCGACGGTCAGGGCGAAGGCCGAGGTCGCCAGGATGCGGAGGGCTCGTTCGTTCGGTGATGCCATGGGATCTCCCGCCGTTCGGTCGAGTTGAAGGGGGCGAAACCGGGATGATAGCCGAGCGCCGCCCGTGTAAGGCCTAGAACGGGAAGATGAGCGGCACCATCCAGACGATCACCGCGAGAAGAACCACCGTCAGCGGCGTGCCGACCCGCAGATAGTCCATGCTGCGATAGCCGCCGGCGCCCATGACCAGCAGGTTCGCCTTGTGGCTGAACGGCGTCATGAACGCCGCCGACGCCGCCAAGGCCACGCCCATCATCAGCGGGTAGGGCGACAGACCGAGGCCCGAGGCAGCCTCCAGGACAACCGGCGTCAGCAACACCACCGCCGGCGCACCATCGAGGCACTGGCTGAGCAGACTCGAGAGAAGGACGAGCGCCGCCAGCACCGCGTACGGCCCGGCCGGACCCGCCAGATCCATCACGCTGCTCGCCAACAGGGCCGCCGTGCCGCTGCTCTCCATCGCCGACCCGACGGGCAGGATCGCCGCCACGAGAAAGATCGCCCGCCACTCGACGGCACGGTAGGCCTCCTCCATGGTCAGCGCGCCGCAGAGAACGATCAGGCTCGCCGAGGCGAACGCGGCGACCTGAATCGGTGCAAGGCCCGTCACCACCAGCCCCACCATCAAGGCGAGGCATCCGATGGCGAACGGCGCCTTGTTCAGGCGGCGCGGTTCGTCCGCGACATCCGACAGAACGACCAGGTCCCGTTCCCGCGACAGCAGGCCCAGCCGACCCCGGCGCCCCTGCAGCAGAAGCGCGTCGCCGACCCGCAGCGCGAGCTGCGCCAGACCGCTGCGGATCGGCCGTCCCTCGCGCCAGATCGCGAGCACCTGGACACCATAGCGATCGCGGAACTCGATCTCCTCGAGACTCCGCCCCGCGAGACGGGATCGGGGCGCGAGCGTGGCTTCCGCCATGCCCACCTCCTCGGACTCGAACGTGGGCGCCGAAACGCCGGCGGTCAGCTCAACGCCGCCCATGCGCAGCAGGGCGCGCAGGCGCCGTTCCCTGCCCTTGACGAACAGCTGGTCTCCGGCCTCGAACCGGACCTGGGGGCCCGGTCCCCAGATCACCTCGCGACCCCGCTCGACCGCGACCACGGTGAGTTCCATCAGCCGGCCCATCCACTCGACACCGGCGCCGCTGGCCAGAAGGGCCGAGTTCTCCGGTACCCGAATGACCAGCAGCGGCTGATCGTCCAGGCGGTGAAGGACGGCGGGACCGGTCTCTTCGATCTCGAGCACCTCAGGGGCGAGTTCAGGCGCGTCGCCGCCAAACAGGCCGTAAAGAAGGTCACCGGTCTCGAGCGCCAGTTCGCCAAGCCGGTCGACATGGACTTCGCCGTCGCGCTCCACCGCGATCACGAACACGCGCCAGTGCTCGCGGAACCGTGTCTCGGCCAGCGTGCTCCCGGCAAGAGGAGACGCCGCCGGCACTCGCGCCCGGAGCGCGGTCACGCCCGCGTCCGGCGCACCGATCTCGCCCGTCGTGGCCGTGCCGAGGGTCGTGGCCGTGCCGACATCGACGCCCTGGAGGCGCAGCATCTGCTGCACCTCCTCGGCGTCGCCCTGCACGACCAGTTCGTCACCGGCCAACAGGCGCATGTCGTCCTTCGGCGCCAACTGCCAGTCCTCGCCGCGCGCGATGCCGAGAAGCTGCACGCCAAGAGTCGTCCCCAACCGGGTCTCGCGCAGGGTCGCCCCGTCGAGCTGCGAAGCCGCCGGAATCCGGATCGAGAACAGCCCCTCGTGAAGGCCGTAGAGATCCGCGAGTTCCGACTCACGGCGGCCAACCGCTCCGGTCCTGCGACCCGGCAGCAGCCGGCGCCCCAGGGTCAGCATGAAGACCACACCGCCCAACAGCAACACGAGGCCGAACGGGGTGAAGTCGAAGAGGCCGAACGGCTCGAGTTCCCGGTCCCGCAGCATCGAGGCTGCCAGGATGTTCGGCGGCGTCCCGACCATGGTCGCGGTACCCCCCAGGATGGCTCCGAACGCCAGCGGCAGGAACAGCCGGGACGGCGGCAGGTGCGCTCGCCGGCCGAGACTCGCCACCGCCGGCATCAACACGGCGGTGGCCGCGATGTTGTTCATGAACATCGAAAGCACGCCCGCGACCAGCATCACGGCGACGATCAGCGGCGCCTCGCGGCTGCCGACGAAGCGATGAATCGCGCCGCCGACCAGGTCCGCCACCCCGGTCTGCATCAGTCCGGCGCTGACGATGAAGATCGACAGCATCGTGATGACCGCCGACGATGCGAAGCCGGTGAACGCCTGATCAACGGCGACGTAGCCCGTGAAGACGAGCAGGGTCAGGCCGAGAAACGCGGTCAGGTCGATCGGCAGCTTCTCGGTCAGAAACAGGACGACCATGGCCGCCAGGACGACCAGGAGGAAGGCGATCTCGAGTGTCATCGCGACTGCGATCCGGCAGCGCCGCCTAGACGACCGTCCAGCCGCCGTCGACGAGCAACGTCTGGCCGGTGACGTAGCTCGACGCGTCGGAGGCCAGGAACACGACGGGGCCGGCCAGTTCCTCGCCGCGGCCGGGCCGGCCCATCGGCGTCTTGCGTCGGATCCAGCGCAGGGCCTGATCCGACGCGAACATCTCCTCGGTCATCTCGGACTCGAACCAGGCGGGACCGATCGCGTTCACGCGCACGCCTCGCCGCGCCCACTGGGCCGCGAGCTCGCGCGTCATGTTGACGACGCCGCCCTTGGAGGCGGTGTAGGAGGCCTGTGGGATCTGGCCGGCACCCACGACGCCGAGAACCGAGGCGACGTTGACGATCGAGCCCGATTCCTGCTCCAGCATGACGGCGCCGAAGCGACGGTTGCAAAGGAAGACGCCGGTCAGGTTCACGGCCACGATCCGCTGCCACACGTCGAGCGGTTCCTGCTCGGCCGGCCGCGGATCGGACACGCCGGCGTTCGCCACCAGCACGTCGACGCGGCCGAAGCGATCGACCGCCTTCGCCGCCAGCGCGTCGACCTCCTCCTCGCTGGCGACGTCGCACGGCACGGCGAGAGCCTCTCCACCTCCGGCCTCGATCTCCGCGGCGAGTTGCTCCAGGCGATCCAGGCGCCGGGCGGAAACGACGACGGAAGCACCGGCCGAGGCCAGTGCCTCAGCGAAGACGACACCGAGGCCGGACGAAGCGCCGGTCACGACCGCCGTCTTGCCGTCGAGTCGAAACAGGTCGTCGGTGGCAGCCATGGACGGCGCCGAGTCTACTCAGGGCAATGAAGAGATGCGGGCCCTCAGGACGGAGGATCGAAGCGACCGTCGATCGCCGTCCAGCCACCGTCGACGAAGAGCACCGCGCCCGTCATGTAGCTGGAGGCGTCCGAGATCAGGAAGGCCGCCGCGTTGCCGATCTCGTCGGGCCTTCCCCACCGGCCCAGCGCCGTCTTCCCGGCGTAGGCCCTGTTCCAGTCCGGGTTCTGCTGGATCGGCTTGGTCAGAGGGGTATCGACGACCCCCGGCGCCAGAGCGTTGACCCGCACGCCGGCCGGCCCGAATTCGGCGGCCGCCGTGCGCGCGAGCTGGACGATGCCCGCCTTGGTCGCCGCGTAGACGCCCTGGCCCGGCTCGACGACCTGGGAACGGATCGACGACAGCAGCACGATGCTGCCGCCGCCGTTCGCGGACAGGAGGCCCCCCGCGACCTGGAGCACGCACATCGCACCGCGAAGGTTGAGCGTCACCACCCGGTCGAACTCGTCCGGCTGGTAGTCGAGCAGGCGCTTGCGGACATTGACGCCCGGGGTCGCCACCACGCCGCGCAGGTCGGCCAGCGCTTCGAGCGCGGACGTCATCGCTTCGGCGTCGAGGATGTCCAGTTCGGCCGCGTGGGCCGTGCCGCCGGCTTCGACGATCCGGTCGGCGGTCGCCCGTGCCGCCAGCAGATTCACATCGAAGCAGGCCACAGCCGCCCCCTGCCGAGCGCACGCCTCCGCCGCGCCCTCGCCGATGCCCGAACCGGCGCCGATCACGGCGACGGTGCGGCCACCGAGACGAAACGGATCCGGCAAGGCGGTCACCGACTCAGGGCAGGTCACGGACGGCGAGGATGCCGGGAAGCGACTCCGCGTGCCGCACGCTGTTGAGCACCGCGTCGGCGAGCGCCTCGGCGGCCAGCGCGCCGATGCGGCTGACGTCCGCCGGCCCTTCCAGGACGCCGGTGGCGATCGCGAACACCGTGTCGCCGTCGCCCGGCGTATGCGAGGGAACGATCGAGCGGGCGAGACCATCGTGCGCCATCTGCGCCATGCGGGTCGCCTCGGCCTGGTTCAGGGTCGCGTTCGTCGCGACGACGGCGATCGTCGTGTTCTCCCGATTCTCCGCCTCCCGGCGGCTGGTGCGGCGGTCGCGGCCGAAACCGCTCCGCAGCAGCTTGCGGGCGTCGAGCAACTCATTGTTCGGACCGCGCACCCCCGCCACGACCTCACCGGTAGCCGGGTCGATCACGTCGCCCACCGCGTTGACCGCGACCAGCGCCGCGACCACCAGGCCCGCGAACGGCCCCTGCTCCAGCTTGATCGACGCACTGCCAAGGCCGCCCTTCATCCGCGATCCGCGGCCGCCCATCTTGCCCACCGTGGCGCCGGCGCCGGCGCCGACGTTGCCCTGGGCCACCGGACCCGTGCTGGCCGCCGCCGCGGCCGTGTAGCCGCATTCGGCGTCCGGCCGCGGCTTGCTGGCGCCGCCCATGCCGAGATCCATGAGCGACGCGGCGACGACGATCGGCACCACGCCGGCCCCGACCCGGTAGCCGACGTCCTGCTCCTCGAGGTAGCGCATCACGCCCCCCGACGCGTCAAGACCGTAGGCGCTGCCGCCGCTCAGGACCACCGCGTGGAGTTCCTGGATCATGTTGTGGGGACTCAGCAGGGCGGTCTCGCGCGTCGCTGGCGCGCCGCCGCGGACGTCGACCGCACCGACCGCGCCATCCAACGCGAGCACGACGGTGCAACCGGTGGGCCGCTCCTCGTACGTGAACTGGCCGACTCGCAGCCCCTCGACTGCCGTCAGGCCGGGGTCGCCCGGGGGGTCTTCAGCCAAGCCCGGACTCCCGCCACCGAGGGCCAGCGCTGCGGGCACCGCGAGCCGCCATCCACATTCCGCGAACATAGTAGTCTGGCAAGGGTACTACCAGCCCGTAGAACGCAGCCACCGGCGCAGAACCCACTCACCGGAAAGGCACCGTCCCATGACGTCAGTACAGAGCGACTGCGCCCGAGTGGCGTCGGGTCTCGTCGACCGGGTCCTGTCCGAGGCCGCCGTCTGCGGTGAGGAGGCGGCCCACTTCGCGTCGGAGTTGATCCGAGTGCCCTCGGTCAACCCGCCCGGCGATGCCTACAGGGAGTGCGCGGAACTGCTCGGCGTCCGGCTTGAGGCGGGAGGCTTCGAGACCGAGTACATCCGCGGCCCGGGGAGCGATCCGAAACGCCCGAAGATCAACGTGCTCGGTCTGCGCCGCGGCCGGCGCTCGCGGCCGGCCCTTCACCTCAACGGGCACATCGACGTCGTGCCGCCGGGAGAAGGCTGGACCGTCGACCCCTTCGGCGGCGAGATCAGGGACGGCTGGCTCTACGGCCGCGGCTCGGCGGACATGAAGGCCGGCATCGCCGCGGCCGTGTTCGCCGCGGAAGCGGTTCGGCGCAGCGGCGTCAATCTGCGCGGAACGATCGAGATCAGCGGCACGGTGGACGAGGAGAGCGGCGGGCTGGCGGGCGTCGCTCACCTCGCGGCGACCGGTCGGGTCACCAGCCGAACGACCGACTACGTCATCATCCCCGAACCCTTCAGCCCGACCCGGATCTGCATCGGCCATCGCGGCGTGCTCTGGTTCCGGATCGTGGCCCGAGGCCGGATCGCGCATGGTTCGATGCCTTTTCTCGGCGTCTCGGCGATCGATGCAGCGGCCGAGGCGGCGCTTGGACTCAAGGAGGCGATCGGCGACCTCGTCACCGAGCTACCCGTGGTGCCGGAAGGAGCTCGCCGGCCGACGATCAACATGAACTCGATCGCCGGCGGCCAGGTCATCGAGGGGCTCGATTCCTCCGCCGCGCTGGACGGTCACGGCCAGGGCCTGCCGTCTCCCTGCGTCGCCGACCAGTGCGAGCTCGTCGTCGACCGGCGCTACCTGCTCGAGGAGGGACCGGACGCCGTGCGCGCCGAGGTCCGGGGAGTCCTCGACGCGGTGGAAGCGCGCCGTCCCGGCATTCAGTTCGAGGTCGAGGAGCTGTTGAGCGTCCTGCCGACCCACACGCCGAACGACTGCGCCCTGGTCGAATCGCTCGGTCGCGCCATAGAGACCGCGACCGGCGACGCCGCCGATCTGGTGGCGAGCCCCGGCACCTACGATCACAAGCACTTCCAGCGCATCGGCGGCATCGGCCAGTGCGTCGCCTACGGACCGGGCGAACTGGAACAGGCCCACCAACCGGACGAACGCTGTCTGCTCTCCGACATCACCCGATCGACCCAGGTGATGGCGCTCACGATCGTCGATCTCTTGAGTTGAACACTGGGTGCTCCGGCGTTCCCGCCGGCTGTGGCCGCGGGTCTTCTGACCCGCGGAAGACCCGCCGCGCAGCGGGGAGCCCGAGTCTCCAGACTGCTAGTGTTCGGCTCCACGCCGCACCCTTGCGCGGCCCTAACAGCGCAACGACCTGACGGCCCCGCAAAGTGGGCCACGAGGAATACCGACATGACCGTGGCACTCGACGTCGCGACCCCCAGCCGATCCCATTCCCTGGAGCTGCCTCCGTGCGATCACCGGCCGAAACCGTACGCGGGCGCCACCCGCGAGGAGATCCTCGCCCTGCGCCAGCAGCATGTGAACCCGGCCCTCTTTACGCTGTACAGCGAACCCGTCATGCTGGTCGAAGGCCGGCGCCAGTACGTCTGGGACGAAATCGGCCGTCGCTATCTCGATCTGTTCGCAGGAATCTGCACCGTCGCCTGCGGTCATTCCCACCCCAGGATCGTCGCCGCGGTCCAGGAACAGATGGCGCTCCTCGCCCACAGCTCGACCGCCTTCCTGCATCCGAACATGCCGCGCTTCGCCGAGGCGTTGCTCGCCAAGTTGCCGCCCGAGCTCGACCGCGTCTACTTCGTCAACAGCGGCAGCGAAGCGAACGATCTGGCCATCCAGATGGCACGGCTCCACACCGGTCACTCCGACGTCGTCGGCATCCGCAACGCCTACCACGGCGGCAGCGCACCGACCGGCGCCCTGACCGCCCTCCACACCTGGAAGTCCTGGGCCCAGCGCGGCGGCCCCGTCCATCACGCGATCAACCCGGATCCCTATCGCAATCCGTTCTCCGGCACGCCCGAGCAGATTGCCAGCCAGTGCGCCGAGGATGTCGCGGAACTGATCCGCTACTCCACTCCCGGACAGGTCGCCGGCTTCATCTCCGAGCCGATCCAGGGCGCCGGCGGCGTCACGATGGGGGCACCGAACTACCTGGCCGAGGTCTACGAGATCGTTCGCGCCCACGGCGGCGTCTGCATCGCCGACGAGGTGCAGACCGGCTTCGGCCGCACCGGCGACCACTACTGGGGCTTCGAGCGCTCAGGCGTTGTGCCCGACATGGTGACGATGGCCAAGGGCATCGGCAATGGCCTGCCCCTGGCAGCCGTGGTCACCACGTCGGAAATCGCGGCCACGCTCGCAAGAAACCTCCACATCAACACCTTTGGCGGCAACCCGCTGGTCAGCGCGGCGGGACTCGCGGTCCTCGAAGTGATCGAGGAGGAGGGCCTCCAGCAGAACGCGCTGGCCCTTGGCAGCCGGCTGCTCGCCGGTCTACGGGCGCTGGCCCGCGACCACGAAGCGATCGGCGACGTCCGCGGCCAGGGCCTGATGATCGGCGTCGAGCTGGTCAGCGACCGGCGTACGAAGACGCCTGCAACTGCCTTCGCTGCAAGGGTCCTCGACGAACTGAAGGACCTCGGTGCCCTGGTCGGCAAGGGCGGTCTCTCCGGCAACGTCCTGCGGATCAAGCCGCCGCTGTGCCTGACGGACGCGGACATCGACTTCGCGCTCGCGGCGATGGACGAGGCGTTGACGCGGGCGGCACGGTAGGGTCGCCGCTTTGCGGCGGCAGTGGTCGCCGCTTCGCGGCGGCAGCCTTCCTGAAGCCGGCCGGAAGGCCGGCGCACCCAGGGATGGAAGGCCGGCGCACCGACAGCAGAAACAGACGACCCCGCTGGCAGAGCCAGCGGGGTCGCAGTGCGCTAGCGCTTCAGTCAGGGACTACAGGCCGACGACCGAAACGAAGCTGACGCAGCGGCCCGGGGCGCCGCCGAGGTTGTGGGTCAGCCCGACCTTCGGATCGGCGATCTGACGCTCACCGGCCTCGCCGCGGAGCTGCAGCCACATCTCGTACATCATCCGCAGGCCGGAGGCGCCGATCGGATGGCCGAAGCTCTTCAGGCCGCCGTCCGGATTGACCGGCTGGTCGCCGTGGAGGTCGAAGCGGCCGTCCATGGTGTCCTTCCAGGCCTGACCGCGCGGCGAGAACCCGAGGTCCTCCATGAGGACCAGCTCCGTCGGGGTGAAGCAGTCGTGGACCTCGGCCATGCTGATCTGCTCGCGCGGATCCTCGATGCCCGCCTGCTCGTACGCGTCCCTGGCGCTCTCGACGACCTCGGGGAACGTGGTGAAGTCGTAGTCCTGCCTCTTCGCGCCCTCGGCCGGGCCGGCGACGAACGACAGCGCCTTGATGAAGATCGGGTTGTCGTTGTACTTGTGGGCATCCTCGGCGCGGCAGATCACCGCGGCCGCGGCGCCGTCGGAGACACCCGAGCAGTCCATGATGCCGAGCATGCCGGCGATCTTGGGCGAGGAGTTGATCTTCTCGACCGGCACTTCCCGCTGGAACTGCGCCTTCTCGTTGCGGGCGCCGTTGTAGTGGTTCTTGTACGCGATCTTGGTGAGCACGTCGCGCATCGTCTCCAGGTCGACGCCGTACTTCTCGGCATACGCGGGCGCCAGGAGCGAGAAGTTGGCCGGAGCGGTCATGCCGGACTCGGTGCCATCGCCTGGAGGGGCGCTGCCGGTCAGGCCGGAGAACCCGGAGTCCTTCAGCTTCTCGACGCCGACGGCCATGACCAGGTCGTAGGCGCCGGAAGCGACCGCGTAGGCGGCGTTGCGCATCGCTTCGCTACCGGTGGCGCACATGTTCTCGAGCCGGGTGACCGGCTTGTACTGGATCTTGAGCGGCTCGGAGAGGGTCAGGCCCGAGATGCCGCTGCCGGTCGTGCCCAGCCAGTACGCGTCGACGTTGTCCGGCTCGATCCCGGCGGAGCCGTAGGCCTCCTGCACGGCATCGACCAGGAGGTCGCTGGCGCTGCGGTCCCAGTGTTCGCCGAACTTGGTGCAGCCCATGCCGACGATAGCTACGCGATCACAGATTCCCTTGCTGGCCATTCGTGCTCCTTGGTCGTTCTTCGGACGTGTCCCCGTCCGGATCAGGGGTGTTCGTTCCTATCGATGTCAGCGCCTCGGGCGCGCCTTCCAGAAGTAGTTGTGCACGCCTCCCGCAGTGTACAGGCGGCGGAATGTCATTTCCAACTCGTCGCCGATCGCCACCTTGTCCGGATCGACATCGGTGAGCTGGCAGAGCATCCTGCCGCCCTTGTCAAAGTCGACCACCGCGCCGATCACGGGAGGTTGCAGCGAATAGGCGAGACGATCCAGGGTGTAGGTGCTGATTCGGCATTCGCTGTCGGCGTACGGCTCGACCGTCGAGTCGTCGGACGTCTGGCAGACGACGCACACGCGCTGCGGCGGCAGGTTCGTATTGCCGCAGCGGTTGCAGCGGGAACCCAGGAAGCCGAACTTCCAGCGCTCGGCGCGCTGCATCGGCGGCGCCGCGGGGCGATCAGGGTCGGGACGTCGCGGCGGCTCGAACGGCAACACGTCGCGCCACTTCAGGTAGGTCGTATAGGCGAGGTCGTCCCGCTTCGACTCCACCCACGAAGCCACGCTGTGTTTCGGACGGCCCTCGTCGATCGCCTCGGTGACCTCGAAGACGGCCACGTCGACGCCATCGGCAACGCAGGCGACGGCGATCCTGTCGCCGGCGGACGCACCGTCGAGCGCGCTCGCCAGTGTCAGGCCGGCGTGAGCCGCTCCCGAACGGCCGACGGTGCCCGCCAGACCGTCGGTGAGCTGCGCGGGAGCAAGGCCCGAGGGGCGCATGAAACCGCGGAACACGCGGGCGTTCGTGCCGTCGAGCACGACCTTGGCGAGATCCGAGGCCTCCACCCCGGCGTCGGCCAGGGCGCGGGCGAACGTGTCGACGAGCAGCGGCGTGAAGATGCTGGCGCCGAAGCGCTCCTCCCACTGCTTGGCGAAGGGCATGCCGGGGCTCTGCCAGACGTCGAGCACTTCTTCGGGGCAGGAGGCGCGGCCGATCAGGCGGGCGATGGGATCGCCGCCGCCGAGAACGAAGGCCGCAGCCGCATCGCCGCCGCCGGACTCCCGAGGACCGCTCGGGGCGCCCACGACCACGTCGCTGGTCGCCACCAGGACGGTCCGGCCGGACGCCGCCATGTCAAGGCCCGCCAGAAGAGCCGACAGTCCGGCGCGGCTCGAACCACCGAAGTCGAGCGCCGTGACCGACTTGGGCAGGTTCGTCGCAGCCTGCAGAGTCGCCGCGTTCAGCTTCTCGGTGTACGGGGCACTGGTCGAAGCGAACACCACGGTGTCCACCCCGGCGCCGTCGGGCAGGTCACGAAGCGCCTCACGCGAGGCCTCGACTGCCATCGAAGCCGAGTCTTCGTCGTAGCTAGCGGCAGCACGCTCTCCGCGGCCGAAGCCCATGGCCGACCTCTGGATGCGGTTGAAGGGTACGTAGCTGCCGTAGCGGACGATTCCGGACATGGAAGCGGGTCTCCTGGTTACGGGACGAGTGTCTGCCGACCGGTCGGTAGGTGCAAGGACCTCAGTCTAGCAGCGATCGGAATGGAGGCCGCCTTCAGTGCTAGTTCCGATTGGCCCGCTCGATTCGCCGCAGCGTCTCCTGGTACTCCCTCATCAACTGGTCGCGGCGCTCCTGCTGGTACTTCTCGAAGTCGACCAGCTTGCCGTCGACGATGTAGTAAATGCGGGTGAACTTCTGCACGTCGCCGGTCTCCCGGAACTGGATGTTGCCGGTCACGCCCTGGAGTTCGCGTACCGCTCTCATGCCCTTCAGGAAGTCGCTGGGCACGGCGATCACGTCGACCTCGGACAGGGCCTCGATGTAGACCCACAGCGCGTCGTAGCCGAGCGCCGCGTAGTAGCTCGGGAGGGTACCGTGCTTCTCCTGATACGCCGCGACGAAGGACGCGACCGGCTCGTCGAGACTCTCCGTGTCATAAGGCGGCGCCGTCAGCACGCTGTTGTTTGCGGCGGGCCCTGCCTCCGTCAGCACGGATTCGATGGCGAGCGAGGAACTCGCGGCCAGGTAGTCGTGCGGCTCGTTGAAGCCTCCCAGCCGTAGCGCCTGCATCGCCTCGGCCAGGGCGGATCCGGAGGCGGCAACGTAGATCGCATCCGCGTCGTAGCCCAGGGCCTCGTCGACCATCGCGTTCTGATCGCTGTCCGCCGTAAAGACGACGCGGCCGGCGAGCTGGGTGCCCCAGACCGATTCGATGGAGTCGGCGAGCGAGGTACCGAAGGCCGTGTCGTGGGCCACCACGACGAGCCGCTCGACCTGCAGCCGGTCGCGCAGGAAGGTCGCCATCGTCGAGGCTTCGATTTCCGCGCTCGGGTAGAGGCGGTAGAAGAACTCCGAGACGCCGCTCAAGGCGGGGCTCGATGCGGACGGCGAGAGCAAGACCCGATCCGCCTCGTTGACGACCGGAATCATGGCCAGGGCCTCGTCACTCGTGACCCCACCGATCGCCGCCAGCGACGACGTGAACGCCGTTTCCAGCAGCGTGGCGGCCTGTGCCGGATCGCCCTCGGAGTCCACGACTTCGAGGACCACGTTGTAGCCGATCTCTTCGTCGCCCGCCAGCAGCCGCTCATGCCGCAACTGCATGCCGTTCGCGATCTCCTGTCCGTAGACCTGGGCCTCGCCGGTCAACGGCGCGATCGCGGTGATGGTGACGGTAGGAACCTCGGGGCCGCAGCCGACGGCCGGCAACAGACACAAGGCACCGAGCAGTGCAAGGGTTCGTGTACGCAAGCTCATCACTCCAGGTTCTCCATCAGCCGGCGATGTCTCCAATCGAATGCGGCGACCTTTCGTGTGCCTCAGGCGATCCGGCGCGACCAGCGCTCGAATCGCATAGCAAGACCGTTCATTCTAGGAGGCTGCGCCTTAGAACGCAACGAAGTCACGTTGCGTCAAAGAGGGGTTGCGGAGGACGCCAACCGGCACCGTCTCGCTCCAGGCGGAAGCCGTCCGCGTTCGTCGTGTGTCTTGGCCGGACCTTCCACGTGCCTGCGATCCAGGCCCGCAGCGCCGCCATGACGCCGCCGTGTGAGACGACGATCACCTGCTCTCCGGCGTGGCGCTCCGCCAACTTGGACACGACCGGAGCGGCCCGTTCCGCGACGTCGACGAGCGACTCGCCTCCCGGCGCCGGATGATGCCAGAGTTCCTCGATCTCGAGAGGTGCCACCACTTCCCGGTACACCGCCCAAGGCTTCCCGCGAAGTTCACCGAAGTAGCGCTCCTGGATCCCGTCGATCTCGACCACCGGGAGACCGACCTCCGCGGCGATGCCGTCCGCGGTCTGGCGGGCGCGGCGGAAGCGACTGCAGTAGAGGTGCGCGGGACGGTACTGTTCCGCGATCCGGCGGCCGGCATCGCGGGCCTGCCGGCGTCCGAGTTCGGTCAGCGGCTCATCGTCGTGCCAGGTGTAGCGGGCCGCCACGTTGGCCGTGCTCTCGCCATGCCGAACCATCAGCAGGGTGGACATCGGTGGAATCGGACGGGATCAATCACCAACGGCGCGCGTGACGGGCTGGCTGCCGACCGGACCGCTCACCCAACCGCCGATCACCGCGGAGAACAGGCCCGCGTTGCCACCGGCATGAACCAGTTGCAGCCCGCCGGGACGGAACTTCGGCACCTGGGCGCCGGCCATCCTCTCGGGCAGTCCCTCGTCGCAGTCGCCCGCGCCGCGCACCAGATCGGCGCCCGATCGCACCAGAAGACCATCGAGCTCCCGGCGCAACCGGGCCTTGTCCCAGCCTGCGCGGCGGAACACACTTCCGTGCTCGTATCCGACGACCAGCATGGCGTCGAAGCCGACGACCAGCTTCTGGTTGGCAACGCTCAACAGCGCCGCGGCCAGCGAACGGCACAGCGATTCCGGATTCCGGGACAACTGGTCCACCACACCGCGCGGCCCCTCGCCGGCAAACAGGGTGACGGCAGAGGTTGCTTCGGGAATGCCGCGTTCCACCGCCAGCGACTCCCAGGGTGAGTCGTCTTCCCGCTCGGCGAAGCAGAAGCTGAGCTTGCCGGGGTTGCCGAGCGTGGCCCGATCCACTTCGCCCGGCCGGGCGCCGCCCACGTTGCGCAGCACAAGTTGAAGCGCGCGGCCGATCGTCGTGTTCGCCCTGTTGCCCTGGCCCAGTACGTTCATCTTCGAGTTCATGCCGATGGCGGAAGTCACTGGCCCATTCACGACGACGATCGGGCCGGCGAAGTAGGTCGTGGCCGCCAGACCGTGCCAGTTGAACTCCTCGGTCAGCGCCGCCTCGACCGCGGCCAGAACCACCGGCAGGTACTCGGGCCGGCAACCGGCCATCACCGCGTTGACGGCAACCTTCTCGACCGTGCATTCGCCGTAGTCGGGCGCCACCAGACCGAGCACCTCGGCGCGGTCGCGCCGGGCGCCCGCGAGCATCCGCTCGACCCGCTCCGGCGTGGGCGGCACGACCGGCAGCCCGTCCGTCCAGCCGCGCGCGAAGCAGGCTTCGATGTCGTCCTCCTGGTCGCCCAGTTCGACCCGGCGCGCGCCTCCGGAGGCGAACCGGGCCGCCAGCCGCTCGGCGTACGGCGGCTCGACGTTCAGGGCGCCGCAGCCAGGCCGGCTCGGCGGCAGGTCCGTCCCCAGTCCATCCAGGCCACTGACCTCCTGCCACTGGTCCCGGTTCCAGCCGATCGCGGTCGCGGTCGTGGCGCCACCGTCCCGCGCCAGAAGCGTCGGCACGATCTCGATCCCAAGCCGATGAGACAGCACGAGATCCGCGTCATGAACGGGATCTCCCGAAGCTGGAAAGGCGGGATCGTCCTGGGTCAGAACGAGCACCGGCCGGTGACTTCGCACCTCGTCCAGCACCGGTTCCACCAACTGGCAGGTCGGACAATCCTTCTTCACCACCGCCACCAGGCCCTGATCGAAGCCCGGAGGCGCCGGAGCGGCGACGCTGGAGGATGCGGTCATGGCCGGCGACCCTAGCAGGGAAGAGGCAGCCACGACCGCCCTCCGCGGCAGCGTTGCCCTCGTGTATGGTTCGGGACCTACCGAGGAGACAACCCATGGTCCAGACCCTGCTCGATCCGACGAACGAGGCCGCGCCGCCGGCACGCACCGCGGCGCCCCGACTCGACGCCATCGACGGCAAGACGATCGCCCTGCTCGACATCTCCAAGGCGCGCGGCGACATCTTCCTCGACCGCGTCGAACAGCGAATCGAAAGCCGCGGCGCGTCCGTGCTGCGCTTCACCAAGCCCACCTTCTCCAAGGTGGCGCCGGCCGACCTGCGCGCCGAGATCGCCCAGCGTTGCGACGCGGTGATCGAAGCGCTGGCCGACTGAGGGTCCTGCACGTCGTGCAGTGTGCACGACACGACCCAGTTGGAAGAGATGGGGCTGCCGTCCGTGTTCGTCGCCTCGTGCGAGTTCCAGGACGCGGCAGAATCGCAGTCGAAGTCGCTCGGCTCCTCACCGGAAGTCGTCTACGTGCGGCACCCCATCCAGGACCGCAACGACGACGAGATGGGCGAGATCGCCGACCAGGCGGTCGACGCCCTCGTCTCCGCGCTGACGAACTGATTCCGCCCGCCTCCGGAGGAGGCCGGGAAGCGGTCTCCTGACGATGCGAGCAGGCACCTCGAACGCGAAGAAGCAGCTCGAGTCGCCGCGGCGATTCGTGAGTTCCGCGGGGCGGGTGGTGTACGCCCTGAACCTGGAGGTGTTCCCGAACTTCTTCGGCAACGTCTACGTGATCGACGACGGCGCCCGGCGCGTGCTGGTCGACTGCGGCTCCGGCATGGACTTCTCGAACGACAATCTGGTTCGCGGCATGGCCTCGATCGAGGACCGCTTCGGCGCCCGCATGAGTCTCGCCGACATCGACGTCATCCTGATCACCCACGGCCACATGGACCACTTCGGCGGCCTCCAGTTCGTGCGCGGCCACACGGACGCGCCGGTTGGCATCCACGTCCTCGACCGCCGGGTGCTGACTCACTACGAGGAACGGGTCGTCGTCGCCTCACAGCAGCTGCGCGTGTTCCTGAACCGGGCCGGTCTCTCGACCGCCAAGTGCGACCAGTTAATGATGATGTACACAGCGCCCAAGGCGCGCTACGGATCGGTGCCGGTGCAGTTCCTGCTGGAGGAGGGCCGGCCGGTGCGTGACGGCAATGGGGCGGACCTCGGCATCGAGGTTCTGCACGTCCCCGGCCACTGCCCGGGCCAGGTCTGCCTGCGCATCGACGACATCCTGCTGACCGCCGATCACGTCCTGGCGCGCATCACGCCCCACCAGTCGCCGGAGTCGCTGACCCTGAACATGGGCCTCGGCCACTACCTCGATGCGCTGGGGAAAGTCGAGACGCTGAACGGCGTCCGGGTCGGCCTCGGCGGTCACGAGGAGCCGATCCACGACGTGACCATGCGCGTCCGGGAGATTCGCGAGTCCCACGACAGACGCCTGGACGTGATCATGGACACCTGCCAGGCCCCACAGACGACCGCCGACATCAGCCGGCGGCTGTTCGGCGCCGTGCGGGGCTACACCGTGCTTCTCGCCCTGGAAGAGGCCGGGGCGCACGTGGAGTACCTCTACCAGCGCGGCGAACTCGTGGCCGAGAACGTCGGCGACCTGGAGTCGGAGAAGGACCCGGTCGTCCGCTATGTGCGAGCGTGAGCTCGGAAGCACCCCAGAACAGCCGTCGCTGTGGCTATAGTAGAAGCTCCCTGGTAGCCGTCGTGTTGACCATCGCGCCCACCGTCCATCGCGGTTCGCCCCCAGGCCGTCCGAACGGCCGCCGACCTTGAAGATCACAGGGAGCCACACCTTCGCGGTGCCGCGGAGCATCGTCTGGGAGGCGATTCTCGATCCCGAGGTTCTGTCGCGCACGCTCCCCGGCTGCGAGGACATGGCGCCGGTCGGCGAGAACCAGTTCCGCGGCAAGCTGAAGATGAAGGTCGGTCCCGTGCAGGGCGTGTTCGAGGGCGGCGTCGAACTCCTCGACCTGGACCCGCCGAACGGGTACAGCCTGAAGATGGATGGCAAGGGAGCGCCCGGCTTCGTCAACGGCACGGGATCCCTCCGCCTCGAGGATGCGGACGACGGAGGCACGCTGCTCCACTACGACATCGACGCCCGCGTCGGCGGTCGCATCGCGGCGGTGGGTCAGCGGCTCCTTGACAGCTCCGCCAAGGTCTTGACGCGCCAGGGGCTCCAGGGTCTCGAGGCACAGCTCGAAACCCGGGCCGCGTCGGCAGCCGCCACGGAAACACCCGCCACGTCTCAAACCGCCTTTGCCGGGCGCTTCGCAGCCGGTCTGGCCAGGGAACTGTGGCCCTACTTTGCCGGCGGCGCGCTCGTCGTTCTCGCCATCATCGCCATTTCGCTTCGCGCCTGCTCGTAGCATTCCCCGCCAACGAAAGGAGACACTCCAGAAATGACCGTGTCCATACAACTTGAAGTCAACGGCAAGCCGGTCCAGGCCGAGGTCGAGCCGCGGCGCCTGCTGGTTCACTTCCTACGGGAAGATCTGGGCCTGACCGGCGCGAACATCGGCTGCGAAACGAGTCTCTGCGGGGCCTGCACGGTGCTGGTCGACGGCAACGCCGTCAAGTCGTGCACGATGCTCGCGGCGCAGGCGGACGGTTCGGCCGTGACCACGATCGAAGGGCTGGCCCAGAACGGCGAGCTGCACCCGCTCCAGGAGGGCTTCTGGGAGAAGCACGGCCTGCAATGCGGTTACTGCACGCCGGGCATGATCCTGTCGGCGAACTACCTGCTGGCCCAGAATCCAAGCCCGAGCGACGAGGAGATCCGCGAGGGGCTCAAGGGCAACATCTGCCGCTGCACCGGCTACCACAACATCGTGGAGGCCGTGAAGTACGCCGCCGAGAGGATGAGCTGAGATGGCGGGCGTACTCGGCACCTCGATCAAGCGCCGGGAAGACCCGGCCCTCATCACCGGCCGCGGCAAGTACACCGATGACCTGAAGGTCGAGGGCATGGCGCATGCCGCGATCGTGCGCAGTCCCTACGCGCATGCCCGCATCCGCGGCATCGACGCCTCAGCCGCCGAAGCCCTGCCCGGCGTCCTGGCCGTGCTGACGGCGCGCGACGTCGCGGCCGCCGGCATCCCGGGCGTCGTGCCCGTCGGCTGGCTGCTGCCCGACCTCAAGACGCCAGCCCACCCGATGATCGCCGCCGACACGGTCCGCCACGTGGGCGACGCCGTGGCGGTCGTCGTGGCGGAGGACCGCTACATCGCCCGCGACGCCGCCGACCGGGTGGCCGTCGACTACGAGCCGCTCGACGCGGTGGCCGACGTCGTCGCCGCGCTCGAGGAGAGAGCGCCGGCGGTCCACGACGAGGCTCCCGGCAACGTCGCGTTCGACTGGGAGATCGGCGACCGGGAGGCAGTCGACGCCGCCTTCGCCCAGGCCGCCAGCACGGTCGAACTCGATCTGCGCAACAACCGCCTGATCCCACACGCGATCGAACCGCGCGCGGTGCTCGCTTCGTACGACTCGTCCACCGGCGAGATGACGATCCACATGACCAGCCAGAATCCCCACGTTCACCGGCTGCTGATGACGCTCGCGTCGCTGGGCATGCCGGAGCACAAGGTACGGATCGTCGCTCCCGAAGTGGGGGGCGGCGTCGGCAGCAAGATCCACCACTACGCCGACGAGGCGATCGTCGGCCTGTGCTCGATGAAGCTCGACCGGCCGGTCAAGTGGACCGCCACGCGCACCGAAACGAACCTCACGGACGCCCACGGCCGCGATCACTCGACGCACTGCGCCCTGGCGCTCGACGCCGACGGCCGCATCACGGGGCTGAAAGTGGAAACGGCGGCCGCGATGGGCGCCTATCTCTCGACCTTCGCACCGGCCGTCCCGACTTACCTCTACGGCACCCTGATGTCCGGCCAGTACGACATCCCGGCAATCCACTGCCACGTGATCGGCGTCTTCACCCACACCGCGCCCGTCGACGCCTACCGCGGTGCCGGACGGCCCGAGGCGACCTTCGTCGTCGAGCGGCTGATGCACCTTGCCGGCGAGGCGACCGGACTCGGTCCGATCGAAGTCCGCAAGCGAAACTTCGTGCCAGCGGACGCCTTCCCATACCAGACCCAGGTCGCCCTCGCGTACGACTCGGGCAACTACGGGCCCGCGATGGACCGGGCGCTCGAGATGATCGGCTACGACGACGTCCGCGGCGAGCAAGCCTCA
The DNA here is from genome assembly GCA_026708285.1 of Acidobacteriota bacterium. Taxonomy (GTDB): domain Bacteria; phylum Acidobacteriota; class Thermoanaerobaculia; order Multivoradales; family Multivoraceae; genus Multivorans. Next base: position 23,915 of record JAPOVF010000377.1, read on the forward strand.
AGGCGTAGCAACGGCGGCCGGCAGATCGGCATCGGCTTCTCGTCCTACATCGAGGCCTGCGGGCTGGCACCGTCGGCAGTCGTCGGATCGCTAGGCGCCCAGGCCGGCCAGTGGGAGAGCGCCGACGTCCGCGTCCACCCGACCGCTTCCGTGACCGTCTACACCGGCTCCTCGTCCCACGGCCAGGGCCACGAGACGACCTTCTCGCAGATCGTCGCCGACCGACTCGGCATAGCCCCCGAGGCGGTCGAGGTGATCCACGGCGACACGGACCTGGTCCAGTTCGGGATGGGCACCTACGGCAGCCGCAGCGCCGCCGTCGGCGGTTCGGCGATCGCCAGGAGCGTCGACAAGATCATCGAGAAGGGTAAGAAGATCGCCGCCCACCTGCTTGAGGCATCCGCCGAGGACATCGAGTACGAGGACGGCAACTTCCGGGTGGCCGGCTCGCCGGACCGCGCGCTCGGTCTCGGCGACGTGGCGCTCCAGGCCTACCTGGCGCACAACTACCCCGATGACCTGGAGCCGGGGCTTTCCGCCACGAGCTTCTACGATCCGTCGAACTTCACCTACCCGTTCGGCACCCACGTCTGCGTCGTCGAGGTGGACACGGAGACCGGCGGCATCGAACTGCTGCGCTACGCGGCGGTCGACGACGTCGGCAACGTGATCAACCCGATGATCGTCGACGGCCAACTCCACGGCGGTCTGGCCCAGGGCATCGGCCAGGCGCTCTGGGAGAACGCCGTCTACGACGACAGCGGACAGCTCGTGACGGGCTCGTTGATGGACTACGCGCTACCCAAGATCCACAACCTGATCCAGTTCGAACTCGACCGTACGACCACGCCCTGCCCGCACAACCCGCTGGGCGTAAAGGGCGTCGGCGAGGCTGGCGCGATCGCCTCGCCACCAGCCGTGGTCAACGCAGTCGTCGACGCGCTTGCGCCATTCGGCGTCACGCACATCGACATGCCGCTCACGCCCGAGAAGGTGTGGCGGGCCGTCAACGCCTGAGAGCCTTCATCCGACTAGAATCCCGCAGCCGAACAAAGCTGCCGAATCAGGAGCACCGATATGTACCCAGCCCAATTCGATTACCGCCGCGCCGGATCGGTCGATGAAGCCCTCGGCCTGCTGCAGGAGCACGAGGACGCGAAGCTGATGGCCGGCGGCCACAGCCTGATCCCGATGATGAAGCTGCGCCTCGCCCAGCCCCCCGTCGTCATCGACATCGGCCGGCTCGACGAACTCAAGGGAATCTCGGAGGCGGGCGGCTCGGTCCGTGTCGGCTCCCTGACCACTCACGCCGAGATCGCCGCCTCCGACGTGCTCGCCGCGCACTGCCCGGTGCTCGCCGAAGCCGCCGGCCACATCGGCGACGCCCAGGTGCGCAACCGCGGCACGATCGGCGGCAACATCGCCCACGCCGACCCGGGCTCCGACATACCCCCGGTGCTCGTCCTGCTCGGCGCCTCGGTCCACCTGCAGTCCCCGTCCGGCACCCGCTCGGGCGCCGCGGGCGACTTCTTCCAGGACCTGCTGATGACCGACGTCGGCGAGGACGAGATCCTCACCCACGTCGACGCCCCGGCCCTAGGCGCCGGAACCGGCGCCGCCTACCTCAAGTTCGAGCACCCGGCCTCCGGCTACGCCGTCGTCGGCGCCGCGGCTTCCGTCACCGTCCACCACGGCCGCTGCACCGCCGCCGGCCTCGTCGTCGGCGGCGTCGACGCCACTCCAACCGCCGTCGACGTCTCGAGCCTCATCGGCACCGACCTCTCCGACGACGCCATCGCCGCAGCAGCCTCCGGCCTCTCCGCCGAAGACCCCATCGGCGACATCTTCGCCAGCGGCGACTACCGCGTCCACGTCGGCAAGGTCTACGGCAAGCGAGCGCTGGCGGCGGCTCGGGATCGCGCGTAACAGGCTCGTCGCTTCGCGACTCGCGCCTTTTTGGGGGCGCGTTGTGGCGGCCGAGGCTGACACCCGCCTGCGGAGAGGCCGGGGGGAGGGGTCCCAGGTGCCGTTCGCGCTTGTTCGGAAGGCGGTGGGAGGTGCGCTCACTGCACTCCGCTCGCTCCGGTAGGCCATCATTCTGCGTAGGGTCGTCGACCGTCGCTCGCTCCGAGCCACCTGGGCCCCCTCTCCCCGGCCCCTCCACAGGCTGGACGGCGGCGGCATTCCCTCCGGTCACGGCCATGAATGGGGTGTTGACTCGCCGCTATCCTCACGGCAGTGATGGGTGACCCCACTGGACGTGCCCGAGTGGACCGGGCCCGCGATCTCTCGAACACGGCTTGGAGGCTGCGGAGCGAGACGCTTGCCTCGTTGACCAACCCTGCCGAAGGCAAGAAGACCGCCCGTCTCGTTCGCCAGCAACTCAAGGAGGCTGTGGACCTGTGCCGTGAGGCTGAGGCCGACCGCGAGTTAGCGACTGCCCTCCGGCGGCTCGGTCACGCGGAGCAGGACGCCGGCCGCATCGAAGCCGCGACCGCCCGATACGAGGAGGCCGTCGTCGTTGCCCGCCGAACCGGCGACCCTCTCCTGCAGGCTCATGCCATCCGGCATCTAGGCGACGCTCATCGCGCCGCACGGCGACTGGCCGCGGCGGAGACCTGCTACGACGAGGCGCTCGCGCTCTACGCCGCCGAAGACGAGCCCCCTCCGCTCGACTACGCGAACGCCATCCGACCGATGGCGCTTCTTAAGGAAGCTCTCGGCGAGACCGACGACGCAAGGCTCCTGTGGCAGCGTGCGAAGACGCTCTACGCCGCCGTTCCCATCGGCGCCGGCGTGGCGGAGTGCGAGGAGAACCTGACGCGACTCCCTCGGTCTCACAGCCGAGGACGCTCTGAAGCGGAGCCGGCCTAACGGCCGGCGCTTCTCTGGCCGCCTTCGGCGGCAGCGGACCAGAAGGTCCGCGCACCCAGAGAACGGTCGCCGTTGCCCTGAGTTGCTCTACGCAACTGGAGGAGCATCGTCCGGCCTCCGACGCCCTCCAGCCGGCGCAGGGTCCGAAGGGGAGGGTCCCAGCGAGGCTGTCGGCAAGCGACGGCCCAAGCCCTTCCATGAACCGACACCCAACCGGAGCGCAGCCGACCGCAGCGAGCGCCAACCCTCCATGGATCCGGTAAACGCGAGCGTCCGCTGGGCCCCTCCCCTTCGGGCCCGGAGAAGGCGGGTGCAGCCGACGCCGTCTCGCCAGCCGCCGCGTCGTGCCCGGCAGCCGAGCCGTTAGTAGCTACGCGGCAGCCCCAGTACGTGCTGGGCCAGGTACGTGAGTACGAGGTTCGTCGAGATCGGGGCCGTCTGGAACAGGCGGCATTCGCGCCACTTGCGTTCGATGTCGTACTCGGTGGCGAAGGCGAAGCCGCCGAAGGTCTGGAAGCAGGTGTCGCCGGCTTTCCAGGCGGCTTCGGAGGCGAGGAGCTTGGCGCTGTTCGCTTCGGCGCCGCATTCGCGGCCGGCGTCGTAGAGGGCGGCGGCCTTGCGGACGATCATCTCGGCGGCGTCGGTTTCGGCGTGGGCGCGGGCGATCGGGAACTGGATGCCCTGGTTCTGGCCGATGGGCCTGCCGAAGACCTCGCGTTCGTTGGCGTACTCGACCGCACGGCGGATGAAGTAGCGGGCGTCGCCGATCGCCTCGGAGGCGAGCAGGATGCGCTCGGCGTTCATGCCGCTCAGGATGTAGCGGAAGCCATGGCCTTCCTCGCCGATCCGGCTGCTGACCGGAATGCGGAGGTTGTCGAAGAAGACCTGCGTCGTGCCGTGGTTGATCATCGTCTCGATCGGCTGGATCTCCAGGCCGTTGCCGCGGGCCTCGCGGAGGTCGACGAGGAACACGGACAGGCCGCGCGAGCGCTTCTCTACTTCGTCCGCCGGCGTCGTACGGGCGAGCAGGATCATCAGGTCCGAGTGGAGCGCGCGGCTGGTCCAGATCTTCTGGCCGTTCACAACGTAGGTGTCGCCGTCGCGGACGGCCGTGGTGCGCAACTGCGTCGTATCGGAACCCGTCACCGGCTCGGTGACGCCGAACGCCTGTAAGCGCAGCTCGCCGCTCGCGATCTTCGGCAGGTACTGCTGTTTCTGCTCGTCGTTGCCGTGTCGCAGCACCGTGCCCATCGTGTACATCTGGGCGTGGCAGGCTGCGGCATTGCAGCCGCTCGAGTGAATCGTCTCGAGCACCACGCTGGCGGCGCGCAGCGGCAGGCCCGAACCGCCGTACTCCTCGGGGATCAGGCAGCCGAGGTACTCGTGCTCCGTCAGTGCCTGGACGAACTCCGTCGGGTACTCGGCGGCGGCATCGAGACGTCGCCAGTACTCACCCGGGAACTGCTCGCAGATGCGGCGGACCGGGTCACGAAGGAAGGCGTAGTCGTTCTCGATGGAGACCTGAAGTTCGCTGTCGATCATGGCGGTCGATCGTAGCGCTACGCCCGCACCCGGTGGATCCGCATCAGGTTCGTCGGCGGCCGGTCCTGGATCGGATCGCCCATCAGCAGCACGATCGTGTCCCCGGGTAGCGCCAGATTGCCGACCAGGAGTTGCCGGTCGACCATCGCCACGACCTCGTCGTGGTGGTGGACCTCCTGGTCCATCTTCACGGAATGAACGCCCCAGACGAGCTGGAGTTCGCGCATCGACCGCGATTCGCGTGTGAACGCGAACACCGGCGTCGAGGGCCGGCGGCAGGCGACCTGGCGGGCCGTGAACCCGCCCTGGCTGAGGACCACGATGCCCTGCGCGGTCAGGTGACGCGCCGACAGGATCGCCGCGGCGGAGACCGTCTCCGGAATCTCCAGAGTGCCCGGGCGGTGCGGCGGTTCGATGTCGTAGGGGCCGACCTCCATCGTATGGAAGCCGACCGGCTGGGAGGTGTGCTTGGAGAGGTTGTAGCGCTCCGACTCGGTGATGATGCGGTGCATCGTCTGTACCGCCTCGAGCGGATAGCGCCCAGCCGCGCTCTCGCCGGAGAGCATCATCGCGTCGGCGCCGTCGAACACCGCGTTCGCGACGTCCGAGGATTCGGCTCGGGTCGGCCGCGGGTGCTCGATCATCGATTCGAGCATCTGGGTCGCCACGATCACCGGTCGCGCGAGGCGCCAGCCGGTCTCGATGATCCGCTTCTGCTCCACTGGCACCTGGTGCAGCGGGATTTCGACCCCGAGGTCGCCCCGCGCCACCATCACGCCGTCGGACTCGAGCACGATCTCGTCCAGGTTCTCGAGCGCCCGGCGACGCTCCAGCTTGGCGATCACCTGGAGGGCGCGGCCGGCCTTCCGCGCCGCTTCGCGTACGCGCACCACGTCCGTCGAACTGCCGACATAGCTGGCCGCGAGGAAATCGGCATCCTCCTCCACGGCCATCCGGATATCGCCCAGGTCCTTGTCCGAGATGCGGAAAGGCAGGTGGCTGTCCGGCAGGTTCACACCCTTGCGGCTCGAGACGGCCCCGCCGACGATGACCTCCGCCTCGATCTCCTCCTCGCCCTTCGACCGGACCTCCAACTGGACCCGGCCGTCGTCGATCAGGATCTGTTCACCCGGCTGGACGTGACGGACCATGTCGCGGTCGAGAGCCAGGTCCGCGTCGACGCCCGCGCCCAGGGAAACGACGTCACCCTCCTTCAGGACGCGCGCGCCCTCGAAGTGCTCGAGCCGGTGACGGGGGCCCATCAGGTCGACCATGACGCCGACCGACCGGCCGACCTCCTCGCTAACCTCCCGCACCAGCCGGATCAGCCGGCGATGCTCTTCGCGGGTGCCGTGGGACTGGTTCAGCCGGACGACGTTGACGCCGGCGCGGATCAACCGTGCGAGGGTCTTGGGATTCGAACTCGCAGGACCGATCGTGGCAACGATCTTGGCGCGGCGCTGCACGGCTGCCTCAGCTCTCCGGACTCACGATCCAGCCGCCACCGCGGGGACGGTGCCGGGCGCGCCCTGGACTTCCTCGACCGTCGCCCGGGCCAACTCGGCGACGCGGCCCCAGGCCCGGGCAGCTACGGCTTCCGGCGGCGTGATCCAGGAGACTCCGACCGAGACGACGTTCGGCTCGGCTAGGTAGCGCCGGTAGTTGGCCCGGTCGAGGCCGCCCGTCGGGCAGAAGGCGACATCGGGGAACGGACCGCGGACGGCCCGCAGGAAGATCAGACCACCGCTGGCCGGCGCCGGGAAGAACTTGCAGGTCAGGAAGCCAAGGTCGGCCGCACCCTGGATCTCGGACGGGGTCGCCACTCCGGGAAGGAAGGGCATCTCGACGTCGTCCACCGCCATCGCGATCTCGGGAGTGATCCCCGGACTCACCCCGAAGCGGGCTCCGGCATCACGCGCCGCGTAGACGTCATCGGCCTTGCGCACGGTCCCCGCCCCGACGATGACCTCGGGCAGCTCGTTGGCGATCCGCGCGATCGCCGGCAGCGCGGCCGGCGTCCGAAGCGCCACCTCCTGGAGCACGATGCCGCCGTCGAGCAGGGCGCCGGCCAGGGGCACCGCATCCTCCTCCCGCTCGATCCGAAGCAGCGGCAGGACGGGCGCCGATTCAAGTAGGAAACGTATGTCCATCGCGCGGAACCGTGCCGGGGCGGCCAGATACCCGGACGGGGGCGTCCGGGCTTGGGTCAGGACCCGAGCTGGGCCAGCCGCTCGATCAGATCCGCGACCCGGTTCGAGTAACCCCACTCGTTGTCATACCACGACACGACGCGGGCGTACACGCCGCCGCCATCCGCCGGAGTGGCCCGGGTCAGGGGCGCGTCGAAGATCGACGAGTGCGGATTGCCGAGAATGTCGCTCGAAACCAGCGGGTCCTCGGAGTACTGGAGGACGCCGGCAAGGTTCGTCGCCGCCGCCGCGGAAGCCGCCGCGTTGACGTCCTCAGCGGCCGGGTCGCCGCGCAACCGGCACGTCAGGTCGACGATCGAACCGTCCGCCACGGGCACCCGCATCGCCATGCCGTCGAGCTTGCCGTTCAGGTGCGGAAGCACCTTGCCGACGGCGCGCGCGGCGCCGGTCGTCGTCGGGATGATGTTGGCGGTCGCGGAGCGGCTGCGGCGCGGGTCGCTGTGGGGCGAGTCGACCAGGCGCTGGCCGTTGGTGTAGGCGTGGACGGTCGTGATGAACCCCTCCTCGAAACCGAAGGCGTCGTCCAGGGTCTTGGCCAGGGGCGCCAGGCAATTCGTGGTGCAGGAGGCGTTCGAGACGACACGATGCTCGGCACCCAGATCGTCGTCGTTGACGCCGAGCACGATCGTGGCGTCGATCTCGTCCTTGGCCGGCACCGTGAGCACGACGCGCGAGGCGCCGGCTTCGAGGTGCTGTGCAACCTGATCGCGGGTGCGGAACACGCCCGTCGACTCCACCGCGATGTCGACGCCCAGGTCCCGCCACGGAAGCCGGGACGGATTCCGTTCCGCGCTGAGCTGGATGTCCCGGCCACCGACCCGCAGGCCGCTCCCGGCCACCTCGACCTCCTGGCCGAAGACGCCCTGCACCGTGTCGTAGCGCAGCAGGTAGGCCAGACGGTCCGCGTCGAACAGGTCGTTGATGCCGACGACCTCCACGTTCGGACGATCCGCGAGGATGCGGAAGACGCTGCGGCCGATCCTTCCGAAGCCATTGATGCCGACGCGGATCATGAGTCGCCTCCTTGGGAGGCGGCCGCTTGTTCAAGCACAGCCAGCAGCTCCACGAGCCGGTGCAGGTAGCCCCAGCCGTTGTCGAACCAGGCAATCGTCTTCGACACGTGATCGCCCAGCGCCATCGTTGCCTGCGAATCGAAGATGCAGGTCGCCCGGCTGCCGACGGTGTCGGCGGAGACGATCGCCTCCCGCTCGAAACGCAGCCGGCCCTTCCATTCACCGTCCGCCGCGGCGGCGACCGCGTCGTTGACCGAGGCGACCGTCACCGCGTCGCGATGCCAGCAGACCAGATCGACCACCGAACCGTTCGACACCGGCACGTCCATCGCCGAGGCCGAGAGCTTTCCGCCCAACTCGGGCAGTACCGTCGCGAGTTCTTCGGCCGCTCCCGTCGTGGCGGGGATGATGTTCTCGCCCGCGGCGCGGCCCTTTCGCGGCTCCGGCGCCGGCACGTCGGCCAGTCTCGAACCGGCCCCATAGGCGCGGACGGAGCTGATGAACGCCTGCTCGACGCCGAAGGCCCCATCGAGGATGTGGAGCAACGGCCCCGCGCAGTGCGCGGTGAAGGAACCGGCGGACACGATCCGGTCGGAGGGCTCGATCCGGTCCTCGTTCAGACCGACCACGACCGTTCGGTCCAGGTCGCCGCCCGGCGGGGCGCAGAGCACGACCCGCTCGGCGCCGGCCGCGAGATGTCCCTCGAGTTCGTTCCGCGTTGGCCGACTGTCCCGGAAGTCGACGACCGTGGTGACGCCCAGGTCGCCCCAGGGCGCCTCCCCGGCGCCCCCGGCGCGAACCACGGGAGCGCTGAAGCCGTTGACGCTCAGGCTGCCATCGTCCAGCGCGACGTCGCCGTCGTATCGCCACGGCAGGGTCGAGAACTGCAGGAGATAGCGCAGCATCTCCGGGTCGGCGGTCTCGGCCACGGCCCCGATCTCGATCTCGGGCCGGTCCAGGGAAAGGCGAAACAGGCTCCGGCCGAGGAGACCGAAGCCCTGGATTCCAATGCGAGTCGTTGTCGTCATCCCGGTCTGAAGGTAGTCGAAAAGTAAGAAGAAGCGGTCAACAGGCGGGCGCAGGATAACCGACCTGAAGAGCTCTCAGTTCGCCCCATGTGCGGAGGCCACGATCTCCATCGTGTGGCGCACGGGGACCGCGCTGCCCAGGCGCCGGAGGTGGCTCTCGATCTGGGTGAGACAGCCGATGTTGCCGGTTGCGATCACGTCCGGTTCGCCCTCGAGCAGCACCTCCGCCTTCTTCTGTCCCAGGCGGGCCGCGAGTGCGGGCTCCTCCAGGTTGTAGATCCCCGCAGAACCGCAGCAGATCTGCCAGTCGCGGGGTTCGACCAGGGTCACGCCCCGGACCTGGGCCAGCAATCGACGGGGCGCGGTCCGTTCCCTCTGGGCGTGCGCGAGGTGGCAGGCGTCGTGGTAGACGACCCGCAGCGGTTGCGCCAGCGGGGGCGGCGCCGGCGCATCGAGCGCGGCGAGGAATGTGGACACGTCCTGTACCTTCCCGGCCAAGTCCCGGGCCGCCTCTTCTTCGGGCAGTCCCGCGAACAGCAGGCCGTACTCCTTGAGGCCGGAGCCGCAGCCGGCGGCGTTGGTGAGCACCGCGTCGACGTCCGGAAGGAGTCCCGCGGGCCTCAGTACGCGGAGAAGGGAGCCGGCCGCCGCCCTGGCGCGCGACGCGTCGCCCGCGTGAAAAGCCAGCGAACCGCAGCAACTTTCCTCCTTCGGAACGACGACTTCGACTCCACTGCGGGTCAACACCTCGATCGTCGCCCGGTGGATGCGGGGCGCCAGCACCTGCTGAGCGCAGCCGGCGAGGAGAACCACCCGCGCGCGCCGCTCGCCGACGGCCGGAAACGTGCCGGACCCGACTTCGGCGCGGTCCGCCGACCGGGGCAACAGGTCGAGCGGCGCCGCGAACCGCGCCGGTAGCATTCCGCACAGCAACCCGCGGAATGGCGCCGCCAACCGACCAAGCCGCAGCATGCGGCGCAACCGACGCGGACTCGCCAGCGTGTCGAGCATCAGTCCGCGCCAGAAGCGATCGAGCCACGAACGGTTTC
>JAPOVF010000194.1 GCA_026708285.1 Acidobacteriota bacterium
GCAAGGTGCGGCGCCTGCCGGACGGCGCGATGCAGATGTTCATCCGCGACCCGGCCGGCAACCTGATCGAGATCTCCTGTCCGAGCGAAGTAGCCGTCGACGAGGCGATCTTCCGGGACGACCTGGTCGATGCGGAAGGCGGCCTCTACAAGTCGAACCGCGACGACCCGCGCGGGCTGCACACCGAGGACGCGACGCTCTACCACGGGCGGTAGCGGCGCCGATCGGTCGCTGGCACGGACCAGCGGACTCCTGATGAGCGAATCCGCTAGCTAGAACTCGAGTCCGAAGCGGATCATGACCCGCCGCGGGAAGAGGTAACCACTCGGCACGAACTCTTCGTCCGCGGGTACCTGGAGGGTCTCCCACCAGTCGTAGGTGTCTTCGTTGAAGACGTTCAACAGCTGGAGATCCAGCTTGAGCTGGACCTGGCCGACGTCGAAGCGGCGGCCGAAGGAAAGATCGAAGTTGTTCTGGTCCGGCAACCGAGTGTCGTCACTGGCGGGAACCGCGATCACCCTCTGGCCACCCTGAGCAAGCGGCGCAGCCGAACCCCGGCCGCCGATCACCAGTTGGCGACTGTACGGCTTGCCCGTCATGAAGCTGTAAGTCGCGCTGCCCTGGATCTTCCACGGAAGCTCGAAGCTGCCCTGGAATTGGGCCACGTGCTCTCGGTCGTTCTGCAGGGCCTGGTCGGCATTGATCCAGTTGTTCGGATCGCGGCCGTCGGTCGAGGTGTAGAAGGGGTTTCCCTGGGATTGCAGCAAGGGCCGCGGAATGAAACCAGTCGAGTCGGACCAGGTGTACGACGATTGAAAGCTCCAGCCATCGCTGTAGCGCCTGTTGAAGGAGAGGACCACGCCTTCGTACTGCTGGTTGTAGCTCCTTCCCGGCGCCTTGGAGCCAGGGCCCGGCCCATTACCCTTGCGCGTTGTCGGCTGCTCAATGACGCTGAACAACTGCTCCGTTTCGCCACTGAACGGGTTCGTCCACGGCACATTCTCGTACACGCCGTCGTCCAGGATCTCCCAGCCGATCAGGTTCTTGGCCTCCTTGTAGACGCCCTGAATCCCGAAGGTGTAGTTGTCGCCAAAGCGACGCTCCCAGCCCAGCGTGAACTGGTCGGTCTCCGGCGCCTTGAGATCCGGATGGAAGAGGTTTCCGTGGTACTCGAAGCTGGTCGAGTACGTCCAGGGGCCGTCCAGAGAAGGCCCGTACTCGTAAAGGTACTCGGGGGGATTCGGTGGCGGCGCATACCAGTTGCCGGTCACGTCGGCGTCGAAGAACTTGCCGTAGAAGGCGCGGAGGACCTGTCGGTCGCCAATCTGGTATGCCATGCCGATGCGGGGCGAGATCAGTGACCAATCGATCACGTCCTGGACCCCGGGGATGATCTCGGAGGTGGGGCTCCAGTCCTGGTTCAGGATCGGGTACGCCGGAATCTCGCCGTTGTGCTGGTCGTACCGCACTCCGACGTTGAGCGTCAGATTCGAGTTCACCTGCCAGGAGTCGTCGACGAAGGCCGAGACCACCGCCGTCTCGGCGCCGTAGTAGAACGGCCGGGCGGTGACCCGGTAGTAGTACGGGTAGCCCGGGTAGTACTCGTAGCGGTAGAAGTAGACGCCATTCGGCCCGCCGCCCGTCCGCGTATCGCCGTGGCCGGTGCCGTAGGAGATGCCGAACTTGAAGTCGTGGTCGCCGCCCAGGAGGTCGTCGGCGTGGTGCGAGAGCTTAACGTCCAACTGGTCCCGGCCGAGCAGCCAGATGTAGGTGTAACCGGGACTGCCGCTGGACTGGGGCGGACCGCCATCAGCCGGCGAGTAGTCCGTATAGGGATCGGCCGTGCTGCCCGTTGCCGAGAGCAGGTTGTCGTCGCTGCTGTAGCCGGTGTACATGACCTCGAGGTAGTCGTTCGGAGTCAGGACCGACTGGAACTGGAGACCCCAGGCCGGGTTGTTGCCGTACTCGGTCGCGATGGCGTCCGGCGTCGTGTTGGGCGCCGCGAAGACGAAGTCATAGTCCTCGAAGTGGTACTTGGCCTCCATCAGGTTGCTGTCGTTGAACGCCGCATTGATCTTGATGTCGGAGCGCACCGTCGGGTAGGCAGTCGGGAAGGACGGGTCGACGCCCGGATCGGCGTAGGCGTCATCCGTCGACTGAATGGAGGCGAAGAACCACGCCTTGTCCCGGGCCAGCGGACCGCCGAGAGTGCCCGTGAGGTCGTCGAACTCCTCGCGATGGAACGGGAGGCCGTCGATCTCAGCGTTCTCTTCCGTGAGGCCGTCGTTCATGTGGTACCAGTCGACCGTGCCGTTGAACTCGTTCGTTCCGGACTTCGTCACGATGTTGATCGCGGCCCCCGACATGCTGCCGTACTCCGCCGGAGCGCCAATCCCCAGGACCTGCACCTCCTCGATGATCGCCGGGTTCGTCCACCAGAATGCGCGACCGGTGTCCGAGGACGTCGTGTCCAGGCCGTCGATACGCCAGGAGTTCGAGGCCACGCTCGAACCGAAGGCGCTCAACGAAGTGCTGCCCTCGGAAGCCTGGCTGATCCCTGGCGACACCGCGACCAGATCCCAGAAGTTCCGGTCGGTCGGCAGATCGTCGATGAAGTCCGCGGTGAAGCTGGTGCCGACGCTGGAGCTCGTCACGTCGAGGATAGGCGACGCGGTGACCGTCACCTCCTCCTCCACGGCCTCCAGTGACAGCGGGATCTCCAGGTTGACCGTCGCGGCGATGCTGACCCGCACCCCCTCGACGCGGTGGTCCCGGAAACCGTCGAGGGCCGCGGTCACGACATAGTCGTCGACCTGGAGCGACGAGATCACGAAGTTCCCGCCGACGCCGGTGATCGTGGTCCGCGAGACGCCACGATCCTCGATCGTCGCCGTCACCATGACCCCCGGCAGGCCGTCGCCGTTGGCGTCGCGGACCTGGCCGCGGATGTCGCCCGTG
>JAPOVF010000169.1:0-15616 GCA_026708285.1 Acidobacteriota bacterium
TTGTCGCCGTCCCAGTGCGGATAGTCGCTGGCCAGCAGGATGTGGCTCCGAAGGTCGCCGAAGTGCTCTATCAAGGCCAGGAAGTCCCGTCGCCTCGGCGGCTCCTCGATCGGCTGGGTCGTCACGTAGACGTGCTCGGCGATCACCTCCGAGGGCAGCCGCTCGAGGTGCGGAGCCTCGGCGCGCAGCAGGCTCCAGGCGGCGTCGAGACGCCACATCAGCGGCGGCAGCCAGGCGAAGCCGTTCTCGACCGAGATCATCCGCAGGCTCGGAAAGCGGTCGAACACACCTTCCGTGACCATGCTCGTGATGTTCGCCTGGACGGCCTGGGGCGGGCTCGTGTGATCCTCGATGTAGTAGGAGGCGTGGCCGCCGCCGGTGATCGGATGGCCGTAGGCGCCGAAGGCGTGGGACGCGACGTGCATCCCCGTCTCGACGCAGGCCTCGTAGATCGGCCAGTACCTGCGGCGGCCCATCGGTTCCTGCATCCGGCCCATGAACAGCACCTGGGCGAAGCGCCCGTCGGCGCCGCAGCGCCTGATCTCCGCGGCCGCGGCAACCGGATCCTGCGGTGTGACGACGGCCGAGGCCCGCAACCGCGGCTCCGGATCGAGCCACTCGGCGATCTGCCAGTCGTTGGCGGCAGTGGCGAGAGCCGCGCCGAGGTCCAGGTCGAGCGCCGAACTCACCGGAGACAGCGGGTTCAGGATGGCGTACTCCACGTTGTAGGGATCGAGAAAGTCCTCCGCCGCGAAGCCGACTTCCGAACCGGGGGTGCGCCCCGAAGGCGGCCGCGCTTCCTCCCGGTGGTCCATGAAGCGCGGGTAGTAGCCGCTGTTCGGATGGCGGATACCGAAGGTCTCGAGGTGGTCGCGCCAGCGCTTGGAGAGATACGGGTACAGATCCTTGATCGAGTCGAGCTCGTTGTGGAAATCGCAATCGATGATCGGCGGCCGTTCGGGCTCCGTCCCGGCCTTGAGCACCGAGGGTTCGGTCGACGGATCGAGCAGGGTGACTGTCATGGCTACCCTCCTTCGGAAAGACGGTAGAAGCTGCGCGCGTTCTCGGACCTGATCTTACGCCCTAGAGACTCCGGCAGCAGCCGCAGCAGGAGATCCCCGGCGTCGCACGCGTGAACGTGGGGATAGTCGCTGGCGTAGAGGAGCAGGTCGTCCGAGCCGAGTTGATCCACGATCTCGCAGAGGTGCGCCGGGTCAGGCGGCGCATCGAGCGGCTGGATGCCGACCCGGACGTGCTCGCGGAAGTAGTCGGAGGGCGGACGACGCACCCAGGGCACCAGCCGCCGCAGATTCCGCCACTCCTTGTCCATGCGCCAGAGGTGGGACGGGATCCAGGTGAAACCGGACTCCAGAAACACGACCCGCAGAGCCGGACAGGCGTCGAACACGCCTTCGACGATCATGCTGGTGAGCTGGGTCGCGAACACCTGCGCCATCGCCGTGTACTCCTCCAGGAAGAACGACGGCCAGCCCGTGGGCGTCGGCGGCATGACGGGCGCGCCGCCAAAGTGGATCGCAGCGACCAGGCCACTCTGCTCGATCGCCTTCCACAGGGCGTGGTAGTGACGGCTTCCCAGCGGGTGCTCGGTGCGGACGGGAATCAGGACCTGGACGAAGCCGGGCCTGCCGGCGCAGCGCTCAACTTCCTCCGCAGCCGCCGCGGGCAGCCCGATCGGCACCACGACCGAGCCGCGAAGGCGGGGTTCGCGCTCCAGCCACTCCCGGGCTTGCCAGTCGTTCGTCGCGGTCGCGAGCACCGCGGCCACGTCCGGGTTGTGAATGCTGTCGACCGCGTAGAGACAACTCGAGATCGCCAGATCTGCACCGCCCTGCTCGAAGACGGCTTCCCGAAGCTCCTCGAGTCCGCCACGGCGACCGCTGACGGGCGACTTGGGCGGATAGTACTCCTGCGAGGCGCCCTTGTCCATCGTGTTGTCGAAGTGCTCCACCCAGTGCTCCGGCAGGAGGGGGTAGAGGTCCTTCAGGCGCGGGTTCGGGATGTGGACGTCGGCGTCGATCATGGCTACGAGGGAAACGTCAGGGCAGCGCCAGCGCGACCAGCTTCGGCGTCGTCTTCTGAGCCGCCAGCGCCGCGATCTGCTCCTCGCTGAAGTTCAGGCCGGGATCCTCCGCGATCTCGCCGAGATCGGCGAAGAACGAACCTCCTCCCACCGCGACGACGATGTACTGCCTGCCCTCCACCATGTAGGTGATGGGGTTCGCGTGGGGCGTATCCGGCAGTGGCACATGGCCCAGCAGTTCCCCCGTCCCCTTGTCGAAGACGTTGAGGCGTGGCGAGTTGTGTTCGCCCCGTCCCCGCCGCTGGGTGACGAAGAGCAGCGACTTCGTGAGCAGGGGCGCTCCGCTGCCTCCGCCGAGCAGCGGCAGGTCGAGGCCGGCGAGAGCGGGGTGCTCCTTCGGGCCGTGGCCGTTCGGCGTCATCCAGATGTGCTCGCCGGTGTTCAGATCGATCGCGGTCACCCGGCCCCAGGGCGGCTTGACCAGGGGCAGTCCCCCCGGGCTGCCGGTGGGGGCGAAGAAGGAGCCGACGTAGCTCAGGTTCGAGCGTGCCGGGTCGGGCTTGCTCAGCGGATGGACGCTGATCGACGTCGACGACGGCACGTAGAGCACACCGGTTTCCGGATCGACCGCCGCGCCCGGCCAGTTCGCCCCGCCGCCCGCGCTCGGCAGCATGAGAACGCCTGTCCCCGTGCTCGGCGGCGTGAAGAGCGGCCCCATGCGGAAGCCGGACGCCATCTTCTTCGCCTCGGCGAACAGCTCCGGCGTCAGATCGATCAGGTCGTCCTCGCTGACCCCCTGGCGGTCGAATGGCGGCGGCTTCGTCGGAAACGGCTGGGTCGGCGACGCGCGTTCGCCCGGGACGTCGGACTCCGGCACCGGCCGTTCCTCGATCGGCCACACTTCTTCCCCGGTCACCCGGTCGAAGACGTATGTGAATGCCTGCTTGGAGACCTGCGCCAGAGCTTTGATCTCGCGGCCGTCCACCGTGATGTCGACGAGCTGCGGCGGCGTCGGGAAATCGTAGTCCCAGAGCCCGTGGTGAACGGCCTGGAAGTGCCAGACCCGCTCGCCGGTGTCGGCGTCCAGGCAGACGATGCTCTCGGCGAAGAGGTTGTCGCCCAGCCGGTGGCCGCCGTAGAAATCGTTGGTCGGCGTCGACACCGGCAGGTAGATGTAGCCCAGCTCGTCGTCGACCGTCATCATGTTCCAGACGTTCGTGTTGCCGCTGTACTTCCAGGAACCGTTCTCCCAGGTGTCGACTCCGACCTCGCCCTCCTGCGGGATGGTGTGGAAGATCCACTTCAGTTCGCCGGTGCGCACGTCGTAGCCGCGCACGTGACCCGGCGGCGCGGCCTGGCGCAAGGGTCCGTCGCTGACCACTGAGCCGACGACGACCGTGTCGCCAACCACGGCCGGGGGCGAACTGTGGGTGATGGCGCGCGGGTTGACCCGGCGTCCGAAGTCCACCATGCCCCGCTCGGCCAGCAGGTCGACCTGTCCGTCCGCCCCGAAGCCGCCGACCGGCTCCCCGGTCACGCCGTCGAGCGCGATCAACCGGCGGTCGTGCGTGGGCAGGAAGACCCTGATCTCGTCACGACTGCGGCCATCCTGTTCGACCGGACCGCGCCACGCGGCCACGCCGCGGTGCTGGAAGCCGATGTTCGCCGGCCGGCCGGCGCGCCAGGACTCGGGATCGTAGGACCAGAGCGTCTCGCCGCTGGCCGCGTCGATAGCCGCAGCCTGGGAGACCTCGGTGGCTACGTAGAGCACGCCGTCCAGCATGATCGGAATCGGCTTGAACTGCCCGGGCCTGACCGCCGGGTTCGCCTCGGCGACGGCAGTCGAAGGGGACTCCCACTCCCAGGCCACCTGGAGTTCGTGGAAGTTCGACCGGTCGATCTGGTCGAGCGCCGAGTACTTCGTGTTGTCCGGGCCGCTGCCGAACGCGGGCCACTCGACCATTGGCCTTGCATCCTGTTGCGCGCTTCCCGCCGACGACAAGTTCGCCAGGAGGGTGACCGAAGCCGCAATCTGAACCCCGAGGACGAAACGTCCTGCGACCTGCATCCGAGAGACCCCTTCGAAGTTGCGGCGAAGCCTATCGTCCGCTACCTGCCGCCCTCCCGGGTTATCGTTGCGCGCTCAACGCACAGCCAGGAGGCCAGCCATGCCAGCACTCGACGGTCTGCGCATTCTCGATCTGACGCAGTACGAAGCCGGTACGTCCTGTACCCAGGCCCTGGCCTGGCTGGGCGCCGACGTGGTCAAGGTGGAGCGGCCCGGGACCGGCGATCCGGGGCGCGGACTCGCGGGCGGGCGAAGCACCGACGACTCGGAGTACTTCCTCAACTGGAACAGCAACAAGCGCAGCATCGCGATCAACCTCGCCACCGACCAGGGCCGCGGGCTGCTGCTGAAGCTCGCACCCCGGTTCGACATCCTGGTCGAGAACTTCGGTCCCGGCGTGGTCGAGAAGCTGCGTCTCGACTACGACTCGATCCGCGAGATCCACCCGGACGTGATCTACGGCCGGATCAAGGGGTTCGGCAACAGCGGGCCCTACAGCGACTACAAGTGCTTCGACCCGGTCGCTCAGGCGGCCGGGGGCGCGATGTCGATCACCGGCGACCCGGACGGGCCGCCGCTTCGCCCCGGCACGACGATCGGTGACTGCGGCACCGGAGTGCTGATGGCCCTGGCGCTGTGCGCGGCTCACGCGAACAAGCTGCGCACAGGCAAGGGCCAACTGGTCGAGATGTCGATGCAGGAGGGCGTGACCTGGTTCATGCGCACCGCGATCGCGATGGGCGGCGAGTTCGGCGAGAAGGCGGCCCCGCGCAGCGGCTCCGGCCGCGGCGCGATGATGAACATGTACCCGTGCAAGCCCTTCGGCCCCAACGACTACGTCTACATGCTGGTGGTCAACGACCGGATGTGGCGGGCGCTCTGTGAAGCCATCGATCGCCGGGACCTGGCTGAGGACGAGCGCTACGCCACACCCAGGCTGCGGCACGAGAACGCCGACGAGCTGTTCGAAGCGATCGCCGAGTGGACCGGTCGCCGCACGAAGCACGAAGCGATGGCCGTCCTCGGCGCCGCCGGGGTGCCGGCGAGCGCCGTGCTCGACACGCTCGACCTGTTCTCCGACCCGCACCTCACAGAGCGCGGTTTCGTCCGCACGGTCGAGCACGAGATCAGGGGGCCGGTCCGGGTCCTCGGATCGCCGATGAACCTCAGCGACAGCCAGGTCGAGATCGAGGCGGCGCCGCTTCTGGGCCGCCACACGGACAGCGTCCTGGCCGGCGAACTGAACCTCTCCCAACCTGAAATCGACCGGCTGCGCGCGGACGGTGTGCTGGGCGCAGCGCCCACTCCCGGCGCCGACGGCCAGGAGACCGCTACGAGATGACGACCACCACCGGCGCCGCCCTGATCGCCCAAAGCCTGAAGCAGCAGGGCGTCGACTACATGTTCGGCATCGTCGGCTTCCCCGTCTACGGAGTTGCCCACGCCGCCCAGCAGGCGGGGATCAAGTACTACGGCTTCCGCAACGAGCAGGCGGCCAGCTACGCCGCCGGCGCCGTCGGCTACCTGACCGGCCGTCCCGGGGCCTGCCTCGCCGTGTCGGGCCCGGGCATGGTGCACGGCATCGCTGGCCTCGCCAACGCGGAGAAGAACTGCTGGCCGATGGTGCTGCTCGGCGGCGCCAACGACCGCTACCAGAACGGCCAGGGCGCCTTCCAGGAGTGCCCCCAGGTCGAGGCGGCACGGCCGTTCTCGAAGTACTCGGCCGAGATCGATGCCGCTCACCGGGCGCCGTTCTACGTGGAGCAGGCGGTGCGCACGTCCATCTACGGCAGGCCCGGCGCCTCCTACCTGAACCTCACGAACGACGTGCTGACCGCCCAGATCGACGAGGAAGACGTCGAGCAACCCCCTCGCTGCCCGGGGCCGCCGACCTCACTCGCCGATCCGAGGGAGGTCGAGCGTGCGGTGGCCGTGCTGCGCGAAGCGAAGAACCCGCTGGTCATCGTCGGCAAGGGCGCGGCCTACGCCCGCGCGGAGCAGGAGGTGCGGAAGCTCGTCCAGCGCACGAACCTCCCCGTGCTGCCGACGCCGATGGGCAAGGGCGTCGTCTCGGACGACGATCCCCACCTGATCTCACCGGCGCGCTCCTTCGCGCTCCAGAACGCCGACGTCATCCTGCTGATCGGCGCCCGGCTCAACTGGATCCTCCACTTCGGTCTGCCGCCGCGCTTCAGGAAGGGAGTCCGGGTCCTCCAGATCGACCTCAACGCAGAGGAGATCGGGACCAACGTACCGACCGAGGTCGGCATGGTCGGCGACGCGCGGGCAGTGACCGCGCAGTTGAACGAAGCGCTCGACGCCGAGCCCTTCACGCTGTCGGCCGACAACGAATGGCTGGCCGGCCTGCGCGAGAGCGGATCCCAGAACCAGGCCGCGGTCCAGGCGATGCTCGAGGACGACAGCGAGCCAATGGGCTACTACCGCGCCCTGCGCGAGATCGCCGACCGCCTGGAGCCGCAGGACATGCTGGTCGCCGAAGGCGCGAACACGATGGACATCTCGCGCACCGTGCTGCCGAACATGGAGCCGCGCAAGCGGCTCGACGCCGGAACCTTCGGCACGATGGGCGTCGGCACCGGGCTCGCGATCGCTGCCGCCGCGGTCCATCCGGACCGGCGCACCATCTGCGTCCAGGGCGACTCCGCGTTCGGCTTCTCCGGCATGGAGGTCGAGGTGGCCTGCCGGTACGACATGCCGATCACCTTCGTCGTCATCAACAACAACGGCATCGGCGGCGGCGTCAGCGAGTACCTCCCCGGCAAGCCCCTGCCGACGTCCACGTACACCCTGGGCGCCCGCTACGAGCGCGTGATCGAGGCCTTTGGCGGCGTGGGCTACTGCGTCGAAAAGGTCGCCGACCTCGGGCCGACGCTGGACAAGGCCCTGGCATCCGACAGGCCTGCGCTGGTCAACGTGCTGATCGATCCGAAGGCGCAGCGCAAGCCACAGAAGTTCGCCTGGCTCACCCGCTGAGGGGCTAGGGAGGACAGCGCATGGGCATCAAGATCGGCGACGTCTCGATCACCCCGATCATCGAGATCGACTACCCGGTGCCGGCGTCCTTCCTGTTGCCGGACGCCACGCCCGAGAACCTCGCACCGGACCTGGACTGGCTCGAGCCGCACTTCGTGACGCCCGGCGGCGAGCGGCTCAAGATGATCATCCAGGCCTTCCTGGTCGAGTCGAAGGGGCTCAAGATCGTCGTCGACACCTGCGTCGGCAACGACAAGAAGCGCGCGCTTCCGGCCTGGAACGAGCTCGACGGTCCGTTCCTCCAGGAGATCCGCGACGCCGGCTTCCCGCGCGAGCAGGTCGACCTGGTCGTCTGTACTCATCTCCACATCGACCACGTCGGCTGGAACACGATGAAGGTCGACGGCGAGTGGGTGCCCACGTTCCCCAACGCCCGCTACATCATGGCGCGGCCCGAGTTCGAGTACTGGCGCGACGAGGGCGAGGTCAACTGGGGCGACGTCTTCGGCGACTCGGTGGCACCGGTCTTCGAGGCCGGCCTGGTCGACCTCGTCGACAGCGACCACCGGATCAACCCCGAACTCCAGTTCTTCCCCACTCCCGGCCACACCCCGGGTCACTGCAGCATCGCCGTCTCCTCCGGCAGCGAGGAGGGAGTGATCTCGGGCGACGTGATGCACCATCCGTGTCAGTGTGCCCACCCTGAGTGGTGCTCGATCGCCGACATCGACCGTGACGCCGCGATCGCGGCCCGGCGCAGCTTCTGCGAGCGCTTCAGCGACACCGGAATCACGGTCGTCGGCACCCATTGGGCCGCACCGACAGCCGTGCTGCTCACGGCATACGGAGACGTCTGGAAGACGCGCGTGGACTGAGCCGCCCGGAACAACGACTCCGGTACACTCCGCCACCGTCATGGCCGTCGCCCGGAAGCTGTTCCCGATGTCCGCCATCGCCGCCACGGCCCTGTCGCTCGGAGCCTGCGGCAGCGGGGAGACCGGACCGCCCTTTCGCGAGGTCGCGGGCACGAGGCTGCTGATGGCCTCCGTCATGGAGCCGGCGGCCGACCACATCTGGGCGTCGGCCGGCACGATCATCACTCCGGAGGAGACGATCGAGATCCAGCCGGAGACGGACGAGGACTGGATCCTCGTCCGCAACGCCGCCGTCACGATCGCCGAGTCGGGCAACCTGCTGATGATGGACCGCCGCAGGCTGGACGACGAAGACTGGGTCGCCTGGTGCCGCGATCTGATCGACGCCGGCGACGCGGCGATGCAGGCCGCCAACGCCCAGGACGTCCAGGGCATCTTCGACATCGGCGAGCAGATCTACTTCGCCTGCGCCGGTTGCCACGCCCAGTACTGGGCCAACGATCCAAACCAGTTCCGTCAGTAGGTCCGACCGCGTTGCGGCGCGCGCTCGTCCTCCTCCACCGCTGGCTCGGCATCGCCGGCAACCTGCTGTTCGTCGTGTGGTTCGCCTCGGCGCTGGTCATGATGTACGCGCGGATGCCCGCGCTCGAGCCCGGCGATCGCCTGCACCGCCTGCCGCCGCTCGACCTGGAAGCCGTGACGGTCGAGCCGGCGCGCGCGGCGGCCGCGGCCCGGCTGGACGCGGGCACCGCGGAGATCCTCCAGCTTCGGCTCGGCATGGCCGGCGAACGGCCGATCTACCGGTTTCGGACGTCCGCCGGCTGGACCGCCGTCTACGCCGACACTGGCAGCCAGATGCTGCAGCTCTCCAAGGATCAGGCAACCGCGATTGCCGCACAGTTCGCGCGCCAACCGGTTGCCGGCGGCGCCTTACCGCCACTTGGCTACGACCGGCTACTCATCCGCCCCGACCAATGGACCCTCCAGGTCAGGCCCCTGTTTCCCGTCCACCGCATCCAGGCCGGCGGCGACGTGCTCTACGTCTCCGATCGCACCGCCGAAGTGGTCATGGAAACGACGCCCGCCTCGCGCTTCTGGGGCACTGCCGGCGCCGTTCTCCACTGGCTCTACTTCACACCGCTCCGTTCACACTCGACGCTGTGGTACCAGTTGATCGTCTGGGCGTCCGCCGCCGGCTGCATGCTGACCCTCTCCGGCCTCGCCGTCGGCGTGATTCGTCTGACCCGGAGGAAGCGCTCGCCGTACACGGGCATCATGCGCTGGCATCACTACAGCGGCCTGGTCTTCGGCACCGCCGCCTTGACCTGGGTCCTGAGCGGCGCGCTGTCGATGGATCCCTTCCGCTGGCAGGCGGGGCGCACGACGAGTTCGGCCCAGCATTCCGCGGTCGCCGGAGGAACGAGCGCCGTCAATCAACCGGACCTGGCCTCGATCCGGACCGCCCTGGAGTCGGTTCCGACCGGCTTCCGGCCGCGCGAAGTCGAGTTCTTCCAGTTCGCGGGTGAACCACTGATGCTCGCCTACCGTCCGCCATCGTCGGGCGACGGCAGGGGCTACGGCCCAGGCGCCTATGGCGCCGGTCCCCTGTCGTTCCAGGCCGTCGTGCAACCCTTCGAGCACCGCCTCGTCACGCTCGATGGCGGCCCACGCCATCGCTTCAGCCGTAACGAACTTCTTGCCGCGGCGACAACGGCGATGCCTGAATCGAAGCTCGTTGACGCGGTCGAACTCGACGATTACGACGCCTACTACGAAGACCGGCGCCATCGCCGCTTGCCCCTGCCCGTCCTGCGACTGCGCTTCGACGACGCGGCCGCCACCTGGCTCTACCTCAGCCCGTCACTCGGGCGGATCGTCCATCGCGAACAGCGGCGGAGCCGGATCGACCGCTGGCTCTACCGCGGACTCCATCGGCTGGACTTTCCCGGCTTCTACCACCGGCGACCCTTGTGGGACCTCGTCGTGATCGGCCTGCTGCTGGGCGGCCTGTTCTCCGCCGCCTCTTCCCTCGCGCCAGCGGCAAAACGCCTCAGGCGCCACGCGGCGCGCCTGAGGCGTCGAGAGAGTCGCCGCTCGCAACCTGCGGGCTAGCGACTTGCAGCGGCGGCCCCGGGCGAGGCGGGTGTCTCAGCCGCGTTCCCGGGACCGGCACTACCAGCCGGATGCCGGCCAGACGGCCGGCGCACCCAGTCTTTTACCGAGGCGGCTCGGTCGGGTCGCGGCCGTCGCGCGGCGCGCCGGTGCCCGAGGAGCCCATGAAGATCTTGCTGCCGTCCTCGAAGGTGACGTCACGGCCATTCGCGCGCCGTGAGCGATCCTTGCTCTGGTAACCATCGACGATGATGACCGTGCCCGGCAGGAGGTCGTCACGGGACAGGCCGCGCCGCAGCAGGGTGTTGGGCGTGCCGCCCTCGACCATCCAGACGTGCTTCGTGCCGTCGTCCTCGGTGTGCTCCATGTGAATCCAGGTATGCGGATTGACCCACTCGACCTTGACGACCGGGCCCTTCAGCAGCAGGGGACGGTTGGGATCGAACTCGGCGCCGAAAGCGTGGTGAGCTACCAGGGGCACCGTCACCGCGATTGCCGCGACGACAAAGCCGACTCCCGTGATGATCATGGCTCGCTTACTCATGGACGTCTCTCACTCCTAAGTTGATGTCAGTGGGTGTCGCTCGGTCGCCGACTCTAGCAGGGTCGGCGGCGTCTACTTACTCTCCGGATCCGCTGGAGTGGGCGGCCTTGGCCATCGCCTCCTGCTCCAGCAGGCGGGCGCCTCGCATGATGTTGCCCAGCGCGTAGTTGCCTTCGTGGCAGGCGTACTCGTAGAGGAGCGTGTCGGTGCGCGGCCAGACGTACTCTCCGCTCCACGACTCGGTCCAGGTGTTCGGATCCTCGACCGTGAACTGGTACAGCAGGCTGTCCCCGTCGATTGCCGAGAAGCGTTCGACCGTGCGCAGATCGCGGGTGGCTCCACTCAGACCGGTGCGGTCGCCGAAGTTCGCGGTCTCGATGACCAGGGTGTCACCTTCCCACCGACCGATCGAATCTCCGAGCCAGCGCCGCTCTTCCGCCGGCCCGTGCTCCCCGCCGATGCGCACGACACGGGCGTCGTGAACCATCTCGATCAGGATCATCACATGGTCCTCGGTCTGCACGATGCGCTTCAGGTTGTTGTAAAGCGCCGGCAGCATCGGCGGCCCCGCGGTCGAACTGAAGCCGAGCAGGCAGCGCTCCGCCAGCGGCCGGAGCTCCGGGTCGTCGTACGGTCCGACCCCGTCGCGCTCGAGCCACCACGCTTCGCCCGTGTTGGCGCGCCAGAAGCCGCGCCGCGCAGCCCGCCGCTCCTTCGCCGCGTCGGTGACCGGCGGGTGCCGTCCGTTCTTCGGGTCGGTGATGATCGATGTCCGGAACTTGCCGTCCACCGCGAACACGTCGGTCCCGTTGTCGATCCAGAAGGAGTTGTAGCCACCGACGTTGCCCGCGGCGCCCGGCGACCCGTCGCCGCCGTCCGGCGGCGCGTCGCGGTCCGGGTCGCTCGCCTGCGATGTCGCGGCGCGGTACAGGGCGGCCTGCTTCACTCTCCGCTCCGCCTCATCCTTGGACAGGAACAGCTTGTTGCCGAACGCCTGTGGTCGCACCAGAGGCGTCAGGGTGCCAACATCGTAGTGACCGGAGAAGTCGGGGCGTCCGGAAGCCGTACGCGGAATGTCCTTGTCGCCAGCGGCCACGAGCGGCATGGCGATTCCGAACATTGCGACGAGGACCAGGATTGCCGGCAGTCGGTGTTCATGCATTGTGGATCTCGCTCTGGTGGGGTTGCGGTGCAACCACGCGGGGTCCCACCGCAACGGTTGGGGTAGCTAGTCGACCAGCTTCATCCGCGGTAGCGGGTTCCGCCGGTACTCGCCGTACATCAACTCCTCGACGAACTCCACGCAGCGAAAGTCCATCAGGCGCGCGTTCGGCTCCATCCGCCGGTAGAGGGGCATCTCGATCGTCCACGGCTCCGTGTACGTCATCGGGTCCGTGAGCGTCGCCTCGTAGTGCATGTGGTTCGGGCCGACCAGCGTGTAGCGCTCCTCCACGTGCAACTGGTTGCTGTAGTGGTTGCCCGAACGGTCGAGCCAGCCGCCGCAACCGGGCATGTCGCCCTCGCGCTCCGCGCAGTCCTTCGCCAGGAGCCCGCTGACGTCCACGACCAGGGTGTCGCCCTCCCAGCGGCCGTAGGACGTCCCCATCCAACTGTCGACCTGCGAGGGCTTCAGCTCCTCCATGTAGATGTCACGAACCGCTCCGGCGTACTGGTAGGCGATGAAGACCGCGTTCTCGCTGTGGAAGATCTGGAATGGCTGCGGCATGTAGGTCGCCCGCGGCACGCCGGGCAAGTAACAGAAGACCTCCTGGTCACGGGTGGACCAGTTCGCCATGTTGTCGTTCTTCTTGGCGAGTGCCTCATCCGTGTACGGGATCTTCCCGCCGCCCTTGATGACGCCCATGCCCGGCGGCACCGAGCCGACCGCCCCGAAGTTGAGGACCTCGGCTGCGGGCAGCGGACCGTGCGGACCCTCGCGCAACTGCATCGCGGCGCGCGCCATGTGCAGTTCCAGATCCCAGTTGGCCTCGTTCAGGGCCTGCCAGATGCCGTTCAGATCCGGATGACCGTCCGACAGCCGCTCCGGCTCGAAGTCCTGGGCCGCAAGCGGCGCCACCGCCACGGCGAGAACCGCGACCGCAGCCACGGTAGATCGACAAAACACGCTAGTTCCGAGTCTCATGACGTTGGCCATACTCCTCTTCGGCAGACGCCGGGTTGTCCGAACGGAATGAAGGCGAACCCTGTCACCTTAGGCGAATGGGGTCAACCCCGAAGCGGTCCGCCCGCACAGCCTCCCGGTGCGGCCGCCGACTACTGCCGCCCGTGCTTCTCGGCGTACTGCTGCTCCAGGTACCGCGCGCCGCGGAGCGTGTTGCCCATCGAGTAGTTCCCCTCCTGGCACGCGAACTCGTAGAGGCGATCGTCGGTGCGCGGCCAGGGCAGCGAGCCGCTGTAGGGGGCGGTGAACTCCGGGTCGTTGACCGTGTACTCGTAGAACAGGGTGTCCTTGTCCTGGAAGCGTAGGCGCTCGACGACATGGGCCCCTTCCCGGTGGAAGCCCCAGTCGCCCAGAAGGTTCCTCGTCTCGATCACCAGGGCGTCCCCTTCCCACCGGCCGATCGAGTCGCCCGCGTAGGAGCGGTAGTCCTCCGGAATGTGCTCCACCCCCAGGCGCACGATCCGGGCCCAGTGCATCCACTCGATCAGGATGACGACGTGCGTGTCGGTCTGGACGATCGTCTTCAGGTTGTTGTAGGCCCTCGGGCCGATCGGCATCGTCGATCCCTGATGGAAGACGCAGCGGTTACCGAGCGTGAGCGATTCCGGCCCGTCGTAGGGGTCGTCCCCGTTCTCCAGCCACCAGGCCGTGCCCGTGTTCTCGTAGCCGAAGGGCGGCAGCGTGTCGAACCGCGCCTGGCCCGCCTCGGTGCGCGGCGGCAAACGGCCGTTCGGCGGATCCGTGATCACGGACGTCCGGTACTTGCCGTCGACCTTGAAGGCAGCGGTGCCTCGGTCGAGCCAGAAGGCGTTGTAGGCACCGACGCCCCGGTATCCCTCTTCCGACCGGCCCGCGATCACGCCCCGGTTCGGGTCGCGGACTTCCTGATCGCGGGCGTTGGCCGCAACCATTCCCTCGGCGATCGCTTTCGCCTCCTCTTCGGTGAAGTACTGCCGGTCGCCGAACCGGGGATCGCGCTCCAGCGGCGTCAGGAAGGAGACGTCGTAGTTGCCGGAGAAGTCCGGGCGCCCGCCCGGAGTGCGCGGAATGTCCTCGGCCGCGATGCACGGCACGAGCAACAGGCTGACCGCTGCACACAGGGAAAGGGCTCGGGTCTTCATGCTCGACCTCCTGAGACGCGCTGTTCGTGAACGAAACGAGCCTAGCAGCGTGGCCCGGCCCCTCAGATCAACCGCTGCGCATCCGCGACAACCAGAGCACGATGGACAACACACAGCCGCCGAGAAAACCCAGAATCGCGAGCACCGGCGGCCAGATGTCGACGAGCGGCGCGATCGCAAGCGCGCCAGGCGCGACGTTGTCGGTGATCTCGATGAGTGCACCGACGAGCGCTCCGGCGGCCGCCCAGATCAGGGGCATCCTGAGTGGACCGGGGACGCGTTCCATCCATCTCTTCATGACAACTCTCTCCCTCACTTGAAGCCGAACAGGGGCGGAAAGACGAGCACGACGAAGGCCGCCCACGCGGCGTAGACGGGCAGATAGGCCGTCTGCCAGCGCACGAGGGCGGAAAACGGACCGCGGCCGGCCAGGAAGCGCCCGTACAACCAGGCCGACCAGGACAGGTTGACCAGCAGAACGAGGTTCTCGCCCAGTGCCGCCACCTTGTTCGGACTGAAGCCGAACTCGGAGATCCGGCCGGCGATGGCGGCGAGCGCGACGATGTCGACGACCAGCGCGCAGACGATGAGCAGAAGCTGCACGGCGTCAAACAGGCCCGGAGGAGCTTGCGGATCCCGAGCCGAGACCGCATAGAGCAGCAAACCGAGAACGAGCGCCAGGAGGAGGTCGAAGGCGATGAGCACCTCCCGCTCCACGTCGATGCCCCTGCCCGTCCACACCATGGTGGCGAGGAAGGCGAGCAGCACCGCCGCGAACAGGGGCGTGAACAGCCTTGTCAGCACCGGCGCCATGTTCTCGACCACGCTCTGCTTGGCCTCCACGAGCCACGCGGCGACGATGACGGCACCCATCGCGCCGCACGGGAACAGCCACTGCAGTACGAGCACGTTGACGTCCGCGCCGATGGCGTCGAAAGCGAGGCTGGTGAAGGCCATGAGGACGCCGCCGCCGAGCGCGATGAGAACGTAGTAGATGAACAGCTCGCCCGAGAAGCGCACGAAGTCCATCCGGCCGCTGCCCTCGCGCCAGCGCCCTCCCGTATAGGCGATTCCTACGACCAGCCAAAGCGCGATCGGCAGGTGCAGCGCCGCGAGCGTCAGCGTGTGGCCGGGCGGCGCGGACGGGAAGGCGTTGATCGCCACGCCGCCAACCGCGAATGCCAGCGCCAGTCGGACGCAGCCGGCGCGGTTCAACCGGCGCTTCCACGCGAAGTAGCCCGCCAGGAACGGGAGCACGAAGAAGCTGACGTTCGGGAAGTACAGGAGACGGTTGTCGAAGAAGCCCTCTCCCGATCCGATCTGCGGATAGCCGAACAGCTCGGGCAGCTTGATCGCCAGCGCCGCGGCGAACGCCAGCGCCAGCACGACCCAGGTCTCGCGCGACGCCGCCCGCTCCGCGGCGCCGTCCGCGGCAGCCGGCATCACGAGCTGCTTCCACAGCCGCTCGGAGTGCTCGCGCGCGAACTCGCGCGACACCGCGTCGAGATTGCCCATCCGCTTGACCGCCACCAGGAACGCCTCGTCGGCGGCGAGCCCCCGTTCGCGAAGTGCCGCCACCACATCGCGCAGATGGCCCTCGAGCTCCTCCACGTCGGCCCCGTCGATCGCCGGGCGACGTCTCAGCCAGTTGCGCCACTGGCTGATCTGCGCTTCGAGGG
>JAPOVF010000169.1:15995-33355 GCA_026708285.1 Acidobacteriota bacterium
AGGTCCTTGCTGATGTCCATCTTCCCCCTCCAACGTCGACCGGAACGCGACGTGGCTGTATACATAGCACAACAATGCATGACTGTGCAATGTAACTTCAGGCGCAGATTCCCCATCGGAGCCCGCCTCATCCGGGTCCCTCAGGGCAGCGCGAACACGAACAGCGTGTTGTTCGAACTCGGACGGAGTTCCGCCGTCAGCCGCCGGAAGGTCGAGGTCGTACCGCCCTCGGCACCGGTGCCCACGGCCACGTACTGCCGGCCGTCCACCTCATAGCTGACCGGGAAACCGGTCACGGAGGAGCCGAGGTTGATCTCCCAGAGCACGTCGCCGGTCTCCTGGTCCAGCGCCCAGAAGCGGCCGCCCACGTCGCCGCCGAAGACGAGGCCGCCTCCGGTCGCGGCGAGCGACATCGTCACCGGCAGCCGCTCGTGGAGCCACAGCGTCTCGCCGGTCTCGGCGGAGATCGCGTAGACCGTGCCGAGCGTTTCCTTCCCGGGCGCGAACTGGGTGTCGTTGACGAGCGCGTAGTGCATCGCGCCGCGGCCTATGCGCGTCGTCATCTGGGAGCAGAGGTTGCGGAGCGGGTAGTACATCGCGTTCGTCAGCGGGCTGTAGGCGCCGGCCTCCCAGTCCTTGCCGCCGAGGAGCGACGGGCAGATCAGCCGCTCCTGCTCCAGCTCGGTGAAGACGACCTCTGCATTCTCGACCACAGCGCCCGTTTCGCCGTCGATCCGTTCGATCACGTTCTGGGGCACGGTCGACCGCGCCCACAGGAACTCTCCCGTTTCGCGGTCGAGGGTGTAGACGAGACCGGTCTTGCCCGGAACACCGGTGACTACCTTGCGCATCTCCCCTGCCTCGATCCGCGGATTCCGCCACGCGACGGCCTCCGCGTCGGGCGCGACGACCGTATCGACCAGCAGCCGCTCGAAAGGATGGTCCAGATCCCAGTGGTCGTTCAGGTGCTGGTAGTACCAGCGCACCTCGCCGGTGGCGACCTCCAGCGCCAGGGTCGAGTTGTGGTAAAGGTGCGTCTTCTCGTGGCCGCCGAGCAGGAACTTCGGCGCCGGCGACGTGACCGACGTGCCGACGATCAGCAGTTCGAGTTCGGGGTCGTAGCTGGGCGCCATCCAGGACCCGACGTGGTGGCGGTTCTCGAACGGCAAGTCGCCCCAGGTCTCGTTGCCCGGTTCTCCCGGTCCCGGAATCAGAGGCCGGCGCCAGAGTTCCTCGCCGGTCACCGCGTCGTGGGCCGCGATGAAGCAGGCCTCGGGACCCCGGTGCGGCCGGCAGCTCCGGCCCGAGATCACACGGCCCGCGGCGATGATCGGTCCGGTCGAGTGCCGGGCCGGTTCCGTCTCGTAGTCGACGATCTGCGTCTCCCAAGCCAGTTCACCGGTCACCGCGTCCAGCGCGTAGACGTAGCCGTCGTTGGCCGTGTCGATGATCAGACCGCCGTAGATCGCGATGCTCCGGTTGACCGTTTCCAGACCGCCGACGTAGGTGGCGATGTCCCTCGGGATCGGCCGCCTGTACTCCCACAGAAGATCCCCGGTCACGGCGTCGATCGCCTGGGTGACACTGCTCGGATTCGGGTAGTACATGACGCCGTCGTAGACGAGCGGCGTCCCCTGCTGGCTGCCCTCCTCCAGTCCGCGCGACCAGGCCAGCGTGAGTTCGCCAACGTTCTCCCGGTCGATCTGGTCGAGCGGGCTGTAGGCCCAGCCGTTCTGGGTGCGGCGCCACATCAGCCAGTCCCCAGGGTCGGGATTCTCCAGCATTGCGTCGGTGACCGGGACGAAGTCCTCCCCGGACTGTCCGTACACGGCCGGGACCATCGCGGCAAGTAGCGCCACGACGGCCGCTGCGAACCGTGGTACTGGCTCTCGACTCATACTCAACTCCCTGATCAGGGATACCTGAAATTGCGAACGGCGAGCGTAGCGCAGGGGCGCTATCCTCGCGCGATGCCCGCGACGGACAACGGCCGGATCGTGATCACCGGGCTCGGCGCCGTAACTCCCGTCGGCAACAACGTCGAAACATTCTGGCGCCGGATGAAGGCCGGCGACTCGGGCGCCGGGCTGATCACCGCGTTCGACACGGACGGCTTCAAGGTGAAGATCGCGTGCGAGGTGCGCGACTTCGAGCCCAGGGAGTGGCTGGAGGGCAAGGCGGCTCGACGCCTCGCGCGCGCAACCCACTTCGCCGTGGCTTCGGCCAAGCAGGCCGTCGCCGACGCGGAACTCGCCATCGAACCCGCCACGGCGCACCGCTACGGCATCACCTTCAACACCGGCGGCGGAGGCTTGGGAAGCATGGAGACCGGCACTCGTCGGCTGGTCGCGCGGGGACCGCAGCAGGCGAATCCCTTCCTGGTCACCGACGTGATGCCGAACGCCGTGTCCTGCCTGATCTCGATCGAGCTCGGGCTGACCGGGCCGACCACGACCTCGACCCTCGCCTGCGCCAGCGGCAACTACGCCCTGCTCGAGGCCTACCGCCTGCTGCGCTCCGGCGAAGTAGACGCCGTCATCGCCGGCGGCACCGAGGCGGGCATCACACCGCTGATCATCGCCACCTTCTCGCGCCTGCAGGCCCTCTCGACCCGCAACGACGACCCGAAGGCAGCAAGCCGGCCGTTCGACGCCGATCGTGACGGTTTCGTGTTCGGCGAGGGCGGTGTCGCCTTCGTCGTCGAAACCGAGCGCCACGCGGAGCAACGAGGCGCCAGGGTCTACGCCGAAGTCCGGGGTGGCGCCGTCACCGCCGACGCCCACCATCTGACCGCCCCTCGTCCCGACGGGTCCGGAGCGGCGGCCGCCATGTGCAGGGCCCTCGAATCGAGCCGCACCGACCCCGGCGAGGTCGACGCCGTCTTCGCCCACGGCACCGCGACGCCGCTCGGCGACGTGGCGGAGACGCTGGCGATCAAGAAGGCGCTCGCCGACCGGGCCCCGGAAGTCGCGGTTACCGCCACCAAGTCCCAGGTCGGCCACATGCTCGGCGCGGCCGGAGCGGTGTCGGCCCTGGCGGCGGTCAAGACGATCGAGGAGGGGACGATCCCGCCGACGATCAACCTCGACCGCCCGGACCCGGACTGCGACCTCGACTACGTCCCGAACCGGGCCCGGGCTCACCCCACCCGCGTGGCGCTCGTCAACGCCTTCGGCTTCGGCGGCCAGAACGTGGTGATCGTCCTCGGCGAAGGCTAGCCGCCGTCACTCCAAGAGGGAGCGCTCGCGCCCGCGCGGCATCGCTTCCCCGGGAAGGACCTTCTTGCCCGCACCCCACCGTGGTCAAGTGACCCGGCCTATTCCTGCCAGTGTTTCCTCTGGTACTCCAGCAGGGCCCGGCCCGAGAGCGGTTCGGTTGCGTTGTTGACGCGAACGTAGAACATCTCACCGGCCTGTCCCTTTTGAGACGTGAACACCGGCTCCGCGCCAGGCCGAACCTCGACTCGAGCAACAGTTCGCCCGCCGAGCACGCAGTATCGAACCGACAAGTACGTGCCGGCCACAGGCCCCAACGCCTCGCTGATCGCCCTCGTTAACCAAAGCTCCCAGCCATCGCGGTCCTTCCCGGGCATTAGCGGGTAGTCCACCTCTATGCCGACCGGCTTGCCCCCATCGTCCACGCCGATCAGCAGCGTACCCCCGTTTGTGTTCATGAACCCCGCGACCGTCTTGACGACGGCTCCCGTCACCGCCCTATCTGCCACGCCAGTGTGCTGGCTTCTCCTTGCACTGGCCTTGAACTCCACGACCTCCGATTCACCAGTTTCGATTAGGGAACGTACAAGAAACTCCACGTCCTCGTCCCGCGTAGCGAACGGATTCTCACTCTGATCCGGCCGTCGGTTCACGGGCTTGCCCATCGCTCTTTCGACGTTCCGGAGAAGACTCTCGAAGCGCTCGCTGAAGAACTGTGCGAAGTCGTCGCAACGCAACGCACCAGAATCGATATCGTGGGAACGCAGAAAGCCATCGAGCACATGGGGCGCGATACCATCCTGTCTCTGAATGCGCGTTAGGTACTCGCTGGGAGCAGAACCTCCAAGACGTCGATTCGTGCGGGCGTCCAGCGCCGTCTTGTTCACGATACAATCGCCCACGGACCGCTCAATCCCTTCGTTTCCGCACCAACGTCGCGGGAACACATGATGGATATCGATTGCCCCCTCGAGGTAGGCATGGACATCGATGGGTCGACCCGTCTTGAAGTCCCGAGCTCCTCGCTTCATCTGAAGGGCGTAAAGGCCCTTGTAGGCCGCACTGTTGCGCGTCCGCAACGTCAATAGTCGTTCCGCCTGAAACTGGGCGACCTGTATCGTACGCGGCAAGACGCCACCAACCTCGTGCTCGAGCCACGCAACGCAGTCTTCCACGTCGTTGGCGAATCTCGTCTCCGTACTTCCACCGTACATCTCCCCTAGCACGCCGCACCAGAACCACTGCCCGATGCGCTGTTGGGCAACGTACGACTCCGCGCGGTGCTCCAAGCGTCCGAAGATCGTGGCCAAGGGGACGAGCTGCGTCGCGTACGGGAGGTCTCGATACCGGAAGATGCCATGTGTGTGCAGAAACGGCACCGTGCGACGCAGCCCGCACTCTGCCACTTCTGCCCACTTCCGATACTCCTCCAATGGCAGCCGCAGAATGTCCCGGCGCTTGCAGGAAACCGCCGGCGCTTGGTCATCCTCGGGGTGCGACAGCAACCGAGTACGCCGTCGGTCGTACGTTGCCAACAGCGAGACAATCTGCAGAAACGCGGTTGCATCGAGTCCGGCCAACAGACCGTCGTGTTCCTCCAAGCGCTCGCGACGCGCGTCCCAGTCCTTGCGTAGCTCGAAGTTATCCGCGGCGTACGTAGCAGTGAGCAACTCAAACACAGTCAGCGTGACGCCACCCGTGTTCACCTTCTCGAACACTTGACAGACCGCCTCCTTCGGCGTTGACTCCGCCAAGGCGATTGTAGGCACTTGGTACTGCACAAAGGGACCAATCACGGCCGTATCAAAGTCCTTCCATCTGTCGACCGGGTGCGACTGCAGGTACTCAAGCATCCAATCCGTCGTCGCACTTCTGTCGAGAATGATGTCCAAGGGGAACATCTCGGCTGCAACTTCGTTCTCGCGTGTGCTCAGGTCGAGATCGACCTTCCTGCCGAAGTCGCTTCGCACGATTCGGTCTTCGGGGATACTCACGATGCCGTCCTCCTCTCGGTCGGACGAGGGCTCGATACACGCAGCGACGTTCGCATAGTAGTGACGCCGAAGCTCCCTACCCCGACGATCACGCGTTTGAACGGGCGCTCGGGACCTCAGAGCCTGGAAGAGCGACGTTAGACGCTGTTGGCCATCTAGTAGGAGCACGTCGGGAACGGTGTCCGTAGTCGCCACGACGCCTTCGAGCAAGCGCGCCTTGAAGTTGACGTCGGGGTTACCGGAGGTCAACGTCATGACCGCGCCGATCGGATACGACAGTGAGACCGAAGCCAACAGACTCCTGATGTGGTCGTCATCCCACACCCAGCCGCGCTGGAAGTCCGGCAGTTGTAAGAGCCCCTTTTCCGCTTGGCCGCGTAACTCCGCTAGCGGGAGCTCGTTACTAGTGATCTTCTTCTCCATCAAAACAACCTCCAAGGGCCACCGGTCACGCACGGCCAGGCCGGATCGGACCATGGCCAACAAGCTCCTCGCCGAGCCAGTCAGTCAGCCGACATGCCTGTTCGCCAAAAGGTCGCTACCTTACTCAATCGCGAACTGGCGCGACCGGACGCGACGCGGACGCTACCTGAAGAGACCACGGTAGGTCGGGCACGCACTGCCTACTCCACCGCCCCAAGGAGCGGCCGAGCCTTTCGCGGCGTCAAGGCCACATTGGCACGCTGAACAGGACGCGGAAAGACCTTGCTAGCGATCGAGCACCCTCTCCCGCACAGCCACCAGCACACGCCGCAGCGCGCGGGGCGCTGTGTAGTCGACGATCCACGCCGGAAGGCCACCGCCCGGGTCGGTTAGCAGGCGGTAGACGACGACAGTCCGCTCCGGACTGAGTGGAATCAAGGTCCAGGAGCCTCTGCTCTCCCGCACGTTTCCGGAGCCCTCGACGTAGGCCCAGCGGGCCTGCCAGCCCGCACCGGCCCCCGTCTCGACTTCCCCGGTCTCGACTCGGACGGTGTAGCGCCGATCCTCGACGGGAAACGGCATGTCCAAGATCTGTCGGTTCAGGTAGACGCCCGGCGAGACGGGCTCGACGTCGGACCCCAGGATGCGCGGCATGAACTCGTCGAAGTCCGCCGCCGCGTCGACCACGTCCCGCACTGCACTCAGCGGCGCCTCAATGACACCGAGACCGCAGCCCTCCCGAATGCGACCGCCTGCTTCACGTCTCGACACGCGCCACTTTCCAGCTGGCGGCAAGTCCCACGCCAGAGGACTGCCGCCAAGGTATTCCTCTGGCGCCAACCTAGAATCGACCTCACATGGGTCCATCGCCTGCGCTGGAGGGACGGCCAGCGCCAGACAAGCCACGAGCGCGCCGGCCGCTCTTTCCATGTCATGGGACTCTACTGCTGGCGGGCCAGACTCCCGGTCTGTTCGGCACGTCTTCCTGCACACAGCAACACGATGACATACGACGGCGCGATCGATCGTGGTACCGTTGCACGACCATGACCCAAGTGACCCTCTCGCCCAAGTACCAGGTCGTTATCCCACTTGAGATTCGCACCGCCCTACGGCTCAAGCCGGGCCAGAAGATCCAGGCAATTCGGGTCGGCGGCTGCATCGAGCTGATCCCGCTCAAGCCAATGCGGGAGTACCGCGGCTTCGCCAAGGGCATCGACACGACGGTCGACCGCGAACCTGATCGACTGTGAACGTCGTCGACTCGTCGGCGTGGCTCGAGTACTTCGCCGATTCCGAGCGTGCAGACCTGTATGAGGAGCCCATCCTCGACACAAAGAAGCTCCTCGTACCGGTGATCTGCCTTTACGAGGTGTTCAGGGTCATGTCCCGACAGCGTTCCGAGATCCAGGCCCTTGAGGCCGTTGCGACCATGCGGCAAGGCAGGGTCATCGAGTTCTCGGCCGATCTGGCGGTTCTCGCCGCAAAGCTCTCACTCGAACACTCGCTACCGATGGCCGACGCCTCGATCCTCGCGACCGCCTACTCCGAGGAGGCGGAACTGTGGACCCAGGACGCAGACTTCGAGGGTCTGCCGCACGTGCGCTACTTCCCCAGGTAGCCGCGCCCACTAGGGGATGGCAGCGACCCGAGTAGCCGCAGGCCCTCACGCACTCTTCAGCGTCGATTCCGGTTCTGGGAGCCTTGGACTTGGATGACCGTGCTCTCATCCCCAGTTACCGCTGTCTGGCTCGCGTGTCTGACTTCCTCGGTTGCCTTTCGCCTCCGTCGCTTGCCCAACAGCCAGATCACCGCTTTAGCCACTCCGGCAAGGCCGAGTACCACCGCCACCCATACTTCGACATGGCTCACTTGTCGCTCCTCAGCCGATCTTCTCGGGTCAACTGTCCTT
Organism: Acidobacteriota bacterium; assembly: GCA_026708285.1. Taxonomy (GTDB): domain Bacteria; phylum Acidobacteriota; class Thermoanaerobaculia; order Multivoradales; family Multivoraceae; genus Multivorans. The sequence goes on from JAPOVF010000169.1 coordinate 23,540, forward strand.
TATACAAGCTAGAGCCTCCTTGATCGGCTCTGAGAGTTCGGCATCGACCTCCCGGTGACTCTGTCTGAACTGATTCACGTAGTTCGCGAAAACGATGTCCATGTCCGAGGCGAAGGCCGAGGGCACGGCGAGGAACGGTCCTCGCAAGGTCAACACCGCCTCCTCAACGGTATCGAGCGCATCCTCACGTCGGCCCGTCTCCCACAGACGGTTCGACAAGTTGTTCAGTGACACCGAGAGTTTGGGTCGGAACGCCTCGGGGCACGCGTCCGCCAGCCCGCGGTGGAGCACCACTGCTTCGTTGATGGCGTCGAGCGCCTCCGTCGAGCGACCAGCCTGCGACAGGCAGTTCGACTGATTGTTCAGTGAATCCGCCAAGTCCGGCCGAAACACATCAGGAAAGGCAGTTGCCAGACCACGGTACAGCGCCACCGCCTCCATCACGGCGTCCCGCGCCTCCTCGGACCGGCTCAACTTCGCCAAGTAGTTCGACAGGTTGTTCAGAGAACCCGCCAAGAGCGGCCGGAAAACGTCAGGAAGCGCCGTCGCCAAACCACGGTACAGCGCCACAGCCCTCTCTACCGACTTCAGCGCCTCTTCCTTCCGGCCAACCTCCCAAAGACAGTTCGACTGGTTGTTCAGAGAGACGGCCAAGTCTGACTGGAACACGCCGGGGCGGGCCGTCGACAATTCGTCGTAGAGCTCCACAGACTTCCCCGCGGCGTCGAGGGCATCTGCAAAGCAGCCAATCTCGTAGCGACGGATGGCCAGAGTGTTCCAAGCCATCGCAAGGTCCGGCCGGAACGCGTCAGGCTTCGCGGCGGCCAGATTCTGTCGTATGACCACAGCCTTCTCGGCAGCCTCAAGCGCCTCTTGCCGCCGACCGACTTCCGCGAGACAGTTCGAAAGCGTGTTCAGAGAAGCGGCTACGTTTGACCGGTGTGCATCGGAGCGCGTCGCATCCAGGCTCTCGCCGAACTCCACAGCCTCGCACGCAGTTCTAAGTGCCGCCTCGCGCTGGCCGACGTTGCACAAGTGATTCGATAAGTTGTTCAAGGCGGCCATAAGGTCAGCTTCAAGAGTTCCAGGTCGCGACGTGACTAGGCGGCGTCGTATCGCCACGGCCTCCTCCGCCGCCTCAAGCCCCTCACCCCACCGACCAAGGGCCGCAAGCCGAGTGGCTAGATTCGTCAACGAGGCTCCCAAGTCAGGCTCGAAAGCACCGGGTGAACCGGCCGCCAGATCCCGGAGAATCAGGATCGCCTCCTGCGCCGAATCTGCCGCCGCGCACCGCCGGCCGAGTGCGGCCAAACGGAGCGACTGATTGTGCAGCGATCCGGCCAAGGCGGCCCGATTGTTCGGGCCACCAGGGTCGCATGCGAGAGGCCGGAGAGCATCCACCACCGCCTGAGACACGTCAAGTGCAATCTCACGCAGTTCAACGGTGTGCTCGGGCATCGCGTTGGCCAGATCGATGAGCGCACTGGCATCGGGGTGGTGGCTCCCGACACGAGCAGTGACTATGGCCTTGAGCCAGTTCAATGGGACTCGGTTACCTCGAATGAGGTAGTCCCGGCAAGTGCCGATGACCGTTTCCAACGTCGAGAACGGTTCCTCTGCGTGCGCCCGGCGGATGGCAGGGAGCGCCGCTTCGCTCCCGCCCCAGACCGAGAGCAGCACGGCCTCGCCGATCATGTCTGGCCCAACAGGCGCAAGACCACCCTTGCCATCCGGCAAAGCACCGGCCAACGCATCCCGAAGCGGCGCTGGCCCCAGTGGAAGCTCGTAGCCAAGCTCAGCCGCCTCCTCCTTGATCACAGCCATGGCCGAATCTCCCGCCAAGCCCCGGCGCAGCGTCGCGACCGCGACAAGGTGGTCTACCAACGCACCAAGATCGGCATCCAGGTTCACCACCTTCCGGATACGTGACAGCTCGTTTTCCGCGATGTGCAGCGAGAGTTCGTCGGCCCCCAGAGCTAGAGCCGCAGCAAAGTCACTACGTGCTGCGTAGACCGCCGCCATGATCAGGAAGAGAGGGGTGCCACCCCACGTCAGCTCAGTCAGGTGGCGCGCGAAGTCGGCGTCCTTGGGTAGATCGATATCGCTTCCGAGCCGTCGTAGGGTTCGCTCTACGACTTCCCAGCGAGCGCTCGACTTGGCTAGTGGCTGCAAGGCCACCGGCCGCCTCGGATCCAGCATGCGTTCCAGCACTGCCTCATCGCCACGGCCGAACGTGTACGCCCACCAGCCCGCGCCGGGTGTGGCTTGGCGCTCCAGCAGTAGGAGGCGCAGAGGACAGTGACGGCCGGCTCCGTCCTCATTCCAGCAGTTGTGAGTTGCCAACTGTCGAAGGAGAGCGTTGAGATCACCGGCGCTTGCCGAAGCGTAGTCGACGACCGCCAAAACGGGTGCGTTCCAACCCCAGGTGGCAGCATTTGTCTGGCCCAAGAACCGCGTCAACTCCCGACGAGTTAGGAAGCCCGCGCTCCAGCCCCGCGCCGTCACATCCTCGACCAACTCCAAAGCCAACCGCGTCTTCCCAAAGCCGGCCTGGCCAGTCAGAACCCTGACAGACACCGGCAGGTCTCCACGCAGCCATTCCCGTAGCGACTCTAGGTCCCTCTCGCGGCCGACCAGTTCAATAGCCCGGGCAAACGGCCGGATCAAGTCGATGTCGTGTGGCCTGCCAGTTTCGGGATCGCCGCGAGTCTGGCGGTGGAGCCCCTCGAAGCGAGTCAACTCCAGATGTGGTTGGTCCGGACGAACAATCTTCTGGCCGCTACCTTGGACTTGGATGATCACGGCCCGGTCGCCAGCGATGGCTATCTGACCGGCGAAGCGACTCCTTACCTGGTGGTAACACGCCCGCATCGACGCTAGGAGAGGACTCACTCGGCGACTCTCCTCTCCGCCCGCAGCCGGTTGAAGTAGTCGGTCGCCGCCGCCTTCACCTTGGGCGCCAGGAGCAGCGTTGCGATCAGGTTCGGCACCGCCATCATGGCCAGGGCGGTATCGATCATGTTGATCACCATGCTGGCGCTCCACCAGGCGCCGACGAAGATGCCCAGCAGGTAGAACCAGGTGTAGAGCCCGTCCCGTTTCGCGCCGAACAGGTAGGCGAAACAGCGCTTGCCGTAGTACGAGTAGCTGACCATCGTGGAGATCGCGAACATCATCACGATCAGCACCAGCAGGGCACGGCCCGGCGCACCCAGGGCACTCTCGACCGCGTCCGCGGTCAGCGACACGCCGGTGATGTCGCCGACGGTTTCGAGGCCGCTCGAGAGGATGACGAAGGCGGTGAGCGAGCAGACGACGATCGTGTCGATGAAGGGACCGAGCATCGCCACCAGGCCCTCGCGCACGGGTTCGTTCGTCCTCGCCGCGCCGTGCGCGAGCGGCGCCGTGCCGAGCCCGGCCTCGTTCGAGAAGGCAGCCCGCCGGACGCCGATCATCATCGCCTGCTGGAAGCCGATCCCCATCGCGCCGCCCGCCGCGGCGGTGCCGGTGAAGGCTTCGCGGAAGATGCGGCCGAACACCTCCACGGCGATGTCCGAGCGCACGAACAGGACGCAGAGGGCCATGCCCAGGTAGAGAACGCACATGACCGGCACGAACCGTCCGGTCACCGCGCCGATCCGTTCGACGCCACCGAACGCGACCAGCGCGACCAGGGCCACGCAGCCCACTCCGGTCAGGATCGGATCGAGTCCGAACTGGGCGTTCAGGAGTTCCGCCACCTGGTTGCTCTGGAACATCGGCAGGCAACCGAACAGGCCGAACGTGCAGAACATGATCGCCAGCGGCCGGAACTTCTTCCCCAGGCCGAGTTCGATCGTGTACATCGTGCCGCCGAGGAGCGCGCCCCGTTCGTCCCGGCCGCGGTAGATCTGGGACAGCGTGCAGGAGAAGAACTTGGTGCCCATGCCGACGACGGCCGCCACCCACATCCAGAACACCGCGCCGGCGCCGCCCTGGGTGACCGCGATCGCGACACCGCCGATGTTGCCGACGCCGATCGTGGCCGCCAGCGCCGTCGACAGGGCCTGGAAGTGGCTGATGTGCCCCGGATCGTCGGGCGAGTCGTACTTCCCGAGCGTCACCGCGGTGGCGTGCCCCATGTGGAGCAGCGGCCGCAGGCGGACGTAGAGGCAGAAGAACGCGCCCGATCCAATCAGGAGGACGACCAGGGGCATGCCCCAGGCGTAGCCGACGACGACTTCCAGGAACCGCTCGAGCGAGGCCAGCATCGGGGTCAGGCCGCCCCGGCCGCTGCGCCAGGCTTCACTGGCCCACCGTTTCCAGACTCACCGGATCCCGTTCCGGCAGCATGGTGACCCCGCCGCCGATCTTCCCTGCCACCTCGGCCATCGTGGCGCGGCCGTCGGCGTCGCCCGGCTCGATCTCCTCCCAGTCGCCCACGATCAGCATGACGAGCCTGTCGGGCAGGAGATGCCGTTCGGCCACGCGCTTAACGTCGGCCGGCGTCACCGCCTCGACGTTCGCCCGGTAGGTCCGCCAGTAGTCGTGGGGGCGGCCCAGGAACTCGTCCTGGGCGAAGATGGAAGCGATGGCCACGGCCGACTCGAAGTTGCTCGGGAAGGTCTCGATCGCCGCCGCCTTGACCGTCTGGAGCTCGTCCTCGGGGACGAGTTCCGTTCGTATCCGGTCGACCTCCTCCAGCGCGATCTTCGCGGCGAAGGCGACCGTCTCGCTCTTCGACTGGAAGGTAATGCTCAGGTTGCTCGGCCAGTAGCTGCCGATGCGGAAGTTGGAGTAGGCGCCGTAGGCCAGCCCCTCGTCCGAGCGGATCCGCTTCATCAGCCGGGTGGTGAAGCCGCCGTTGCCGAGCACCCCGTCCATCATCGACAGCGCGAAGTGGTCAGGATGGCCCCAGTCCTTGCGCTGGAAGGTGCGGTGGCCGATGTGCACGCGCCCCTGCGGAATGTCCTGCTGGGCCACGTAGACGCCGGGCGCGGGATCGTACGCCGCCGCCCGGGGCGGCCAAGGCGCCTGGTCGCGGCCCTCTGTCTCGAAGCGGTCGAGCAGCGCCGAGAGCTTGGCCGCTAGTTCGTCGCTGTCGAAGTCCCCGGCGGCCGCCACGACCATGTGGCCGGGATGCACGTAGCGCCGGTGAAACGCGACCAGGTCGTCGCGTCTGATCGCGCCCAGCGACGCCCCGGTGACGAACCGCGATTCCACGTGGTCCCGCCCGTAGAGCAGCCACTGGCCTTCGCGGCCGGCGACATCGACCGGATCGTCGTTGCGCTGCTTGAGGCTCTCCAGCTCGTTCTCCTTCGCCAGGTCCAGCCGGTCGCCGTCGAACCGGGGCTCGGTGAGCATCGAGAAGAACAGGTCGAGGCATTCGTCGAGGACCGTCGACAGGCAGTTCATCGACATCCCGGCGCTGGTGCTGCCGATGAACGCCGAGAAGTTCCCGGCGACCGCCTCGACCGCCTCGTCGAAGGCCTTCGCCTCCAGTTCGCCGGCGCCGCCGGTCCGCATCAGCTCGCCGGTCAGGGAGGCCAGCCCGGTCTGCCCGGCCGGCTCCAGCCAGGAACCGATGCGAAACCGCACCGTGACGTCGACCAGCGGCAGCGAACGGTCCGGCACCAGGTAGGCAGGAACGCCCCCCGCCAGTTCGCGTCGGAAACCGTCCGCGTCAGGCAGCTCGAAGTCCAGTGGACCGTACGTCAGCTCACTCGGGTGCGCGACGATCTCGGCGCTGCCCTGGGCGCCGGCCGACGGCGCCAGGCCGAGACAGAGAACGACGGGAATCGCAAGTCTCACAAGCACGCGTCCGCTCACTGCTCACCTCCCTCGCCATCTTCTTCCAGAGAATCAGCCTGTTCCTGCAACTCGGTCAGCCGCCCCTCGATCACGCCGCGCATCCAGTCGAGCGCCGGGCGCATCTCTTCCGGCACCTGGGCCGACTGGGCCTCCATCTGCTGGAGGACCATCTCGAGTTGGGCCGGATCCTCGATCTGGGCGATGGCCTCAGCCTGGGACATGAGAGCCGTCCTCATCTCCGGCGGCAGGGCCTCGAGTTCAGCCGGCGTCTCCGTCGCTTCGGTTCCCTCCTTGCGGTAGTACAGGCTGACGAGACGCTTGGAAGACTCGAAGTAGTTCGCCGCCACGCGCTGCACGTCCTCGGCCGTGACTTCGTTGGTCCGCTCCGCGACGGTGTTCAGGTAGCGCCAGTCGCCGAGCGCGTCCATGATCGCCAACTGGATCATCAGGAAGAACGGATCCCGGAGTTGCCGGTAGGTGTCGGCCGACACCCGGTTCTTCACCTTGGCCAGTTCGTCCACCGGCACCGGCTCGGCGATCAGTTCCGCGACGATCCCGTCCCAGGCGGCGAGGAGTTGCTCGGGCGTGGCATCGCCCTTCGTCTCGGCGCGCAGATTGAAGACGCCGGCGTACTTCCTCGCCTCGTAGAAGGCGGCGGCGCTGGACGCGATCTCGGCGCCCTCGACGATCTGCTCGTAGAGACGGCCGGTGCGGCCGTTCAGCACGCCCGCGACGACATCGAGCGCATAGCCGTCACCGTGACCGAACGGCACCGCGTGGTAGCGCACCTGGAGCTGGGGCTGGCAGTCGCACTCGGCCGTCATCCGCTTCTCGGCCAGTTGCTCGGCCTCGAGAGTGACGACATCGGGCGCCTGCCGCTCGGCCGGCGGGAGGCGGCCGAAGTAGCGCTCCGCCAGTTCCCGCACCTCGGCCGGATCGAAGTTGCCGACCAGCACGGCGCTCAGGTTGTTGGGTGCGTAGTAGGTGGCGAAGAACTCGTCGGCCTGGGACTTGCTGATCACCTCGAGGTCGGAGGCCCAGCCGATGACCGGCCAACTGTACGGATGGGACTGCCAGAACATGGCGTCCGCCTGCTCGTCGTAGCGTCCGGTCGGCGTCGACTCGGTGCGCAGACGCCGCTCTTCGTAGACGACGTCCCGCTCGGCGTAGAACTCACGGAACACCGGATTCAGCAGGCGATCCGACTCGAGCCAGAACCAGAGTTCCAGCCGATTCGCCGGCAACTGGTTGATGTAGACCGTGAAGTCGTTGCTGGTGAAGGCGTTCAGGCTCGTGCCGCCGCCGTCGGTGTAGACCTTGTCCAGCTCGTCCTTGACCATGAGCTCCCGCTGCTCCTCCACGAGCTCCTGGAACTCGGCGCGCAGCGCGTTCAGGGTGTCGGTGCGGTGGGCGGGATCGTACGGATCGTCGATCTCGCCCAGCCGGTAGCGGCGCCGCTGCTCACGTAGTTCGGCGCGGATCTTCTCCTGGACCGCCTCCTGCTCCGCGATGATCTCGAGGTCGCGCTCAATGTCCTTCGTGCCGATCGTGTGCGTCCCCTTGAACATCATGTGCTCGAAAAAGTGGGCCAGACCGGTGATCCCCGGCCGCTCGTCGGCGGAACCGACATGAGCCACCCACGCAGCGGCCACCGTCGTGAGCTCCGGGCGGCTCACCAGCAGGAAGCGCATTCCGTTGTCGAGTTCGAACTTATCGACCGGCACCGCGGCTGCCGTCGGTGCGCTCTGGGCCGCACCGTCGGCCGGCCAGGCGAGCGCGGCCGCCAGCACGGCTAGCAGACCGATCCGCACCGCCGCCGCGCAGCCGTTTCTTCGTTCAGGCCAGATCACAGGCGAGTCTCCTTTCCGGTCCCCTGCACCGGAGACCGTGTCAGCGGGACCGGCAGACTCTACCGCCTGCACCGCGGGCCGACCGCACGGCGAGTGTCCTGGACTGTTGACATTCGGGCCGCCATGTTTCTATTGTTAGCACTCGACCGGGGCGAGTGCTAACAGCCGCTTCGTCCCGACCACGAAGACCACATCCACCGACACCAATCCAACAGGAGGAGATCGCTGGTGAGTGTACGTCCGCTTCATGACCGGGTCCTCGTCAAGAGGCTCGAAGAGGAGGAGCAGGTCCGGGGAGGCATCATCATCCCGGACGCTGCGAAGGAGAAGCCGCAGGAGGCCGAGGTCGTCGCCGTCGGCCCCGGCAAGCTGCAGGAGAACGGTGAGCGTTCCGCGCTCGACGTGAGCGTCGGCGACCGGGTGCTGATCGGAAAGTACTCCGGCAGCGACATCAAGATCGACGACGAAGACATGGTCATCCTGCGCGAGGACGAGATCCTCGCGGTCGTGGGATAGGCCGGAACTGGAGAGCAGATTCATGGCAAAGCAGATCGTCTACTCCGAGGACGCGCGCGGCGCGGTCCTGCGCGGAGTCAACAAGCTCGCCGACGCGGTCAAGGTGACGCTCGGCCCCAAGGGCCGCAACGTCGTCCTCGAGAAGTCGTTCGGCTCCCCCACGATCACCAAGGACGGCGTCACGGTCGCCAAGGAGATCGAACTGAAGGACGGCCTCGAGAACATGGGCGCGCAGATGGTGCGCGAGGTGGCTTCGAAGACCTCCGACGTGGCCGGTGACGGCACGACGACCGCGACGGTCCTGGCGCAGGCGATCCTGCGCGAAGGCGCGAAGAACGTGACCGCCGGCGCCAATCCCATGGAGCTGAAGCGCGGCATCGAGCTCGCGGTGGGCGCTGCCGTCGACGCCATTCACGCCCTCGCCACGGACGTGAAAGACAGCGAGGAGATCGCCAATGTCGGCACGATCTCCGCGAACAACGACGCCGAGATCGGCCAGATCATCGCCGAGGCGATGGACAAGGTCGGCAAGGACGGCGTGATCACGGTCGAGGAGGCCAAGGGCCTGGCAACCGAACTCGAGGTCGTCGAGGGCATGCAGTTCGACCGCGGCTACCTGTCGCCCTACTTCGTCAGCGACGCCGACCGCATGGAATGCGTGCTCGAGAACTGCGTCGTGCTCCTGCACGAGAAGAAGATCAGCTCGATGAAGGACCTGCTTCCGGTCCTCGAGCAGGTCGCCAAGCAGGGCAAGCCGATGCTGATCGTCGCCGAGGACGTCGAGGGCGAGGCCCTGGCCACCCTGGTCGTCAACAAGCTGCGCGGGACGCTGCAGGCGGCCGCGGTCAAGGCGCCGGGCTTCGGCGATCGCCGCAAGGCGATGCTCGAGGACATCGCGATCCTCACCGGCGGCCGGGTGATCACCGAGGATCTCGGCATCAAGCTGGAGAACGTCCAGTGGCAGGACCTCGGCGAGGCGAAGAAGGTCGTCCTCTCCAAGGACGACACGACGATCGTCACCGAGTCGGGCGACACCGGTCGCCAGGCCGCGATCGCCGGTCGGGTCAAGCAGATCCGCAACCAGATCGAGGAGACGACCTCCGACTACGACCGCGAGAAGCTCCAGGAGCGGCTGGCGAAGCTGGTCGGCGGTGTCGCCGTGATCCGGGTGGGCGCCGCGACCGAGACCGAGATGAAGGAGAAGAAGGCTCGGGTCGAGGACGCGATGCACGCGACCAAGGCCGCCGTCGAGGAAGGCGTCGTCCCGGGTGGCGGCGTGGCCCTGCTGCGGGCAATCGACGCCGTCGCCGGCCTCACCGAGGAGGGCGACCTGGGCGTCGGCGTCGACATCGTCGAGCGCGCGCTCGAGGAGCCGACCCGGCAGATTGCCGAGAACGCCGGCGTCGAGGGTTCGGTCATCGTCCGCGACGCGAAGGCCGAGACCGGCTCGACCGGCTACAACGCCGCGACGAACGGCATGGAGGACCTGCTGGCCGCCGGCGTCATCGACCCGGCCAAGGTCACCACGACGGCGCTGCAGAACGCCGCGTCGATCGCCGGCCTGATGCTGACCACGGAGGCTCTCGTCTCCGAGATCAAGGAAGAGAAGCCGGACGCCCCGCCCGCCCCCGACATGGGCGGCATGGGCGGCATGATGTAG
>JAPOVF010000288.1 GCA_026708285.1 Acidobacteriota bacterium
CTCGGCCAGCGAATCTGGGACGGCGGCCTGCCGGTCCTCGACGACCTCCACAACCTGAGCTACGGCTGGGTGCCCGAGAGCGGCGCCGACGCCACGGACGAGGAACTGACGGAGTACAAGGTGGAGCGCTACATCCAGGGCCTGCGCGACCTGCGGCCCGGAGTGACGATGGTCATCATGCACTCGACCGACCCGAGCCCGAACTTCAAATACATCTCCAGTTCCGGCCCCACCCGCAAGGGCGACATGCTGGCGATGCTCGACCCCCGCGTGCAGCAGGTGATCGAGGAGGAGGGCCTCGTCCTGACCACGTTCCGCGAGCTAAAGGAAAGGCGGGACCGCGTCGACTAGTAGTCGGAGGCTCCCGTCCCTTGGTGATCACTCCGCCGAAGAGGTGGCGGCAGCCTGGTTGGTTCAGGCGTGCCGGCTACTCGCCTCGGCAGATCTTCCGACCGACCTGGCTAAAGTTCGAACGACCCTGAAGGGGCCACAGATCTCGGTCGACCTCCCCCCTCAGACGGCCAACGCCGTCCTCGACTGGGCCCTCGAAGCGGCAACCCGAGTACTCCGAGACGACCCCCAGCCACCCGACGCCGAGGTCTACAAGGCGGCCCGGGCGATGCTGAGCTAAGCGAGGCCGGTGCTCTGCCCTCTCGGCACCGACGTCCAGCCCAGTCGGGGCCGGAGGGGTGCCACCGCCAACGCCGCGTCGCAGCTAGCTCGTGACGCGCTGGAAGTTGGGCGGCCGTCGCTCGACGAAGGAGGCGACGCCTTCCTTGAAGTCGCCGCGCTGGAGGCTTTCCGCCATCAACTGGTTCGACTCCCGCATGGCCTCGCCCGCGTCCATCATCAGATGGCGGTACACCTGCTGCTTGATGACCTTGAGCGAAGTCGGCGCGGAGCGCTCAGCCAGCGCCTTGACGTAGTTCTCGGCCTCGGTGACGACCTGGTCATGCGGAACAGAACGGTTGACGACGCCCATCTGGGCCGCCTCCTGGCCGTAGAAACGGCGGCCGGTCCAGAGGATGTCGAGGGCGTTGGCGGGACCGGCGACGCGGGGGAGAATCCAGCTCAGGCCGTGCTCGGCGATCAGGCCGCGGTTGACGAAGGCCGACGTGAAGACGGCGCGGTCGGAGGCGATACGGATGTCGCACAGCATGGCAACGGCAAAGCCCAGACCGGCGCAGGGCCCGTTGATCGCCGCCACGATCGGCTTGCGAACCGCCATCAGGTAGTTGTAGGTGACGCCGAAGTTCTCGGGCCCCATCTCCTCGATCGCGCCTGCCTGCGCGTCCTCGAACGGGTTGCCGCCGCCGCTGCCGCGTTCGCCCCGGCTGGTGGCCTGAAGACCCTGCATGTCGGCGCCGGCGCAGAAGCCGCGTCCAGCTCCGGTCAGGACGATGCCGACGACCCGCTCGTCCGTCTCGGCGGCCGCCATCGCGTGCTTCAACTCGGCCATCATGCTGCCGGTGATCGCGTTCAGCTGCTCCGGCCGGTTGAGAGTGATCGTGGCGATCGGATCCTCCACGTCGTACTTGATCAGTTCGTACTCGGTCATTTCTTGGCCTCCAGCCGCTGTTCTGAGTGAGCGGCCAAGGGTAGCGCAACCCGGCCGGCGGCTAACATGACCACGGCCCACCCGCAAAGACAAGCGCGGGCGCATCGAAGGAGAACCTCATGCTTCGAACCCAGACTGAGGGCGGCGACCGCACCAATGTTCCTGTGTTCCCGGCGCTGGCGGCGGCCGCACTGCTCACGGCCTGCGCCGGCCCGGATCCAGAGCCCGAACCGGGCCCCGCGCCGCCGCCCGGCACGGCCGAGCGGCTCGACATCGTCGACCGCGCCATCGAGTTCCACGGCGGCGCGCTCTTCGAGCAGTCCCAGGTGAGGCTGACAGTAGCGTCCCGCTCCGGGAGCTTCGACGTCGATTCGATGGCCGACGGGGACCGCTTCGAGCAGCGCATCCGCGCCTCGAACGGCAGTGACGAACGGGAGTACCGGCGTGACAACACGGCGCTCGAGGTGACCGAGGGCGGTCAGCCGATGGAAATGGACGAAGCAGAACGCGCCCGCGCCGAGAGCTACGTCAACCAGCGCATGTACTTTCTCTTCCTGCCGTACAAGCTGAACGATCCCGGCACCTACAAGGAGGACGAGGGGCTTGAAGAGTGGAACGGAAGGCAACTGCACCGCGTCCGCGTCACCTTCGAACCGGGTACGAGCGACGGCGCGGACAGCGCTTACGTCTACTGGTTCGATCCAGAGACGGCACGGCTCGAGCAGTTCGCCTACGACTACAGCGAGGGCACCGGACTCCGCTTCCGCGTGCTCACGAACTACCGGCGGATCGGCGGCCTGCTGTTCTACGACGCGGTCAACTACGGGCTGAACACACGCGACGGCGGCCTGACCGTCGACGACATCAACCCCGCCTATGTCGAGGAGGAGCTGCCCCTCGTCTCGCAGATCGAACACCGTGACATCGACGTCGAACGGACCGGTGCCAGTTGACCGGCCGCCTAGCTCCGGCGTTCGCCAGCCTGGCCCTGCTGTCTCTGTTCGCCTCCTGCGAACCGCCGCCGCTTGAGGAACCGTTACCGGAGTTCGATCCGCAAACCGTCGCCGCGGGCGTGCTCGAGGTGCTCGACCTGCAGGTCGAAGCCTGGAACGACGGCGACATCGACGGCTTCATGGCTGGCTATCTGAACAGCGATGAACTGCGGTTCACCTCGGGCAACGAGGTCCAGTACGGCTGGCGACAGACCCGTCAGCGCTACCACGAGCGATACCCCGACCGCGCCGCGATGGGAGCGCTCGTCTTCGAGAACCTGGATGTCAGGGTGCTCTCCGAGCATGCCGCCATGGTCTACGGCCGCTTCCGGCTGACGCGGGAATCCGACGAACCGACCGGACTGTTCACCCTGCTGCTGGAGCAGCACGGCGA
>JAPOVF010000001.1:0-21919 GCA_026708285.1 Acidobacteriota bacterium
CGGTTGGCATCGTGCTGATGCTGGCGCACAGTTTCTGGCCGCAAGTGCGGCGGCGGTCGACCGCGGGGCGAGCGCGGCGCCGCGGGTTGGTCCAGGCCCGTACGTCGAAGTGAACTCGATGCGGGTTCCGGCGTCCGCGACGGGCGAACGGATCGACCGCTACCTGGCGAAAGCGCTGGATCTCACCCGCAGCCAGGTTCAGCGGCTTCTGCGCAACGGCCTCGCGACCGTAAACGGAACTGCGGCGAAGCCCTCCTACCTTCTGCGCGGCGAGGAGCGGATCGACTACCAGGTTCCGACGCCTCCGCCTACGGTTCTCGAACCCGAGGCGGAGCCGATCCGATTGCTTCACCAGGACGAACACCTGTTGGTGGTCGACAAGCCGGCGGGGCTGATCGTTCACCCCGGCTCCGGCGTCAGGAGCGGCACGCTCGTGAACCGCCTTCTCCACCACCACCCCGAGATCGGGACCGTCGGATCGCCGGCGCGGCCCGGCATCGTCCACCGCCTGGATCGAGGCACGAGCGGCGTCCTCGCCGTCGCCCGCACCGACTTGGCGTACCGGAGGCTGAGCCAGGCGTTCGCTAGACGGGAAGTGGGCAAGGTGTACCTGGCGGTCGTCTACGGCCGACCGGATCCACCAAACGGCACCGTCGAACTACCCATCGCCCGCCACCCGACCGTCCGCACCCGGATGGCCATCACGCCCGAAGACCGAGGCGGCCGCCCCGCGACGACCCACTACCGCGTACTCGGGACGGGCACCGGCGCCTCGCTGCTGGAAGTCGAGCTCCTGACCGGGAGAACTCACCAGATCCGCGTTCACTGCAAGGCGATCGGGCACCCTCTAGTCGGGGATCCGGCGTACGGCGAACAACGCTGGCGCAGCCTGCCGCCGTCCGTGCGACGGCCCCTGCGAGAGTTCCCGCGTCCCGCGCTGCACGCCAGGCAGCTGACGCTTCCCTCCATCGCCGGCGCGCCTCCGGCCAGCTCCACCGCGCCGGTACCGGGCGATCTGCAGGTGCTCTGTGCCGCCTGCGGCCTGGCATCGAGCCTTCCCGCCGAGGAACCCGGCGCTAGCAGCCTGTGATGGGTCTGGCGGCTCTAGGAGCCGCCAGACTCGGCGACCTCGCCGCCGAAGCGCGAACCGGAAGGGGAACCGATCGCGAGCGTGCCGCTCATCTCGATCCTGCCGTTGCAGACCCCTCCTTCTGCGATCGAGACCAGGGGCGCAGCCAGATCGCCCTCGATCGAGCCAGAGGTCGCCACCTCGATCTTCTCCGTGGCCCGGACATTGCCCTTCACCTTGCCGGAAACCTGAACCGAGTGGGCCGCTACGTCACCCTGGATCCGGCCTCGGCTACCGAGGACGAACCGCCCGTCGAGTTGCACGGACCCATCCAGCGAGCCGTCGACCAGGACCTCCGTTTCGCCCGAGATGGTGCCTTCGATGTGGGAGCCGGCCGCCACGTACGTACGGGCCGGCGCGGCCGATGTCGACCTCACATTCCCCGGAGGCGTCAGTGCGGCCTCAGCCGCCGACTCGTCGAGATCCTTCTTGAAGAACGCCATCTACCTTTCTCCGGTTCCGAACTCAGCAGGACGGGGTGGTCCGGACGGGCAACTGGAGCGGGCAACGGGACTCGAACCCGCGACATCCAGCTTGGGAAGCTGGCACTCTACCAACTGAGTTATGCCCGCACGACCGCGCGGATGGCCAAGGTAACCCAGCCACTCGCAGGCGGTCAAGGGGATGCGCTATGCCCCTGATGAGAGTTCGCTTCGGCCCCGGTACATCCCCAACCCGATGATGACGAAGCAGAGCGAACCGAACGCCTGCATGGCGTTGTCGTTCGTGAGGAGCACTGCGGGATCGATCGCTGGGACGTGCTGCAGGACCAGGAAGTTGATGACTGCCAGGACACCCAGGAGGACTAGTCCGTAGGAGGCGACCTTGAAGATGCTCGTGGAACCAAAGCGGGAGGAAAGGCCGATGCCGACCAGAATGGATGCAAGGGGATAGACGCCAACCAGCGCGATGACGATGCCGGCCATCGGTGTGTAGACGCTGAGGGCAAGGGACTCGAACATGGCCTGATCAGCGCCCGGTTGCATGCCGCGCTGCATCAGGTGGATGCTGAAGTGCCTCATGCCCATCGCAATGACGTAGAGGCTCCATCCGAACAGGCTCGCGAACACGCCCAGCCGCAGGACGGAACCGCCGAGCTCCGTCTGTTGGGGCAGGCGGAGCCATGTGAGGCCAGCGTACATGTAGAGGAACATCCCGATGATCGACAGCATGGACGCCAGATGTGCAAGGCGGGCATTCTCAGCCATTGCCTCAAGGACCAGCACGAAGTCGGTCTGGTCCACCGTGTCCAGCAGTACGCCTCCGGGAAGGAGGAGTGATGCGAGCACCAGCAGGATGACTCCGGCGATCAGAGCCAACCCTCCTGACCTCGTAGCGGGGTTCGCGGCGGTCGATTCAGCCATTTTCATTTCCCTTTCGGCGCGCATTGCGGCGCGGAAGATTTACGGGAAAATTGGGTGAGAATTGCGTGACAGTAGCACTCCCGGTCCACGCCGGTCAACGTGCTGCGGTGGCTCAGTACATACGAGGCTCAGAGATCTCAGGCCGCTGTTTACGGCGAAGACGCTATGATGCTGCGCCTTCCCCTTCCGCGCTTCTGTCCGATTCCTCGATGGCCAACAGCTCCCCAAACCGAGACCAACCGCTCTATTTCTTTCCGGAACGTCGCGTGACCGCCGAGGAGCTGGACGCGATGCTCCACGGCCAGAACCGAGAGGAACGTTGCTACGCCGTCTCCTGCATGCTCCGGTACGCTCAGTGGGAGGACATCTGGGACTACGTTTCACGGGACGAGGTCCGTGATCTGTTCGACGATCTGGACCTGCCCGACAGTCTGCGGGCCGCCTGGGGGCGGATGCTGAAGATCGAGACCGTAGCGACCTGAGTTCTGCCGCTTCTACCGCCGGTCGCCCATCACCAGGCCTCCCAGGCCGCCAAGCACCGAGCCTTCGCCCTTGCTCGCTCCGCCACCCTGGGGCGCGGCCGCGAACACCCTGCTCGCGAGGCGGCTGAACGGGAGCGACTGAATCCACACCTTGCCCGGTCCGGTCAGGCTGGCGAAGAAGAGCCCCTCGCCACCGAACAGCGCCGTCTTGATCCCGCTCACCATCTGGATGTCGTAGTCGACCTGCTGCTCGAACGCGACCAGGCAGCCGGTATCGAGCCGCAACCTTTCGCCGGCCGCGAGGTCGCGTTCGACGACCGTACCGCCCGCGTGCACGAAAGCCAGGCCGTCTCCCTCGAGCTTCTGCAGGATGAAGCCCTCGCCGCCGAACAGGCCGGCGCCCAGCTTGCGCTGGAACGCGATGCCCACCGAAACACCCTTGGCGGCACACAGGAACGCGTCCTTCTGGCACAGGATGCGGTTGTTGTGGGAGCCGAGGTCGAGGGGAATGATCCGCCCCGGATACGGCGACGCGAAAGCGACATTGCGGCGGGCCCCCGCACTGTTTCCGAACACCGTCATGAACAGGGATTCCCCGGTCAGGACCCGCTTGCCAGCCGAGAGCAACTTGTCCATGAAGCCGCCGCCGCCTCGCTCGGAGCCGTCGCCGAAGATCGTGTTCATCTCGATACCTGGGTCCATGTACATGAACGACCCGGCCTCCGCGACACACGCCTCACCCGGATCGAGAGTGATCTCGACGAACTGCATTTCCTCGCCAACGATGACGTAGTCGATCTCGTCCGCGACCCCTCCCGGCGGTCGCGGTATGGAACTACCGAAGGCCGACGCGAACTGCGGCTCGCTGACCACGGGCGCCCAGTTGCCCAGGCCCTCACGGTAGACGTGCGCACTTCGTGGAACGCTGCCGGCGCGGATCTTCTCCACGATCTCGCCGGCGAGAAAGGGGCCTTCCTGCTTGCCGGAGGTGGCCAGATACCAGATACGGTCGCTCATCGTCTCAACTCCCGGGGCGAGGCGCATCGTAGCCGAGGATCCGCACCTCGAACACCCATGGCCAGTACTTGCCAGTCAGGAGGAAGGTCCCCGTGTCCGGCCGGAAGGCGATCCCGTTCAGGACGTCGGCGGCTGCCGCCTCTTGGTCCGTCAGCAGTCCCGATGCGTCGACCACGGCACTCACCGCGCCGGAGTCGAGGTCGATCGCCGCGATCTCGTCGCTCCCGTAGAGGTTCGCGAACAGAACGTCGTCGACCAGCTCGAGCTCGTTCAGGTTGGCGAGCGGCATGCCCTGCCTCGTCACCCGCAGCCGGCGACGAACATCGAGGGTGCGGGGATCCCGGAAGCTCAGCAACGGCGTGCCGTCGCTCATGATCAGGTCCGAACCATCGTAGGCCAGGCCCCAGCCTTCGCCCTCGTACCGGATGCGGCTTCGCTCCCGTAGCGGATTGAGCGACCAGACGAGCGCCTCTCCCCGCCTCCAGGTGAGCTGCAAGAGACGCAGCTCAGGTTCAAGGCGATCGCCTAGCAGAGCGATCCCCTCGCCGAACAGTCTCGGGTCGAGATCCACGCGCGCCAGCTCTTCGCCGTCGCTCCAGCGCCACGCCCGAAGACTCGACGAGCCGTACGAACCCGTGCTTTCATAGACGACGCCGTCACGCCAGAGCAGTCCCTGCGTGTAGGCCTCGACGTCATGCGGCCGCCGGTCCAGCACCTCGACCCGCCAGAGTTCCGGCGACTGCCCAGGCTGGGCAACGGCTCCTTCCGCCAGCGAACCGCTCGACCCGGCAGGTGCGCACCCGGCAGCCGGGCACAGTAGGAGGGCGAGAACCGTGCACCAGTCACGCATCAGGCGACGCTACCAGCCGTTCCTAGCCGCCAAGCGGGTTCCCCCTTGACCGTTCGGTACCAGATTGGAAGAGTGGCGCCCGCCATGAACGCCGCCTTTCCGCGCAGGATCTCCCTGGTCGCCGCCGGCGCCCTGCTGGCTCTGGCCTGGTTCGCCTTCGCGCAGCCGTCCGGAGACGAGCCGCTGGTCAGTCCGCGGGACACGATGCGCGTCTTCCTCGAGGCGTTCGTGAGCGAAGATGGCCGTCCGGATCTGGATGCCGCGGCGGCCTGCCTGGACCTTGGCGATCTTCCGTTCCCCGTCCGTGCGCGCCAGGGCCGGAACCTCGCGAACGAGTTGAAACACGTGATCGACCGGCTCGAGTTCGTGGAGCTTCAGGCCATCCCCGACGATGGCGAACTCGAACGGTGGGTGTTCAGCGACGAGTTGTCCGTGCCGCTCGTGCTGGCGCCCGACGGCGACGGTCGCTGGCTGTTCAACCGGGCCACCGTGGCGGCCATCCCGGCGCTGTACGAGGAAGTGCGCGACCGGACTGTGGTCGAAGGCGTCGAGGAGGCGCCCGTCACTGCCACGATGTGGCTTCGGGACCGGATCCCGGAAACCCTTCGGAGCGGCGGCTTCATCCTCTATCCGTGGCAATGGCTCGCGCTGCCGGTACTGCTCCTGCTCGGCTTCCTGATCGACCGGCTCGTCGTCTGGACCGCCTACGGCCTCCTGGCGAAGCCTCTGAGCCGGCGCTACGAGAACCTCGACCTTCCGGGAGCACGCCGCATTCTCCGCCCCACCGGGTTGTTGGGAATGGCGGCGGCGTGGTGGCTGGGAATCCAGTGGCTGGGCCTGCCGGCGCAGGTCGACGCCTGGCTCGATACGACCCTGCTCGTCCTCTTGTTGCTGGCGTTGGGACGCGCCGCCTTCGCCCAGGTCGACCTTCTCGGGACGGCGCTCGAGGCCCGCGCCAGCAGAAGCGAGAACCGCTTCCAGGACCAGTTGGTGCCGTTTGTCACGAAGACCCTCAAACTGGCCGTCAGCGTCTTCGGCGCCGTCTTCCTGATCGCCCGGCTAGGTGGAGACGTCACTGCCCTGCTCGCCGGCCTGGGTCTGAGCGGATTGGCGGTTGCGCTCGCGGCCCAGGACCTGCTGAAGAACCTCTTCGGTTCGATCACGGTGCTGCTCGACCGCCCCTTCCGGGTCGGCGACTGGATCAAGATCGGCGAGGTCGAGGGGGTGGTCGAGGAGGTCGGTTTCCGGAGCACACGCGTCCGGACGTTCTACGCCTCCCTGATCACGCTGCCCAACGCCCGCCTGATCGACGCTTCGGTCGACAACTACGGAGCACGGCAGTTCCGCCGCTGGAGCACCCGAATCCAGGTCACGTACGACACGCCCCCCGCCAGCGTCGACGCGTTCTGCGAGGGCATCCGGCAGCTCGTTCGGGAGAACGAATCGATGCGCCAGGACGCCTTCGAGATTCACCTGAACGAATTCGGCGTTGACGGTCTCGAGATCATGCTCTACGTCTTCTTCCTCGCCCCGGACTGGAGCACCGAACTCCGACTCCGCCACGATCTGGCCCTGGACATCCTGAGCCTCGCCGACCGGCTGGGCGTGCGGATCGCCTTCCCCACGCGAACGATTCAGCTGGAGCCGCCGCCCGGCGACGACTCGGACGCCTGATCGGCGGGCAGTAAGATCCGGACCGAGAGTCCCCCCTCGGGCCTTCTTGCTGCGTTGACCGTTCCGCCATGTTCCTCCACGATCCGGCGAGCGATCGGGAGACCCAGGCCGGTACCCCCGCTCGAGGTCGAGAAGTAGGGCTCGAAGATGCGTTCCAGGTCGGTGTCCGAGACACCGTGCCCGCGGTCGTCGACGGTGATACGCAGCGCACTGCCGCCGTCGACCGGCGCCACGGTGACCCGCACCTCGCCTCCACCGTCACTGGCGCCGAGGGCGTTCTCGAGCAGGTTGCGGACCGCCCGCTGCATCAGTCGACGATCGAACGGAAGCCGCGCCGTCGCCCCGTCCACTCTCGAGTCAAAAGCCACCGTCACACCCTTGGGCGGCGGGCGGCGATAGCCGTCCACAACCTCCCGCACCGCGGCCACCAGGTCCCCGGGCTCCGGTCGGGCCAGGGGAATCCTGCTGTACTCCCCGAACTCCCCAGCCGTGTGCGCCAGCTCGTCCACCTGGTAGAGGATGTTGTCGGTGCAGCGCTCGAAGACCTCGTCCAACCGATCCGGGGCGTCCCGCCACACCCGCCGCAAGTGCTCGGTCGAGAGCCGGATGGGGGTCAGCGGGTTCTTCACCTCGTGCGCGATCAGCCGTGCCATCTCGGCCCACGCCTCCAGCCGCTGTGCCTCCTCCTCGCGCGCACGGGTCGATGCGATCCGGGCCGCCATGCCGTCAATGGCGGCGCCGAGGGTCCTTAGTTCCGTCTCCTGCGGCTTGAAGCCGAGGGCGGCCGCGCCGCCGGCGATTCGGTCCGCGCCGTCGATCATCCTCATCAGCGGGCGGGTGAAACCACGCGCGAGCCGTGCGCCGACGATGACCAGTAGCAGCACCAGGGCCGTCGTGATGACCAGCGCCTGCCGCCGCAGGGCGGCAAGCTCCCGCGTACCTGCCTCCTGCTGCGCCAGCAGCGGCACGGACACAAACAACCCCGACTCCCCCGGGCGCTCCTCGCCCAGGGACACGGGCTGGTACAACTCCAGGTACGACACGCCCCGGCCCGCCGTTTGAATGCGCGCGGCGGTCGGGTGGCCGAGCAGCGCCAATCTGCTGTAGACATTGCCAGGGATGCGCTTCGGCATCAGGCCCGCGGTGAACAGGTCCGGCTTGCTCGATGCGTAGACGCTGCCGCGCCAGTAGAGGTTCACTTCGTGTCCGACGACTTCCGCCAGCCAGGCCAGGAGTTCGTCGTCCAACTGGGCGTCCATGGAGAATCCCGGCGGCAGGCCGAGCAGGAAGTCGGTCAGGACGTGCTCGAGCGACACGAGGGCGGCTCGACCGGCGACCTCCTGCTCGGCCTGGATGCGGGTCCCCAGATTCCGGACAAGCAACCCGTTGAGCAGCGCCAGCGGCACGATCGCGATCAGAGCAAGCACTGCCGTCAGCCGGACCGAGTACCGCCGGAAGTCCGGCAGGAAGCTGCCGCGCAGTTTCGCTCTCGGCAGGCTGATCAGCAACACGGCAAAAGCCACCGCGGAGACTGCCAGCACCAGCCGCGCGGCGACCGTGGCGATCCGCCAGAGGCGCTCCGCCATCGTCTCCTCGGGCAGCAAAGCGACGATCCAGAGGCCCTCGAGGCTGCTTGGGCTGAACCAGGCCAGGGCGGGTCCCGCCGGCGTCTCGACCCGCATCGTTCGGCGCGGATCCACCGCTTCCGACGGCGCCGGCAACAGCCAGTCCTCATCCCAACGCGAGACGAGCGGCCGGCCCGCGCCATCGATGTAGGCGAGGGCCGCCTCTCCCGGAGGATTCGACCGGCTCGGACTTCTGGCCGGGCCTCCGCGCAGCAGGCGCAACTCGAGTTCACCGCCGGTTCCCGACGTGACGGGGCCCCAGACATCGAGCCGTGGCAACGCTGCTGTCCAGAAGCGAGCCGCGCCCCAGTCCTGACCCGCGGAGACCACCGGGGCTTCACCCGTCGCACTGCGCTGTTCCTGCCATAGCGGCAGATCGCCGCGCGGCCAACGCGCGCTGTCAACGGCGAGCTCGCCCGTCTCCGTGTCCACCGGCAGACCGTAGGAAAATGTCGACACCTCGTTCCCCCGGATCACCGCCAGAGCCGAAAACGTCTCGGAAGCAGCCAGGGGCGACCGGCGCCAGAGTTCCAAAGCCAGATCCTGGTGATCGTCGAGTTCGTTCGGATCGCCGAGAGCCAGTTCCCTCAGGTCGCTCGCCGTGACGAAGGAGCCGGTTTGCTCCGCAAGCGCCGCGACTTCTCCTGGGTCCGGCCCCTCGAGACCGTCTCGAGCGTGCTCGAGCAGCAGTGCCCGCAGGGCAGGTCGGTGGGTCACTTCGACGAGCAGACCGACACCGAGAGCCGCCGCCGTAGCCGTCAGCAGAAGGTGCATCCAGTCCCGACCGTTCCCCCGGCCGGCGGCCCAGAGCACGGTTCCGGCCAGCAGAACCCAACCCGTCAACAAGACGGCCCAGTGTCCGATCGGGCCTCCGAAGGAACCTCCGGGGTCGACCGGCGCCCCAGTGGCGTCGGCTGCCCAGATCTGCCACCGATAGAGGCCGTAGCCCACAGCCGCGGAAACCCCGGTCAGTGCTGGTACCGTCACCGCGGGCCGGGGCCGTAGCGGCGCTCGACCGCTCCAGCGGCGGAAGACCCAGGTCAGCAACAGGCCGACGCCGATCATCGCCGCGGCCACCGCAAGCGAGCCGGCCGTTCCCGGCTGCCGCTCCAGGGGCGATCCGAAACGCAGGCGCAGCCACGGTCCCGGGATGCCGTCCGGCGGAGCGAGTTCGCGAATGCCGATGGCCTCGAGACCAGGCGTCAGCGGTTCCGCGGAGTGGTCCCGTACCGACCATCTCACCCCGTAGCGCCGCAGTCCGAACGGTGTGGCAATCGGCAGCGTGTCGGTCGGGAAACTGCTGCCGACGATCAAACGCCAGCCCCCCTCGCCCGTGCTCATATCGATGGCCGCGTACAGCGATACCGCTGTGAAGCCGGCGGTCTGATTGATGCCTCCGGGCAGGAGACGATCGAGGGGAAGATCGTGCCTCAGTCCCGGTCCGCCCCAAGCCTGCGCCAGGCCATCTGAATCGACCAGAACCAGGGTGTGACCGTCAACGCGGCTCGCCCGATCCAACTCCTCGAACACGCTCTCTCGCGCCCCGGCAGACTCGAGTGGAATCGCCCCCGTCCGGCGAACGTTCACCGCCGCCCGCTCGGCGTCCTCCTGGAGATCCAGGAGCATCTCCTGGTACGCCGACTCCATCGAGACCAGCTGCCCGCGCGTTGGCAGCGGCGGCTCCTCGTCCCGCGGCCATCGTTCGACCGCCAGCAGGATCGCCGCCAGCGCGAAGATTCCGAAGATGACCAACCAGGCGGCAGCGCCCCCACCGCGCTCGCCCTCGCGGTCCGTCATCGGTCCGTCGCCGTCTCTGCCGCGCGAACCGAACGGAGAATCCGGGCAGCGATCTGATCGGCGGCGCCGGTCGACGTATCGATCATCTCGTAGCTCGCATCGTGCCGCAGCGGCGAGGCGCGGCGCCGGCGGTCCCGCTCGTCCCGGGCCTGAATCTCCTGCATGAGCCGATCGCGGCCACCGTCGTTCCGGTCCCCGAGCTGGCGGAGCCGCCGTTCCGCCCTCACCTCGAGCGGCGCGTCAAGAAAGAACTTGTGCTTCGCCCGGGGGAAGACAACCGTGCCAATGTCGCGACCTTCGATCACCGCGCCCTCCCGAGCCGCGAACTCCCGCTGCCGGGCGACGAGCCACGCACGTACTCGGGGATGCACGGCAACCCGCGACGTGGCCGCGTCGACCCGTGGCGTACGCAACAGCGGGCCCGGAGCAAAGCCGTCGATGAACACCTCCGCCTCGGCGGCCCGCGTTCGGAGTTCAAAGGAGATCCGCCCGATCAGTTCCTCCATCGCGGACTCTTCGGCCGGGTCCAGACCGTCCTCCAGCGCCTTCCAGGCGACCGCCCGGTACATGGCTCCCGTGTCGAGATAGGGAACCCCGAGGTTTGCCGCGACCGTCCGGGCGACGGTGCTCTTGCCGACACCGGCCGGACCGTCGATGGCGACAACCGTCACCGGCGCCGGCGTCCCCGTTTCCGTCCGACCCCAGAGCGCCCTGCCGACACTCCGTCGGAACCGGTCTTCAGGCTCGCTACTTCTC
This sequence comes from Acidobacteriota bacterium, assembly GCA_026708285.1. Classification (GTDB taxonomy): domain Bacteria; phylum Acidobacteriota; class Thermoanaerobaculia; order Multivoradales; family Multivoraceae; genus Multivorans. The sequence goes on from JAPOVF010000001.1 coordinate 10,695, forward strand.
GCACCGAGAGTTTGCGCCAATCACCTGTCGGCAACCGGGAATCCTCGAGACGGCCGATCGCTACCCGGCGCAGCCGTTGCACCGGGTGTCCGACGCGGAAGAACATCTCCCGAATCTGCCGGGTCCGGCCTTCCCGCAGCTCCATCTCCCACCAGCTCGACGAGCGAGCGGTTCTGCCTCCCCTGCGCGTTCGCACCGGACGCGGTGTCACCGGCGCAGTTCGCCGGCCCGCGATGAACATGCCCCGGCCGAGTCGTTCGATGGCCGCCCGGCCCGGGAGCCCCCGGACCTTGACCAGATACCGCTTCGTGCAGCCGAAGCGTGGATGCGTCAGCCGGTTGGCGAGATCCCCATCGTCCGTGAAGAGGAGGAGGCCTTCGGTCCGGTAGTCGAGCCGCCCGACAGGCTTGAGCCGGCCGCGCCACCTCTCCGGGAGCAGATCCATGACCGTGGGGCGCCCTTCGGGGTCGCTGCGGGTCGTTACGTGCCCCGCCGGCTTGTTCAGTAGAACGTAGAGAGCCGCATCCGTCCGCGCGACGGGCTCACCGTCGACCCGGACCGTCTCCCTTCCCTTGCCCCACTGCCGGGCGCGGTCTCCGAGGACCGCGACGCGGTCATCGATCGTGACCCGGCCGGCCCGAATCAGATCTTCGGCGGCCCGGCGTGAGGCGACGCCGGCGCGGGAGAGGATCTTCTGCAGCCGCTCGCCCTTCGGTTCCTCAGCCATCGATCGGGTCCGCCGGCGCAAGGGTAATCGCTGTCTGCAAGGACTCCTCCTCGGCCCCACCTAGGAAGGTCTCTTCGAACTCTTCCAGCGGCGGCAGCTCGGAGAGAGACCGCAGGCCGAAGTGAAGCAGAAACTCGCGCGTGGTGGCGTAGAGGAAGGGACTACCGACGACCTCCTTGCGCCCCGAGATTCGGATCAGCCGACGCTCGAGGAGCGTCTTCAACACTCCCGCGGAGTTCCTGCCTCTCAGTTCCTGGATCTCCGGACTCGTAACCGGCTGCCGGTAGGCCACGATCGCCAGCGTTTCCACGGCGGCCATGGACAACCTGCTACGACCGGCGACCTCGAAGAACCTGCGCAGGTAGGGATGCAGGTCGGAACGCGTGACGAGCCGGTATCCGCCGCCGGCCCGGTCCAGAACGACGCCGCGGTTCGTCGGGCCGCCGGTTTCGTCGGCCCGGTAACGGTCGAGAACTGCCTCGAGCGCCTCGGCCGCGCGTGCACGGTCCCCTTCCGGAAACACTTCGAGGAGCTTCGCCTCAGGTTGAGGATCGGGGCTGGCGAAGAGCAGAGCCTCGAACACCGCCTCCATCTCGGGCGTGTCCGTCATCCGGTCAGATCCTCCAGCAAGACCGGGTCGAGCGCCCGCGTAGTGCGGAACAGAAAGACGGAGCCGGCGTCGGAGGGGTGGAGCCGCACCAGATTGAGGCGAGCCATCTCCAGCACGGCGAGGAAGCACGCGATCGCTTCCGCACGACTCGACAGCGCGAACAGGTCGTCCTTCAGATCGAGTGAGCGGCCGCCCTCGAAGCGGCTCAGCAACCGCTCGATCTGGCCCCGGACGCTGAAGGACTCGCCCTGGTAGATCAGCGGACTCGGATGCTCCTCGTCATAGCGCTTCAGCACGCCCCGCAACACCTGAAGCAGGTCGAAGAGCGATAGGTCGCCCACGTCGAACTCCTCCTCGCCGGCAGCTACGACGGTCTCCGTCCGGCCGCGCGTCCACAGCCCGTGCCGAAGGCTGTCGACCTCGGCCAGGGTCTGCGCAGCCTCCTTGAGTCGCTGGTACTCGAGCAACCGTTCGATCAACTCCCGGCGTGGATCTTCCGGCTCCTCGCCGGGCGCCGGCTCGGGTTGCGGCAGCAGTACTCTGGCCTTGAGCTGAATCAGCAGGGCCGCTTCGTAGATGTAGTCCGCGGCGATGTCGAGATCCAACTCGTCCATCAGGTCCAGGTACGCGTGAAACTGATCGCAGATCAGGGCGACGGGGATGTCCGTGATCTCGATCTCGTTGATTCTCACCAGGCGAAGCAACAGATCAAGGGGGCCCTCGAACTCCGGCAATTCGACCCGCCAAGAGGCCGGCAGCAGGCTGCTTGAAGCCTGGGCGCTGGCGCGTCCTACGTTGACGGTCGAGCTCATCAGTACTGCCCGCCGGAGCAACTGCAGCCCGAGATGGAACTCATCTGTCGGGATTCTTCCACACCGGCGGTAGCGATCGACCGACCCGTTCCAGAGCTTCCAGCCACCGCTCCGCCGCGTGCCCCGGCCGGTAGCGCCGATCCAGCCGGCGGCCTCCCGCCTCGCCGCGCCGGCGGGATTCATCGGGATCGAGGGTCGCTGCGATCAAGGCATCGGCGAGAGCACTCGAACGCTCGGGCGGTACGAGCCAGCCGGTCTCCCCATCGACGACGACCTCGGGAATGCCGCTGACCGCGGAGGCGATGACGGGAACAGCGTCCCCCATGGCTTCGAGCACGACCAGAGGCATGCCCTCGTAGGTGGACGGTACGACAAGGGCGGTAGCGCGGCGCCGCAACCGGGCGACTTCCGTCCGGGAGCAGCGGCCGGCGAAGTGCACACTCGTTCCCAGCCCGAGCTCCCGGGCAAGCACCGAAAGGGACTCACGCCGCTCCCCGTCGCCCGCGACAATCAGCCGCGGACGATGCCCGCGCCCGTGAGCGGTCGCCACGGCTCGCAACAGGATCTCGAAGCCCTTGCGGATCCGCAGCCGTCCCACGGCGAGCAGGAAGGGCTCTTCCACGAGCTCGTCGACCCGGCTCTCTCGGGGTTCATCCTCGTCCGGCAGGTCAAGGGGAGCGCCGGTGACATTCGGAACCACCTCGACGCCAGCGACCCCGTAGTCGCGTTCGATCTCGGCCGCGGTCACCTGGCTCGGCGCCAGGCGGACGTCCGCGCGCCTGGCGGTGATCCGTCCCAGGGCGATGTGCACGGGCGCGCGGAGCGAGCGGAAGATGCGTTCGCTCCTCGCCGGACGCGCGACGACCCCGGCCCGACCGTCCCGGTCGATCAGCGGACGAACCGCCAGGCGCTCCTGGACATAGCTCACCTGCTGGAGCGCCGCGAGAAGAGGCCGGCGGCCGGTGGCCCGGCGGGAGAGGTCCCGGATGACCAGACCGCCGTCGCTCTCGTGGACCTGCACCACGTCCGGCTGCCACTCGGCGACCCGCCGCAGGGCGGCACGCCGCGCGGACCAGGGAAACGACGTCTTCGAGACCCCTGGGCCACATTGGTCGCGGCCGAGGATCTCCACCTCGCAGCCGGCCTGCCGCAGGCCCCAGGCGAGTTGAAGCACCTGCTCGCCCGCACCGGAGAGATCCCGCGGGGGCAGGACATTGGCGACCAGGAGGACCTTCACGGCTCGGCGGTCCCTTCCGCCGAAGCGCCAAGCGCCGGAATCCGGCGCTCCAACTGCCGCCGCAGCGGTTCCTTGCCGGGTTCCGCGAGCCGGTCCAGCAACCTCCCGGCGTCGGCGCGTGCCGCCACGAGCCACTTCCAGTCACGGGCCAGATCGCCGAAGCGGAACTGTGGCAATCCCGCCTGACGCGTGCCAAGCACCTCGCCGGGGCCGCGCTGCCGCAGATCCTCCTCCGCGATCCGGAAGCCGTCGGTCGACGCTTCGAACACGGCCAGCCGACGCTCTGCTTCGGCTGACGACCCGCCCGAGATGGCGATGCAGATCGGCTCCCCGAGCGTTTGATCCGTACCCCGTCCGATGCGTCCCCGAAGCTGGTGCAGCTGGGCCAGTCCGAACCGCTCCGCCCCGAGGATCACCATCGCGGTCGCCTCGGGAACGTCGACGCCCACCTCGATCACGGTCGTCGCGAGCAGCACGCGGATCGAGCCGGTCGAAAACCGGCTCATCGTCTCGTCACGCTCTTCCCGACCCAGGCGACCGTGGACGACGCCATGAGTCCCTGCCAGCGCTTCGGCCCACCAGGCGCCCGACTTCTCGAGCGACGGCAAACCGGCCGCGCTTCCTTCACCCGAATCGATCAGGGGAAAGACGACGTAAGCCCTGCCACCGCGGCGAAGGCGCTGCCTCACGAGGTCCACCGCCTCGTCCCGGTGCTTCTCGGTCAACACGCGGGTTTCGACCGGGCTGCGACCCGGCGGCATCTCGTCCACCAACGACACGTCCAGGTCTCCGTACACAGTCAGCGCCAGGGACCGGGGAATCGGCGTCGCGGTCATGACCAGGAGGTCCGGCCGCTGCCCTTTCTGCGCCAGGGCCTGGCGCTGGACGACACCGAACCGGTGCTGCTCGTCGACGACGGCGAGTCCCAGGCACGCGAAGCGGGTGCGCTCCTGGATCAACGCGTGTGTGCCAATCGTGAGGTCGATCCGGCCGTCCGCGACCCGCTCGAGCACCGCACCGCACCCGTCGCTGGCGACGCGCTGGCTGGAGGTCACGAGCGCCAGCGCGAGATGCGACCCCAACAGCCGCCGCAGCGAAGCGAAGTGCTGTTCGGCGAGCAGTTCCGTTGGCGCCATCAGGGCCGACTGGAGGCCGCTCCGTGCCGCGACCAGGCAGGCCAGGGCGGCGAGAACCGTCTTGCCGCAGCCGACATCGCCCTGCACCAGGCGAAGCATGGGCCGCCGCCCGAGAAGGTCCGTTTCAATCTCCTCGAGCACCCGTTCCTGGGCACGGGTCAACCGAAACGGCAGCAGTTCCCGAGCTACTCTCTCCGCCGCGTCGAAGGACTCGTACCGGTGCGGCTTGCCGTGCCGGCTACGCCGCCTGCGACCGGCGGCGAGCTGCAACTGCTGAAGCAGGAATTCCCCGTAGGCAAGACGCGCATGGGCCGGACTCCGTCTCTCGTTCAGCGCTTCGACGGAGGCCTCCGTGGAGGGGCAATGGACCGCGGTCAGTGCCTCGGCCAGACTTGGCAGGCCGTGCCGGGCCCGCTCTTCGATCGGCAACCACTCGTCGATCCAGTCGGAGCCGCGACTCTCCGTCAGGCGGGACACGGCTCCGTGGACCAGGCGTTCCACCCGCGACGGCGGAACGTCTCCGATGCGGCCGTACACCGGCCGTACGCCGCCGCCGGCCGGCTCCTCGTCCACCCGTTCGACGGTCGGATTCGCGAGTTGCCAGTCGCCGTCCCCGCCTCGGCGTCTGGGCACTCCGTGGAGGAGGTAGGAGGCGTCCTCGTCCAACTGGTTCACCAGGTAGGGGCGATTGAACCAGACCACGCCGATCCGGTTCTCGCCGTCGTGAGCGACCGCCTCCACACGCGAGAAGCGGCGGCGGCCAAACACCCGCCGCAGCTTCTCGAGGCGCACGACCACGGTCAAGGGTTCTTCCGGGCCCTCGGATGAATCGTCGCCCCGTCCGGGCAGGCGTCCGAGCGCGCGCCGGTCCTCGTACCGGACGGGAAGGTGCGCCAGCAGATCGGCGATGCGGCGGCAACCCGCCTCGGCCAGCCTGCGTCCCAGCACCGGCCCCACGCCGCGCGCACTGGTGATCGGGTCGAACGGCTCCATCGGCGGAGTCAGTCCGTGACTTCCAGCCTACCGGCGTCCGGATCGAGCCGGACCGATGCCCCCAGGGGCAGCGTGTGGTTAGGCGCCTGATGACCGGCGGGAAGACCGACCAGGAGCGGCACGCCGAGTGCCTCGGCGAAGTCAATCAACCCGTCGCGCGCGTCGCAGTTCGTGAAATGGCCGGCGATCACCGCACGCACACCGCCGACGCGCCGTGCGGACCGCAACTGCGTCAGTAGACGGTCGATCCGGTACTCAGGCTCATCGATGTCCTCGAGAAACAGGATCGATTCGCGGAAGTTCGGCAGGAAGCCGGTTCCGATCGTTGCCGCCAGCATGGTCAGGCAGCCACCGAGAAGACAGCCCTCGATCGCTTCCGGTCGGCCGGCCGACCTTGGCCGGCCGACCGGCTCGAGCTCCCAGCCCTCGCCTCGCCTGCCGGCCAGTGCGGCGAGCAGCGAGCGTCGTTCCTCGGCCAGCAGGCCGCGGGCGAAGTCGACCAGCATCGGGCCATGGAAGGCCACCATCCCGGTTCTGCCGACCAGTCCGAGCAGGAACGGCGTCAGGTCCGAGTAGCCCACGTAAGGCCGCGGTCTGCCGGCGAGCAGGCGCCAGTCAATGCGTTCCAGGAGCCGCGTCACGCCATAGCCGCCACGGGCGAAGACGATCGCGGCGATCTCCTCGTCCGCCGCCAGGTCGTGGAACGCCTGCAGCCGCTGGCGGTCGGATCCCACGAACAGCTCGCGCCCTTCCCGTTTCGCCCCGGAGCGAAGGTTTGAGGCGAGCACGACCTCGAAGCCGAGCTCTTCAAGCCCGGCCACGCCGGCCCGGAGACGATCTTCGTCGATCGGTCCGGACAATGCCCCGATGCCGACCCGGTCGCCCGGCCTGACGGACGGCGGCCATCCGAAGGGCCTGTCGAAGAAGGTCAAGTGCCGGAGGACCTCGTAAGCCGGATTCTGTTCGTCCCGTCACCTTCAGGCGATGGGAGGCGGCCATTCATCTTTGCGACCTACCCGGAGGGCGTCCCCGGTTGCGAACAACCCGGCATCGGGACGGACAGCCCGATCCGCACTCCCTATTTGGTCTTGCTCCACATGGGGTTTGCCATCGCCTCGAACCGTCGCCGGCCGAGCGGTGCGCTCTTACCGCACCGTTTCACCCTTGCCTTCCCGTGGCCCCGGGGGCCTCGTCGGCACCGGAGCCATCTGGTCGGCGGTCTGCTCTCTGTTGCACTTTCCGTCGCGTTGCCGCGCCTTGCCGTTAGCAAGCATGCCGTCCGTTGGAGTCCGGACTTTCCTCTCCCGGCAGCAGGACCACCGGGAGCGACCGCATCCGGTCCTCCGGCAAGGCGAATCCTAGCACTCGCTCAACTGGTCCGATCGGGATGGACCGACGCATAGACCGATCGGGCGAGCTTGGCGCCCAGAACCTCCCGAAGCTGCTCTTCGGACGCCCGGGTCACGCCAGCGTAGCTGCCGAAACGCCGCACCAGCAACTTGCGCCGCTTCGGCCCGATGCCCCGGAGGTCGTCGAATCGGCTCCGCAGCGTCCGCCGGGAACGGCGACGGCGGTGGCGCGACACGGCGAAACGGTGCGCTTCGTCACGGACCTGCTGGAGCACGCGCAGGCCGGCGTGATTCCGCTGCAGCTTGAGCGGCGCCGGCCTCGCCGGGACGTACACCTCCTCCTCCCGCTTTGCGAGGCCGACTACAGGCGTCTCGTCGACACCCAGTTCCGACAGCGCCTCCAGCGCCGCGTTCAACTGGCCGCGTCCGCCGTCGATCAGGATGAGGTCCGGCATCTCGCCGACCTCCTCGAGGGTCCTCCGGTAGCGGCGCTCCACCGCCTGGCGAATCGAGGCGAAGTCATCGGCCTGCTCCAGGCCCCGGATGTTGAAGCTGCGGTACTGGTTCTTGACCATCCGGCCGTCATTCCAGACGACCAGGGAGGCGACCGTCTCACTGCCCCCGAAGGTCGAAATGTCGATGCCCTCGATCCGCCGCGGCGGGTCTTCGAGGTCGAGCGCCCGCCGCAGCGCCTCGCCGGCCTCTCCGGCGGCGCCCGCACCCCGGAACCGGCGGCGGAAGGCCATCGCCGCGTTCCGGTTCGCCAGGGCCACCCGGTGCGCCTTCGGTCCGCGCGAGGGCATGCGGAGGTAGACCTTCGATTCGCGCCGTTCGCTCAGCCACGACGTAAGCGCCTCTTCGCCTTCGATTGGTGCCGGCAGATGGATCTCCTTCGGAATCAGGGTGGTCCGGTCGTAGAGCTGCGGCAGCAGCTCCGACAGCAGACGTTCGGCGGTGATCCTCGAGACCCCCTCCCAGAACAGCTCGCGACGATCGAGAACCTGGCCGCCGCGCATGACCAGCACGACGACCGCCGCGTTGTCCCCGCTGGTGTGGACGCCGAAGATGTCGACGTCCTCACCCCGATCCGAAAAGAGCTTCCGCCGCTGACTTACCTGTTCGATCTCCTGCATGGTGTCCCGAAGACGCGCCGCGGCCTCGAACTCCAGACCCGCGGCGTGCGTCCGCATGCTGCCGCGCAGGTCGCGCAGCAACTCGTCGTTCCTGCCGGCGAGAAAGAGACGCGCCTTCTCCACCGCCTCCGCATAGGCCTCGTCGGTGGTCAGGCCGTCGACGCACGGACCGAGACAGCGCTTCATGTCGTGGTAGAGACAGGGCCGCGGCAGGCTGCCGTCGATCTCGATCCGGCACACCCGGATACCGAACAGCTTCTGCGTCAGCTTGATCGCCTTGCGCGCCAGTCCGGCGGGGAGGTAAGGGCCGTAGTACTCCGCGCCGTCACGGCGAATGCGCCGCGTGAAGGCGAGACGCGGGTGACCGTCGGCAAGGGTGAGCTTGAGGTACGGGTAGGTCTTGTCGTCGCGCAGACGGATGTTGAAGCGCGGCTGCCGGCGCTTGATCCAGTTGTTCTCGAGCAGCAGGGCTTCGGCCTCCGAGTCGGTGACGACGAACTCGAGGTCGGCCGCGTCCTGCAGCATCAGGGCGATGCGCGGATCATCGGCCGGCTTGCGGTAGGCCACCGCGCGCCGGCGCAGGGACTTCGCCTTGCCGACGTAGAGCGCCGCGCCGTCCTCCGACTTGAAGATGTAGATCCCCGGCTGATCCGGAAGCTCGTCAAGCCGATGCGCGAGGCGCGAGTGCATCAGCCCATCACCTTGACTTCCCGAAGTTCCTTCAGGCGGTCGCGCAAGACCGCGGCCTGTTCGAACTCGAGTCGCCGGGAGGCCTGCTTCATCGCCTTCTCCAGGCGTGCGATGCGGCGTTCCAGGGGCATCTCCGGCGCGTCCTCCCGCAGGAGATCTTCCACCGCCTCGGCCGCCGCACCGGCCTTGTGCAGATAGTCCAGGTTGCTCATCTGCACCAGCGGACTGTGTACGTCCTTCAGGATGGAGGCCGGCTCGATCCCGTGTTCCCGGTTGTAGCGCGCCTGAAGACGCCGGCGCCGCGCGGTCTCCTGGACCGAGCGGTCGATCGACTCGGTTCGCTGGTCGGCGTAGAAGATGACCCGTCCGTTCAGGTTACGCGCCGCGCGGCCCGCCGTCTGGATCAGTGAAACCTCGCTCCGCAGGAACCCCTCCCTGTCGGCGTCCAGGATCGCGACTACCGAGACCTCGGGGAGGTCGAGTCCCTCCCGCAGGAGGTTGATGCCGACCAGAATATCGAACTCGCCGCGCCGAAGCGCGGTCGTGATCTCGACCCGCTCCAGGGTGTCGATGTCGCTGTGCAGGTAGCGCACCCGGAGATCCAGCTCGGTCAGGTACTGCGTCAGTTCCTCGGCCATCCGCTTGGTCAGCGTGGTCACCAGCACCCGCTCGCGGCGCTCGATCGCCGCCCGCGCCTCCTCCACCAGGTCGTCGATCTGATTCGCGGAGGGCCGCAGTTCGATCCGGGGATCGAGCAGGCCGGTCGGCCTGATGACCTGCTCGACGACCACGCCGGCGGTCCGCTCGAGTTCGAACGGACCAGGCGTGGCAGAGACGTAGATCTTCTGCCCGCAACGCTCTTCGAACTCGTCGAACCGGAGCGGCCGGTTGTCCAGGGCACTTGGCAGCCGGAATCCGAACTCCACCAGCGTCTCCTTGCGCGCGCGGTCGCCGTGGTACATCCCATGCACCTGCGGAATCGACTGGTGGCTTTCGTCGACCACCAGCAGGAAGTCCTCGGGCAGATAGTCCAGGAACGTCGGCGGAGCCTCGCCCGGCGCCCTGCCGGAAAGATGGCGCGAGTAGTTCTCGATGCCTGCACAGGAGCCGAGCTCGCGCAGCATCTCCAGGTCGTAACGGGTCCGCTGTTCCAGCCGCTGCATCTCGAGCAAACGGTTCTCGCGCTCAAGGACGACCAGGTGCTCGCCCAGCTCCTCCTCGATCGACTGGATGGCCCTCCGCATCCGTTCCTCCGGCGTCACGTAGTGATTACGCGGAAAGACCGGCAGCCGGTCGATCTCCTCCAGCACGCGTCCCGTGATCACGTCGAAGCGGCAGACCCGGTCGATCTCGTCTCCGAAGTACTCGACCCGGATACCACGGTCGTCGTAGGCCGGGAGGATTTCGAGCACGTCGCCGCGTACCCGGAAGCTGCCGTGGAACAGATCGAGCCGGGTGCGCTCGTACTGCATCTCGGCCAGGCTTCGCTGTGCCCGTTCGAGCGGCAGCTCGGTTCCGCGCTCGAAGAACTGGAGCATCGAGAAGAAGACGTCGGGCGCGCCCAGGCCATAGATGCACGACACGGAAGCCACGACGAGCACGTCCCGCCGCTCGAACAGGGAGATTGTCGCCCGCAGCCTCAGGCGGTCGATCTCGTCGTTGATGCTCGTTTCCTTCTCGATATAGGTATCGGATTGCGGGACGTAGGCCTCGGGCTGGTAGTAGTCGTAGTAGGAGACGAAGTACTCCACCGCGTTGTTCGGGAAGAAGCTCTTGAACTCCTGGTAGAGCTGGGCCGCCAGCGTCTTGTTGTGCGACAGGACCAGCGTGGGCCGGTTCACCGCCTCGATCACCTTGGCGATCGTGTACGTCTTGCCGGAGCCGGTGACTCCGAGCAGCACCTGCTCGGGAACGTCGTCCTCGAGACCGGCCAGCAGTTCGGCGATCGCCGCTGGTTGATCACCCTGCGGCCGGAACGGAGAGATGAGCTCGAAGCGTCCTCCGGCCCCACTCCTCGGCTCGAGGCGCCGGTGCAGGTCACACCTCCGGTCCGGAAGCCGCGATCCGCTCGAGACGCTCGGTCAGGCGCCGCACGTCGTCGCGGTCGAGGAGTCCGCGCTCGGCCCGGCGCAGCGCGTCGGTGAGGGCCATCTGCAGCCGGCGGTTGTCGGCGGGCGTCGCAGGACGCGACCGGTAGCGTTCGAGGACGGAATCAAAGGCCCGGTCGAGACGGTTGCGTTCTTCCGACGTGGTGTCCTCAGGCAATGTCTCCATGATGCGACCGCGACCGAAGTCCAGCACGAACTCGAGCAGTTCATCGGCCTGGGTCAGGGCCACCACCATGCCGATCACCAGCAGGAGCACGAGCAGCCCGCATCCGGCGAACCCTGCGATCAGACAACCTCGCCGCGTGCTCTCCGAATCGCGTGGCCGTGTCGCCGACGGCTCGGGAAAGGGTTCCGGCAACGGCGGCAGGTCGCGCGGCTGCTCGGCTTCGGGCGTCATGAGTCGGGCCGTATGATACGCGCGTGATGGAGG
>JAPOVF010000001.1:22260-33206 GCA_026708285.1 Acidobacteriota bacterium
ACGGTGCAGAACTGGCGCCGGGGCGAGCGCTTCTCGGGCGCCTCCACGATCACCATGCAGGTGGCGCGAACGCTGTTCCTGGGCCGCGAGAAGGTGTGGAGCCGGAAGATCCGGGAGACGCTGCTCGCCGTCCATCTCGAGAAGCGCCTGAGCAAGCAGCAGATCCTCACGCTGTACTGCAACCTGACCTACTTCGGTCACGGCAACTACGGCCTGGAAGCCGCCTCCCGTTACTACTTCGGCAAACCGGCCGCCGAGCTCGACCACGTGGAAGCGGCCACCCTCGTCGCGGTGCTGCCGAGTCCAAGCGTGTGGACGCCGTATCTGCGCCCCGAAGTCGTCCGCGCGCGGCGCAATGCGATCCTCCAGGTCGTCGCCGAGCGGGACGTGATCACGAAACAGCGGGCCGTGGAGGCAGCAACCAGACCGCTGGGGGTCGTCAAGCAGCGCGAGACGAAGCCGGTGGCGCCGTACTTCGCTGAACGGGTCCGCGTCGATCTCTACCGCACGTACGGCCAGAAGGGCCTGTACGAGCGGGGCCTGCAGGTCAGGACGACCCTGGATCCCCCGATGCAGGACGCCGCTGAGCGAGCACTGCGTCAAGGCCTGGTTCGGATCGACCGGCTGCGCGGCTACCGCGGTCCGGCGTCACGGCTGGACCGGGACGATCTCGAGGCGGAGGATCTCGCCGAGTCGGTCGGGGGTCTCCTCGGCCGCTGGCACGGTTTCGAACCGGAGGCCGGCGCCTGGGCGCCCGGCGTCGTTCTCCGACGCGGCCGGCACGAAGCGGAGATTCGCATCGGCGAGCACCGTTTCGACCTCCATCCCGAGGGATACGCCTGGACCCGCCGGGACGCGCCGCCGCTCGAGCGGGGCGACATCGCGTGGTTCGAATTCCGGCCCGTCCCGGAGACTGACACGGAGGGCGGAGCCGAACCCGATGGACCCTGGACCCTCGAACTCGTCCAGGAGCCGATCGTCGAGGGAGCGGTGCTGCTGCTCGAGTCGTCGACCGGCGCTGTTCGCGCCATGGTCGGCGGCTGGGACTACGAACGCAGCGAGTTCAACCGGGCGGTCCAGGCGCGGCGCCAGGTCGGTTCGCTCTTCAAACCGCTCGTCTTCGGCGCCGCGTTCGAGCACGGGTTCACTCCCGCCGACACGCTCTTCGATGCACCGGCGGTGTTCGTCGGTGTCGACAACCTGCCCAACTACAGCCCCCGCAACTACTACCGCAAGTACCTCGGCATCCTGACGCTGCGCAAGGCGCTCGAAAAGTCGATCAACGTCACGTCGGTCAAGCTGCACGACATCGTCGGCGCCGACCGGGTGGTCGACTTCGCTTACCGGGCCGGTGTTCGTTCACCGCTGCCGCCGTATCCGAGCCTGGCTCTGGGAGCCGCCGACCTGACCGTGCTCGAGGTGGCCACCGCCTACGCCACGATCGCCAACCTGGGGGTCCACGTCGAACCGTTCATGATCGAGAGCGTCGCGACCCCGGACGGCCGGGAGCTCGAGGCCCATGTGCCGCAGGCGGCCACCGTGTTGACTCCGGAGGTCGCCTACCTGTTGACCCATGTGCTCGCGGGTGTGGTCCAGCGGGGCACCGCCCAGTCCGCAAGGACCCTGGGACTTGCGGCCGTCGCAGGCAAGACCGGTACCACGGACGGCTTCACCGACGCCTGGTTCGCAGGATTCACTCCCAGGTACACCCTTGTCGTCTGGGTCGGCTACGACCAGCAGCGGCGGATTGGACGCAACATGACCGGGGCGGCGGCCGCCCTGCCGATCTGGAAGGAAGTGTTGCGCCTGGGCATCGAGGAAGGCTGGATCGACCGCCGCGCCACCTTCACTCGTCCCAACCAGGTACATCTCGCCCCGATCGAGTACAACTCGGGTCTCCGCCCGTCACGCCGGCCGGTGGGACAGCACCTGATCGAGGAAGCCTTCATCGTCGGCACCGAGCCGGTGCTGACCTTCGACCCCGACACCCGGCCGGTCTACGACCTGCCCTGGTACCAGCAACGGGCCCTGTACGGCGAGCCGAAGGCCGGCGAGAACATGCCCGAGGACGTCACCGACTGGTCCCTCGTGCGGGAGGCCTGGAGAGAAGACGAGGAGGAGGACTCGTAAGGGTGCCCTAGCGCCGTGTGCCGATCAGCGCGTAGTCGCGATGGCCGTAGAGGACGTTATCGATTTCGTCGCGCAGGCGGTTCAGTCGATCCGCCAGCTCCAGGGTCTGGCCGTCCAGCCCGTCCAGAGGAATCTCCGGCAGACGTTCCTCTTCGGGATAGGGACGCAGATCGAGCCGTTCGACGCTGGAAAACCCGGAGCTCTCGAAGCTGGCACGGAGCGTTTCGGGGTGAACCGGCCGCAGGTGCGTCGGGTCGAGCCAGAAACTGCGCGCGCTCACACAGACGGAGAGGGGGTTCGGCGTTTCGAGCAACAGGATCCCACCGGGTCGGAGGGCCACGAATGCCAGTCGCACGAGGCGGTCGACCGCTTCCGGAGGCAGGTGCTCGATCACATGAAAGGACACGATCCCGCCCAGAGATCCGGGCTCGAGGCCGGCCAGGGCGTCCGGCAGATCCCCCCGCTCGACGCGAAGGCCCCGCCGCGAACAGCGGCGCACCATGGCGGTGGAGGAATCGATACCGCGGCATTCGATGCCCTCCTCCTCGAGGAGCCTCAGTGCCTCGCCCCGGCCGCAACCCAGGTCCAGCACGGGCGCCGCTTCGCGGAGCCGCGGCAGGTAGACCATCATGCGGTCGCGGATTTCCTCCTCGCCGCCGCGGAACCGATCCTCGAACGCCAGGTAGGCGGCATCGTCGACGATGGACCGAACCGCCCCGGCCGATTCCTCGCCGCTCCGGTTCAGAGCGGATCGCAAGAGGCCGAGAAGTTCGTCCGCTTCGCGCCGATACCGGTCCAGCTTGCGGTCGACGCGGCCGAACAGCGCATCATCGTGCCGCATGACCTCGTCGAGGCCCTGGCGCAGGAAGTTCTCCAGGTGCCGGGTCCGCCGATCCAGTTCTCCGATGCGCTCCTCGAGCGCCCTGTCGACCTGCTCCTGATGCCTCCGCCAATCCCGAAAGCGCTCGGCCTGGTCCAGGACGTGGCCGAGCAGGATCAGGTTGAAGACGCGCTGCCGCTCCCAGAGATCCGTCTGCGGCAGCCGAACGAAGGGGCGCAGCAACCGCTTGACGGCAACCAGCAGGCTCCCGACAACGCCGCGGTGGCTGCGAATCGGGAAGGGAACGTCCCTTTCCCACAGATGGCGCCAGTCCTCGAGGCGACGCGTAGGCCGATCGCCCAGGAAGTCCTCTACGTCCGGCGGTCCACTGTCGCCGCCGGAGCTCGCGGTCCGTTCGGACATCCTCGTCGGAACGTCCGCCTCGCTGGAGGCTCTACGTCTCAGGCACGACCTCGAGTGCGACTTCGGCAATCACTTCCGTGTGCAGGTCGACCCGCACCACATGATCGCCAAGGGCCTTGATGCCGCCCGACAGGTCCACCATCCGCCGATGCACCTGGACGCCCTTGGCCGCCAGCGCCTCGACCACTTCCGTCGGAGTCACGGACCCGTAAAGAGTTCCCGTCTCGCTCGCCCGCTTGGCGATCTCGATCTTCAAGGCGGCGAGCTCGGCCGCGACCTCCGCGGCAGCCGAGCGCTCCGCCGCGTGCCGGGCGTCGAACTTCGCGCGCTGGGACTCGAACCAGTGCCGGTTCGCCACGGTCGACGGGGCGGCAAGCTCCCGCGGGTACAGGTAGTTCCGCGCGTAGCCAGGCTTCACGTCGACGACTTCGCCGCGCGTACCGAGCCCCCTCATGTCCTGAAGCAGGATGACTTCCATCTCTTGTTCCTCGTCCGCCCCCGGCTCTGGACCCTTCAGTCGGTCGTGTATGGAATCAGCGCCAGGAATCGGGCGCGCCGGATAGCCCGGGCCAGCATTCTCTGATGCCGGGCCGAGTTGCCCGAGATTCTGCGCGGGAGGATCTTCGCCCTCTCCGGCACGAACGGCCGCAGAGTCGCGACGTCCTTGTAGTCGATGTACTCGATCCCGTCCGCGGTGAACTTGCACACCTTGCGGCGACGGAAGAAGGTTCTGCGTTTCGGCATCTCTCTCGACTCCCCTAGCTGGCGGTCTCGGCGAGTACCGTCGACCGGACCGGGGCCTTGCCCTTGCTTGCCGCGCGCTTCAGATCGAGGTCCGTGCGCACGACGAGGTGACGCAGGATGCGCTCGTTCTGGAGCATCCGCTGCCCGACCTCGGCAAGGTTGTTGTCGCCTCCGTCCGACTCCAGGTAGTAGACGTGGTAGCGCCCCTCGGTGAACTTCCGGATGGGATAGGCGAGCCGGCGCTTACCCCAGGATTCCTCCTGGGTAATCCGGGTCTTGCCGCCCGCCGTCAGCAGCTCGGCAAACCCATCGCTCAACTGCACCGTCTCCTCGTCCGAGAGGCGCGGGTCCGCTATGAAGACCAGTTCGTATGTCCGTGTCAATCGTTCGTCCTCGTCGTGTTCGTTGGCATCAGGGCCGCAACGAATCGGCGGCGGAATCTATCACGGCCTCGCGTCACAGGACGAGCAGGGGCGCGATGACCAGGGAAACCACGGACATCAGCTTGATCAGGATGTTCAGGCTCGGACCGGCGGTGTCCTTGAACGGATCGCCCACCGTGTCCCCGACCACCGCGGCCTTGTGCGCGTCCGAGCCCTTGCCGCCGTGGGCACCGGCCTCGATGTACTTCTTCGCGTTGTCCCAGGCCCCGCCGGCATTGGCCATGAAGATCGCCAGCAGGACGCCGCCGGCCGTCACGCCCGCGAGCACGCCGGCAAGTGCCTCGACATCGTAGAAGCCGACGGCGACCGGGACCAGGACCGCCAGCAAGCCGGGAGCAACCATCTTGCGAAGCGCCGCCGCGGTCGAGATGTCGACGCAGCGGGCGTACTCGGCCTTGGCCTTCCCCTCCATCAGGCCGGGGATCGTGCGGAACTGCCGCCTCACCTCTTCGATCATCTCGAAGGCCGCCTTGCCGACCGCCTTCATCGCCATCGACGAGAACAGGAACGGCAGCATGGCGCCGATGAACAGCCCGCACATGACCCGCGGATTCACCAGGTCCATGCTCTCGAGGCCGACCGTCGTGCGGAAGGCCGCGAATAGCACCAGGGCGGTGAGCGCCGCCGAACCGATCGCGAAACCCTTGCCGATCGCAGCCGTCGTGTTGCCGACCGCGTCCAGCTTGTCGGTCCGGGCGCGCACGTCCGGACCCAGATGGCTCATCTCGGCGATGCCGCCGGCGTTGTCGGCAACCGGGCCGTAGGCGTCGACCGCGAGCTGGATCCCGGTCGTCGAGAGCATGCCGAGAGCCGCGATCGCGATGCCGTAGAGACCGGCCTGCCCATGCGCCACGAGGACCGCGGCGGTCAGCACGATGATCGGCAGCGCGGTCGACTGCATGCCGACCGCCAGACCGCCGATGATGTTCGTGGCGGAGCCGGTCTGGCTGTCCTTGGCGATGCTCTGCGCCGGCCCCTTCGACTCCGCCGTGTAGTACTGCGTGATCAACCCGATCAGCAGACCGGCGGCGAGACCCGCAACGGTGGCCAGGAAGACACCCATGTAGCCGAACTCCCGCCCTTCGACGACGTAGCGGCTCTCGCCCAGCAGGCCGCGCGCGGTGAAGTAGGTCACCACCAGCATCACGGCGGCGGCGGCGAACGTCCCCATGTCCAGCGCGTGCTGCGGGTTCCCTCCCTCCCGGGTTCGCACCAGCAGCGTCGAGACCAGGGACACGAGGATGCCGAGCCCCGCCAGGAGCATCGGCAGGAGGATCAGGTTCGGCGTGAACTCCGCGCCCGCCAGCGTCGTCGTGCTGACGCCGAGGACGAGCGTGCCGACGATCGCGCCGACGTAGGACTCGAACAGGTCGGCCCCCATGCCGGCCACGTCGCCGACGTTGTCGCCCACGGCGTCGGCGATCACCGCCGGGTTGCGCGGATCGTCCTCGGGTATCCCGGCCTCGACCTTCCCGACCAGATCGGCGCCGACATCCGCCGCCTTCGTGTAGATGCCGCCGCCGACGCGCGCGAAGAGCGCGATCGAGGAGGCGCCGAACGAGAAGCCGGTCATCACCGTCACGATGAGCCCGAGGGAGTCGTTGTCGCCACTGCCGAACATCGAGGCGTAGAGCAGGTAGAGCAGGGACAGGCCGAGAATCCCGAGTCCAACCACCGCGAAGCCCATCACCGCGCCGCCCGAGAAGGCGACGGCGAGGGCCCGGTTCAGGCTGGTCCGGGCGGCCGCCGCGGTACGGACGTTCGCCGAGGTCGCGACCCGCATGCCGAAGAAGCCCGCCAGACCGGAACAGAGCGCGCCGCCGAGCACGGAGAGTCCGATCCAGGCCGAGCTGCCCGCACGGTCCGAGTTGGCGAGCGCGAGCAGTGCCGCGGCCAGCAGGACGAAGATCCCGAGGATGCGGTACTCGCGTCCCAGGAACGCCATCGCGCCATCGCGGATGTGGCCGGCGATCTCGGGCATCACACCGTCACCGGCGTCCTGACGGTTGATCCAGCGACTTCGCAGCAAGGCGTAGATCAGAGCTGCCGCTCCGCATGCCGGCAGCAGGTAGTACATCGTGTCCACTATCCGTTTCCCCTCATCCGTTGTACTCGTTCATGGTGATGTCGACACCGCGGTCGGCCCAGCTCAGGACGCAGTCGGCCGCCCGGCACACCATGCGCGCCGCCGTTTCGACTTCCCCGCCGGCGAAGGGACCGAGCACGAAGTCCGTGAGGTCCCCCTTCCTGCCGCCCGCACTTCCATCCGCTTCTTCTGCTCCCTCGGCCGCGATGCCCAGCCGGAGCCGGGGCACCTCAGTGGTGCGCAGGTTCTCGATGATCGACTCCATTCCCCGGTGACCGCCCGGACTGCCCCTGCCGCGAAGGCGCAGCCTTCCCAGGGGCAGATGGACTTCGTCGTAGACGACCAGGATGTTCTCCGGAGCATAGCCATTCCGTTCACTGAGACAGCGCGCACTGTAGCCGCTGCGGTTCATGTAGGTCTGGGGAGTCGCCAGATCGACCGGAGTCGCCGCGCTCCAGAGCGCTCCGCAGACCTTCAGGCCGAGACGGACGTCCAGTCGCCGGGCCAGTTCCTCGACCACGCGAAAGCCGAGGTTGTGACGCGTGTCGGAGTACCGCTCGCCCGGATTGCCCAGACCGAGGACCAGCCGCGGCGGCTCGTCGGCGCCCCCCCTAGAGCCGCCAAACCCGTCGCTGACTCCGTGTTTGGCCCCAGCCCCCACCTCCCTTGCGCCTTGCGCCTGAGAACTCACTCCGTTTGCGTTCCACGGCGCAAGCCGCTAGGCGTCTTCGTCCTCCGACTCCGTCTTCGCGCCCACCATCTCGGGCTCCTCGGCCACGGCCTCCAGCAGCTCGTCCTCCTCGGCGACCTCTTCCTCCTCTTCGATGACCTTCTTCGCGGCCACCGACACGATGACACGACTCTCGTCCTCCTCCAGCCGCACCGCCGAGGGAAGAACGAGTTCGCCGGCCTCCACGTGCTGGCCGATATGCAGCGGGTCGACATCGAGTTCGATCGAAGTCGGAATGTCGCCGGGCAGGCAGACGACTCCCACCTCGCGCGTGATGAACTCCAGCAGGCCGCCTTCGTTCCTGACTCCTTCCGGGGTTCCGACCAGTGCGACCGGCACCGACACCTGCACTTCCTGGTCCATCTTCACGCGGAGGAAGTCGATGTGGACCAGGGACCCGGTCAGCGGGTTCCACTGCAGATCGCGGATCATCGTGTGGCGTGTGCGATCCGTGCCCTCCAGTCGGAGCAGAAAGACGGCGTTCTCCCCGCCTTCCCGGATCAGCGTCTGCACGCTCTTGCCGTCGACCCGGATGGCCGCCGAATCGCCCTCGCCGCCGTACACGACGGCCGGGATCTCACCCGCCGCGCGCAGGCGGCGGTTCGCGTTCTTGCCGGTCTGCTCCCGCAGCCGGACGGTGACGGTCGGTTCGCTCACGTCGAACTCCTTGGTCTTCTGAACAGCTCAGACGAAGAGGGATGTCACGGAGCTGTTGTCGTGGATTCTGCGGATAGCCTCGCCGAGCAGGGCCGCAACGCTGTGCGGACGCAGCCGCGTGCTCCGGGCGAGCTTGTCCTCGAGCGGCGTCGTGTTCGTCACCAGCACACCCTCGAGTTTCGAGTTTTCGATTCGTTCGATCGCGGAAGCCGAGAGAACACCGTGTATCCCCGCGGCGAAGATCCTCCGCGCCCCTTGTGCCGCGAGCGACTCCACCGAGTTCAGCAGCGTGCCGCCGGTGTCGATGATGTCGTCCAGGATCAGAAGGTCCCGTCCCTTCACGTCGCCGATCACGTTCATCACCTCGGCCTCGTTCGCGGCCACCCGGCGCTTGTCGATGATGGCGAGTTCCGTATGCAGGCGCTTGGCGATCGCTCGCGCCCTCGCCACACCGCCGGCGTCCGGGGCCACGATCATCAGATCGTCGATACCCAGCGCCCTGATCGCGTCCAGCAGAACCGGCGCGGCGAACAGGTGGTCGACGGGGATGTCGAAGTAGCCGGAGATCTGGGCCGCGTGAACATCCATCGTCAGCAGCCGGTCGGCGCCGGCGGCAGTGATCAGGTCCGCCACCAGCTTGGCCGTGATGGGAACTCGCGGTTTGTCCTTCTTGTCCTGGCGGGCGTAGCCGTAGTACGGCAGGACGGCGGTGACACGCGCCGCCGATGCCCGCTTCACCGCGTCCAGCATGATCAGCAGTTCGACGAAGTTGTCGTTGACCGGCGTGCACGTCGGCTGGACGATGAACACGTCGGTGCCGCGAACGTTCTCCTGGATCTGGCAGAAGATCTCTCCGTCGGCGAAGTTGTAGGCGGTGACCTGGCCGGGCACCATGCCCAGGTAGTTGCAGATCTCGTTCGTCAAGGCGGGGTGCGCCCGCCCTCCGAAGATCTTCAACTCCGTGTACATGGCTCGCTCGACGTTGTTGGCGTGAACGGTCATGTGTTGCAACGGGGAGAAGGCTGGCTCAGCCGCGTGGTTGGGGCGGGAGGATTCGAACCCCCGAATGCGAGATCCAAAGTCTCGTGCCTTACCACTTGGCGACGCCCCAGACGGGCCGGCGGATTGTACATGAAGCGGCAGCAAGGGAGACGCCCGATGGCGACCCCAGGGAAGGTCCTCACGGGCGCCCCGGTCTTGAACGCCCGGGCAGCGTCGAGGTTCGGAACAGGCGCACGTTCTGGCCCGCCACAGCGCCCTCCGCGTCCTTCCAGTTTCCGACACCGAACACTGCGCCGCCGGCACCGGAAAGCTGGGGGCCCCGATCCGACCCGTCGAGGGCTACCGCGCGGAGCGCAACGAGCAACCGGTCCACCTCCGGGTGAAGCCACCGCACGACCGGTTCCAGGTCGTTTCCCCGAAGCCACCGCGCCGTCTCGCGCCGCATCGACGGCGACGGCAGCAGTTCTTCCTCCCCGAACTCCGCCTCGCGTCCTCCAGGCCGTCGCCAGTGGCCGTAGACGGCGGCGGTCGACACCTCCATCGCCGGCACCGCGACGATCACAGGCGCTGTGGCGACGTCCTCCAGGACCCGTAGCTCTTCTCCCCGACCGGTCGCCAGCACCGTCCCACCGACCAGGAAGAAGGGAACATCGGAGCCGACGGCGGCGGCCGCCGCGTGAAGGCGTTCGGGACTGAGCGGTTCGCCCCAGAGTTCCTGCAGCGCCGCCAGCGTCCCAGCCGCGTCACTGCTGCCGCCGCCGAGTCCGCTCCCAGCCGGAATGCGCTTGCTCAACTCGAAGCACACACCCCGCGCCGGCTCGCCGATCGCACTGAAGAAGGTCCGAGCAGCCGCCATCACGAGGTTCGAGTCATCGGCCGGTGCACCGCCGCCGGGCACCTCGAGGCGCAGGGGGACCTCCGGTTCAGTCCGGCTAACCGTCAGCCGGTCGTACAGAGCGATCGTCTGCAGCACGGTCGAGATCGCGTGATAGCCGTCCGAACGCCGGCGGTGAACCCGCAGACTCAGGTTGACCTTGGCGGGACATTCCAGACGGACCTGCCTTCTCATCGCGCACCGGACTCGCAGATGCCCGGCACGAACCCGTCCGGCACTTCCGGCGATTGCAGCACACTCGCGAGCGGCTTCGCCGGCCTGTTCTGACGCCAGCGCAGCTCGAGGCCGGCCTCGGGCTCCACCAGCCGCGCCATGCCGTCGGCGGCGACGCGCCAGGAGGCCCTCTTCCGAGAGCCCCGGTGCAGCGTCCAGCTCCGCGGGGCGCTCGCCGTTGTCACCGCCGTCCAGCGCCGGTCCCAGCGATCTTCGAAGTCGAGTTCGACGACGCCGGAGCCCGCTGCCGCAGTGGTCTCCGCGACTGCCTGGTCGACCGGCGGCGCCGGAAGGCGCAGCAACAACAATGCGGCGACCGCCCCGGCCGGCACCGGTCCGAGCGAAAGTGCGGGGATCTCGAGGTCGCCCCGGTACCGGCAGAACGTCCGTTCACGAACCCACAGCACCAGGGCGCCGCCATCCTGGACGTTGAGGTCCCACCATCGGCGCCCCAGGCGGTCCGAAGCCTCTACGTGAAAGCGGTCTGGCGACTCGAAGCGCAGCACGAGACGGAGCGTTCCCTCCCCCTCGGGACCGTCGTATCGCATCTGGACGATGCGCTGTGTACCCCACTCCGCTCCGGGAATCTCCCAAGGCAGCACGGCCCGCGTAGCACCTGGGTCTCCAGCGGGCAGGATCTCAGGGGTCGGGCGGGCACTGGCGCAGCCGATCAGCGAGGCCAGACCACCCAGCACGGCCAGGAGCGCCGCGAACCGGCCGGCTGACGTCAGCCAGCCCTCAGCGCCGTGACAGTTTGCCCAGTTTGCGGCGCACCGCCTCGACGTTCTCGTCATCGTTGATCG
>JAPOVF010000210.1 GCA_026708285.1 Acidobacteriota bacterium
ACGAAACGGTCGCCCGGCGAGGGCTCGTTCGGAATGGCCACCGTGACCTTCGCCGCCGGTGGCACCGCCTGATCGCCGAACCTGTCCACCAGCCTGATCCTGAACTCGAGCTCGTTGATCCACTGGCCGTCCATCGGCAGCAGCTCCAGCTCGTCGAGAGGAATCGTCACCTTCATCGGCACGAAGATCTTCCGGAACCCGGCCTTCCGGGGAGTGCCGAAGTCGACGTTCAAGGACCCGGCGCCTGGAGAACCGCCGAACAGGAGCGCGCCCTCAACCAGCATCGAGACTTCGGTCGCCTTGGACATGTCCACGTAGTTCTCCCGCGACCGGGCACGGAGGCCGCGGTGCCCGGGCAGGCGAACTTCCAGGTCGTGAACCCTGTCGTCCTCGTTCCGGGGAGGCTCGAAACCGAGCCAGTAGTAGGAACGCGTGTCCTCCGTCGCCTCGGCGAGGGCCTTGTTGCTGAAGGAGTTGATCATGGGGAGTCCGCCGGTCTCGCGGGCCAGGAGCTGGAGGACGTCGTGGAATCGCCGCTCGGGCGAGTCCATCAGTGCGTACCCGCCAATAGCGCCCGTGAAGGTTGAGGTGAGGCCTGTGGCTCCGAAGCCGCTGATCGGAAAGTTCGGGCCGCGCAGGCCCGGAAGATCGATCGGGTAGAGGCTGTAGCCGACCAGGTTCGCCGCACTAACCAGAGGCCCATAGAGCCGGTTCAGCCTTGCGCCGGCGAACGCGGCCACGTACGGCGACCCGGAGTCCCAGAAGTCGGACACAGTGGCCCACCCCTCGATCAGCAGCAGCATGACCTTGCGGCCCGGTGCGTTGGCGAAGCTGCGCATGGTGCCGGCGGCGGCCATCACCGAGCGCCGGGTCTTGTCGCCCGGCTCCGAGCCCATGCCGTACCTGTACAGCAGTCCGTAGGGCGTCCGCTTCCTGGCCCGCCGCAACGCGGCCTCGATCTCATCTCCCGAACTCGTCCAGTCCGTGAACCGCGTCAGGTCGTGCCCGTCGAAGGCGACGACCGCCACGCGGTCGGCCGGTCCCAGGTGGGCCAGGTCCTGCGCGAGGCGTTCCAGCACCCGGTTTCTTCGTTGCTGGATCGCGTGCAGGTCGTCGATGAAGATCAGGTAGTTCGTGCCGACCCGCTCGCCCGCGGCCAGCGTTGGCACTCCGTCGACGCTCTGGTCGGCGGTGGCCAGCGCTCTGCCGTCGTCGACCTCCGTGAAGTAGTCGATGGGTACCGGCTCACCGTCCACGCGGAGTTCGAAGTCGCTCGCCTCGAGACCCCGAACCCGGTTCCCCTTCCTGTCGGTGACGACGACTTCGACGTTGACGACCCGGACGTCGATCACGTCGGAGAACAGGTCGGGCAGGGGGCTCTCCTGGGCGGCGGCGGGGAGCGCGGCCAGGATCAGTGTTGCCACAAGGGGCCTGTGGAATCTCAACGGCGCACTCTCCTCTTCGGCTCTGGCAGTTGACTGGGGCTGACCTCTCCGCTGCTCGACAGGATCGCGCCCGAGAGAGGGTCGTAGATTGCCGCAACGTAGCGGTGCTCGCGTCTTCGAATCACGATGCCTGTGTCGTAGGTGAAGGTCTGGCCGGGCAGCGGAGCCGCGGGACCGAGAATCGGAATCCTCCTGACCGGGATCTCGGAGCGGTCGCCACGCTCGTTGATCACGGTGACCCTGAACTCCAACTCGTTCATCCACTGACCGCCGATCGGCAGCAGGGTCAGATCGTCGAGCGGGATCGTGACCTCCATCGGCACGGCGATCTTCCTGAATCCGGCGCGCTCGGGGGTGCCGAACCGCACGTCGAGTGAGTCGGTCCCCGGGGAGCCGCCGAACAGCAACGAACCTTCGACCAGCATGGTGACCTCGGTGCCCTTCGACATGTCCATGTAGCTCTCGCGCGACCGGACCCGGAGGTCCCGGCGCCCCACCACGCGCACGTCGATGTCGTGCAGAACGTCGTTCTCGTCGCGTGGCGGCTCGAATCCGAGCCAGTAGTAGGAGCGGGTGTCGTCGGTGGCGATGGCGAGCGCTTCATCTCGCTGCGCGTTGATCATGGCCAGACCTCCGGTCTCGCCGGCGAGGTGTCGGAGTGCCGCTTGCCGCGACCACTGGGAGCTTGCGCTGGGGAAGAGGGGGAAGGGGTTGCTGAGCCATGAATCCACCAGGTCGTTGCCCACGTAGAACGGATTCCTGTGGGGATAGGAGAGGGGGTGGCTGCGTGGATGGCGGAACGCGGTGATGTCGTCACGGGACAGCCCCAGATCGACTGAGAATCGTAGACCTGGAAGGTTGACCGGATAGAGCGTGTAGCCGACCAGATTCGCCGCATCGACCAGGGGGCGGACAACGTCCCATGTGCTCGTGTAGAGGCTCACCGGCGAAGCGAGCGTCGAGCGACCGAACGAGTCGACCGACCCGCGCCAGCCGTCCGCGAGCAGCAGCATCGCCTTGCGGCCCGGAGCCCCGGCGAAGCTGCGAACAGTGGCTGTAGCGGCAAGGACGGCTCGGCGCGTCTGTTCGGTCCGGTCGCCGAGACCGGTCATCCTCATCAGGCCGAGCCCCTTCCGCTCCCGCGCCTGCTGAAATGCGTCCTCGATCTCCTGGCGGGAACTCGTCCAGTCGGTCAGCCGCGCGAGGTTGTACCCGTCGAAGGCGACGACCGCAACGCGGTCGGCAGGGCTGAGCAATGCCAGGTCCTGCTCCAGCCCGTTCAGCACCCGGTCCCGATCGCGCCGGACTGCCGAGAGTTCATCGATGAAGACGAGGTAGTTCGTACCTACCGGTTCGTCGGGCGTCAGGGAGGGCACGTTGCCGACGCCGTCGTCGAGCGAGGCCCTTGCGCGCCCGTCGTCGATCTCGGTGAAGTACTCGATGGGCACCGGCTCGCCGTCGACCCGGAGTTCGAA
>JAPOVF010000310.1 GCA_026708285.1 Acidobacteriota bacterium
ACATCCTGCTGGTGGATTCCGACGAGGCTTCCTGGTCGCAGGAGCACGCGTGGCGCCTGTTGACGACGATGCGTTCCATTCCGCAGGAGACGAGGGATCCGTACGGCGCGCAGTCGCTGGCCGCTTCGCAGTGGCTGCTGACGCCCAGGTACGTGGAGGGCGACATCGAGATGAGGACCGACGGGTCTTCTCCCGTCGTCCTGATTTCCGAGGCCGCCTTCGTCAACGCGAATCCCCGGATAGCGACCGTGGACGGGAAGCGGGGGATCTGGTTCTCGAAGCGGCTGCACCATGCCCTCGTGCGCTACGTGACGGACAACGGCCGCGACGTCGACGCCTACGAGCGGATCTTCGAGGAACGCTTCGGCGTCACGACGGAGATACGCGACTACGCCGCCCTGACGCGATGGACCACCGGCGAGGGTGCGGGCCGTTTCCAGCGTTTCCACCCGGAGGAGATCGTCACGCTGCTCAACATGCTCGAGGAGTTTCCGAGCGGCATGCGCAAGACGCAGGGGCTCACGCACCTCGTTCGGCGCCTCGACGGCACGCCCAACCCCCTGAGACCGGGTGCGCCGGCCATCGCCTGGACGGGAGCGGGCTACATCGAGTTCATGGACATTGCCTTCCTGCGGTTCGACCTCGACGACATCCACCGCCTGGTGATCCACGAGAAGGCACACTTTCTCTGGGCTCACGTCTTCGACCAGCGGACCCGTGACGACTGGGCACGGGTCGGCCGATGGTACGAGGACCCCGCGCAGCCGTCCGGCTGGTCAACGACCAGCACGACGGAGTTCGTCTCCGCCTACGCGCATGCGCACAATCCGAACGAGGACATGGCCGAGAGCATCGCCTACTTCATCATCGCGCCGGACAAGCTGAGGTCGCGGTCGGTCGCCAAGTACGAGTTCGTCCGGGACCGGATCATGCAGGGGAACCTGTATCTCTCCCAATTCCGGGAGGACCTGACGTTCCAGGTGTACAACCTGTTTCCGGACTACGTGTTCCCCGGCAGGGTCCGTCGCATCGACGTCGAGGTGACGGGTGGAGCCAGGGACGACAAGGAGATTCGGGTCGAGATCGAGCTGCATGCGCTCGACCGGGATCTCGAGGGAGCCGCCTGGGCGGCCACCCGAGTCTTCAGCAGTGTCGGTACGTACTTCGATCTGTTTCTCCAGCCCGTGGACGGGAACGGCAGGAGAGTCGAGCTGGGGACCGTTCTCGTGGGCACGGTGAGGCTGAGCAGGTACAGCAAGGCTGGGTACTGGACTGCGGGTCAACTCAAGATCGCCGACCGGGTCGGCAACGAGCGCTACCAGAGAGGCGACGATTTCGGATGGAAGCTCTATGTCGACAACTTCCTGGAGGACTGGGTGCCGCCGGAGTACGTCCCCGGCACCGCCCGTTTCGAAAGGGGCCGGGAGAGAGTGGTGGAAGGCCGCGTCGTCCAGTCGATCGAAGCGACCTGGGAGGTGAGTGAGAACAACCTCATGCGGAAGAGCTGGCCATGCCATGCGTCCATCAACGACGAGATTCTCTCGACGTACTCGCGGGGAGAGGGCGGGGCTTTCGAGCCTGCGGGGAACCTGTGCCGAGTGAACTTTCCCATGCCGGACTACATGCCGTCTTCGATGTACTCCCTGAACTACGTCAGGATGGTCGATCGGGCCAGCAACTGGGGTGGCGCCAGGTTCACCAGCGAGCCCGAGGACGAGGACCCCCAATGGATCCGGGTGCGGACGGCCAACCCGGACACGGAACCGCCCGAGCTCGACCTGAACAGGATGAGCGTCGACGCGGAACCCACGAACCCTGTACAACCGAACGGCGAGACGATCGTCACGTTCACTTTTCGAGTACGCGACAACATCTCGGGCTACATGGATGGGGGGATCGTCCTTCGCGATCCGCAGGGGATAAGCCACTTCGTCTACGTGCGTTACGTGGATCGCCACCGCGTCTTTCCGCGGGGAGATCCCACGAAGTGGGAGGAGCTCACGGTCGTGCATGTTCTGCCACCCGGCTCGGCGCCGGGAACCTGGGGCGTTGCCAACATGCGGCTCGCCGACCGTGCCCACAACTTCGTGCATCACGACTTCACGGAAGTGATCCACTTCATCGTGGACTGAGGCGGCGGGTCGGCAGATGGGCGCGAGCATGGAGCCGCAGGTCGCCAGGTTTGCCGGCTCCGTCGTGTGTGTTCTGGCGTTGAGCGGTCCAGCGGCGGGGGCCGTCCAGGGCGTGGGGGAGTACACCGACTGCGTGCCGTCGTCCCCGCAGGTCACGTTCGAGCCCGGCTACGCGGTGAGCATGTGCTTCGAGTACGAGCGGGACGGCGGGCCGGCGCAAGCTGACGCGATCGACTTCGGGCTGGGTTCGCGTCAGTCGGGCCTTCTCTGGTTCTTCGATCCGGACAATGCCGAGGTGTTGATCAAGGTCCTGGACGGATGTGAGATGAACGGCCACCGCTGGGTGTTCGTGGCGCCGGTGACGACGCTCGCGTTCAACCTCTCGGTCGAGGAGACAGCCACCGGGAAGAGGTGGGTGCACCGGAATCCGCGGGGCGGCGTGACCGCGGAGGCGAGGAGCGATCTGACCGCCTTTCCGTGCGGGCCGGCGGTGGCTTCATCGGCGTCCTTGACGTGGCCCGGCGCTTCCTTTGCGGCGGCGTTGCCGGGACCCATGGCGGACATCCGGTACGCGGTCGCCGGTGCGACCGCGGATTGCGCGCCCCGGCCGGCGACGACCCTGGGCGGCGGCTTCACGGTCAGCATGTGCGTCGAACACGAGAGAGACGGCGAAGTCGTCGTGACGCAGGCGCGGGACTACGGTCTCGACTCCAGCCAGTCCGCCCTGCTGTACTTCTTCGAGCGCGACAACGCGGAGGTGCTGGTCAAGGTCCTGGACGGGT
>JAPOVF010000323.1 GCA_026708285.1 Acidobacteriota bacterium
CGGCACGGTCTGCGACGACGGCCGGCCCCTCGTGACCCCGATCTGGTTCATCTTCGAGGAGGGAGCGATCTGGTTCACCCCACGCGAGAACTCCGTCTGGTTCGCCAACCTCCGCCGGGATCCCCGCACCTGCCTCGCGATCGACGAGCAGAACCTCCCCTACCGCAAGGTCCTCGTCGAAGGCGAGGCGGAACTCGTCCACGACACCGGCGTCGACGACGTCTGGCGCGACCGCTACCGCCGGATCGCCTGCCGCTACGTCCCGGAGGACCCTGCCGAGGACTACATCCAGGCCACGATCGACCAGCCGCGCGGGCTCTACCGGCTCCCCCTCGCCCAAGCCACGGTCCGCACCTGGCGCATGCCGGTCGACGACGAGGACCAGGCCGGCATCTGGCACCAGCGGTACTACCGGCCGGGCACGTTCCTCAGTCGCTGACGCGGGCCGGTGACGGCTACTCGGCGGGCGCCTTCCGGTGCACGATCGCCGCCCCGATCACGCCGCCGATCGTCGAGAAACCGACGTTGATCATCAGGGAGAACACGACGATCGCGATGACGCCCAGGCCGGCGATCGCACTGAACAGGCTGAAGACCTCGATGTCCTCGACCGATTCGGCCGTGAGGGCCCCGATTCCCATCGCGCCCGTGATGCCTCCGAGGATCAGCAATCCGATCAGGATGCCCAGAACGGATCCGAAGACGCCGGCCAGTGCGCCGATCTTCGCTCCCTCGCCGTAGGGCGCGGCCGCCGAGGGCGGATCGTCCTTGAGCGCCAGGTAGACCGCCAGGATGCCGCCGCCCACGACCAGGGCGCAGCACGCCAGGTTGAGTAGTTGAAGGCCGGGGATCTGCGAGGCAACGGCTCCCGCGCACCCGCCGATCGCCGCCGCGCCGACTTTCTTTCCCGTCACGATGACACCTCCTAGGCTTCGGTCCGGAGCATGGGCTTCTTGTGGAACACCGCGGCGCCGAGGACACCGCCGATGGCGGAGAAGACGACGTCGACGACCAGGCTGATCAGGAATCCGACGAATCCGACAGCCGCCATGGCGCCGGCGGCCTCCTCGCCGCCGAAGGCCTCGAGCACCTCGGGTGGAACTCCCTCGATCCCCTCCATGATCGACCGGGCCATCTCCATCGGATCACCGAAGATCGCCGCCATCGGGATCGCCACGATGGCGCCGACCACGGCGGCCGCGACGCCGGCCAGAACGCCGATCATCGCTCCATCGCCTAGAGGTGCCTTCTCGGTAGCCGGTTCGCCCCGCATCGCCAGGTAGACCGCCAGCATGCCGCCGCCCACGACCAGGGCGCAGCACAGGCAGTTGGCCAGGTTGACGATCGGAATGCTGGAGGCGATCCCTGCCGCCCCGCCGCCGATGGCGGCCGCTTTCAGTTTCTTCGGTGTCATGAAGTCTCCTCGGACTGGTCGAACTCGAAAGCACGCCGATCAAGACGCTCTACGGGTTCTCGGGTGGCAAGTTTCGGGGCATCTGTTGGGCGATCTGGCCGACCGCCGCCCAGACCAGGATGGCGATCGGCGCTGCCGCCAGTACGGCGGTCAGGAACCGGCTCGCCGGTGTGTTCATCGGCAGCAACCAGTCGATCGCCGTCGGCGCCAGAAACAGGAGAATGCGCCTGGGCTTCTCGAGCAGCCAGTTGCGCGCCGGACGAACCAGCGGCAGCACGATCAGCCCCAGAGTGAAGCCGGCGTAGAAGCCGAAGCAGCGGTGGCACACGGCCAGGGGGTGGCCTGCGAGATGGAAGCTGCGTTCGGCGATCTGGTGACAGACCAGCCCGAACACTTCGTAGAGCAGCGTCGCCGCCTGGCTTCCCGAAGCGGCCAGGAGCGGCGTGGCGACCACCAATCCGACCACCAGGCAGCACAGCGCCGCCAGCGTCGCGGTCGCCGCCAACGTGGCGGGGCTCCCCACGAACGGTACGGAACCTGCGACGTCAGACGCCGCCGTCCCGAGCCGTCCCACAGGCCCGGCGGCAGGTTGGGGTGAAACCCCGAGCCGGCGGCGAAGCATCGCGGGCTAGTGTAGCGACTGGACTCCGGCGACGGGGGCCGTCCCACCCGCCGGTATGATCGCGCCGTGAGGAGCGATCGTTGAGCGGCTGGAACTCGATTCCCGAACTCGGCGATCTGATCGGCCAGGAAGTAAGGCTGCGCGGCTGGGTTGACGGCCGGCGCTCCAGCGGCAGGATCGGCTTTATCCGCCTGCGGGAATCCGGCGCCACGGTGCAGCTCGTGATCAGCCGCAAGGAGGTGGACGACGCCTCCTGGGAGGTGCTCCAAGAGGCCGCCCAGGAGTCGACCGTGGCGGTGACCGGGACCGCCGCTGCCGACCCCCGCTCGCCCGGCGGGGTCGAGGTCCACGTCTCCTCCCTGGCGCTGGTCCACGGCGCCGACGGCTACCCGATCACGCCGAAGGAACACGGCACCGCCTTCCTGATGGATCATCGCCACCTCTGGCTGCGCTCCAGCCGCCAGCGCGCAGTGCTGAGGATCCGCAGCGAGGTATGCCAGGCGATCCACGACTTCCACCGCGAACGCGGCTACTACCTGGTCGATTCGCCGATCCTGACGCCGGCCGCCTGCGAGGGCACGTCGACCCTGTTCGAGACGCCGTACTTCGACCACGGCAACGCCTACCTCAGCCAGTCGGGGCAGCTCTATCTCGAACCGGCGGCGGCCGCCCTGGGCAAGGTCTACTGCTTCGGCCCCACCTTCCGGGCCGAGAAGTCGAAGACCCGGCGCCACCTGATGGAGTTCTGGATGGTCGAGCCGGAAGCCGCCTTTCTCGACTTCGACGGCCTGTGCGAGCTGGCCGAGGACTTCCTCGTCTACCTGGCCGGCCGCGTGCTCGAGAACTGCGGCGACCCGCTGGCCCTCCTGGACCGTGACGTTTCGAAGCTCGAAGCCATCCAGAGGCCCTTTCCGCGTCTCCGTTACACGGAAGCGATCGATCTTCTGCGCCGCCAGGGCTCGGAGATCGAGTTCGGGGAGGACTTCGGCGCTCCCGAGGAGACGTCGATCACCCGGGAGTTCGAGCGCCCGGTCATGGTCACCCACTATCCGGCCTCGCTGAAGGCCTTCTACATGGAACCGGACCCGGAAGACCCGACCCTGGCCCTCGCCCTCGACGTGATCGCTCCGGAGGGCTACGGCGAAATCATCGGCGGCAGTCAGCGCATCCACGACCACGACCTGCTGCTCACCCGGCTCAGGGAGCACGACCTGCCGCTCGAAGCCTTCCAGTGGTACCTCGACATCCGCCGCTACGGGACGTTCGAACACAGCGGCTTCGGCATGGGCGTCGAGCGCTTCGTCGCCTGGATGGCGGGCGTCCCCCACCTGCGCGAGACGATTCCCTATCCGCGCACGATGGACCGGATCTACCCCTGACGACGCTTCGCGATCGACTCGAAGAACGCCTCGGCTACCGGTTCGAGAACCGCGGCCTGCTCGACCAGGCCCTGACCCACACGTCCTTCGCCAACGAGCACGGACTCCGGGAACACAACGAGCGGCTCGAGTTCCTGGGCGACTCCGTGCTCGGCCTGATCGCGGCCGACTGCCTCTTCAGGGACCTTCCGGTCGCCCCCGAGGGCGACCTGTCGCGGGTGAAGTCCCACGTCGTGAGCGCCGAAGCCCTGGCACAGCGGGCGCGGCTCCTGGAGCTCGGTTCGGCGCTGCGCCTCGGCCGCGGCGAGGAGCGCTCCGGCGGCCGGGACAAGCAGTCGCTCCTGGCGTGCGCGCTCGAGGCCGTCATCGGGGCCGTCTTCCTCGACGGGGGTCTGGATGCGGTCCGGAACGTGGTCGAGCCGTGGGTCGAGGCCGACGCCACCGAGTCCGCCGACGCCTCCGATGCGAAGTCCAGGCTGCAGGAGCTGCTCCAGGGCCAGGGCCTCGATCCCCCCGAGTACCGCCACGTCGGCAGGGAGGGGCCGGATCACGACCCGGTCTTCCACGTGGAGTGCCGGATCGACGGTCGGACCGCCGCCAGCGCCTGCGGCCACTCGAAGAAGGCGGCGGAGCGCAGCGCAGCGCAGGAGGCGCTGGCTACGCTCCACGAGGTCAGCGGCGCTTGAACCGTCGCTCCAGGTCACGGTCCGTCAGTTCCAGCACCACCGGCCTGCCGTGCGGGCAGGTGTACGGGTGATCGCAGGCGAAGAGCTCCGCGATCAGGCCCTCCATCTTCTCCGGGGACAGCGCCTGGTGCATCTTGACCGCTGCCCGGCAGGCACGGCTGGCCGCCAACTGGGTCAGGAGGTACTCGGCCAGGGCCTCCTCCTCGCTCGGAAGCTCGTCCCCGGCGGCGACCCGGGTGGCGATCCGCAGCACCAGACTCTCCGCTTCGACGTCGGGCAGCACCGCGGGAATCGCCGTGATCGCGGCGCTGCCGCCGGAGAGGCTGCTGAGGGAGAAGCCACACCGCTCCAGCCCCGCGGAGCACTCCGCGAGCGCCGCGTGTTCGGCCGCCGAGAGTTCCAGAACCCGCGGCACGAGCAGGGTCTGGCTGGCGGACTGCTGCTCGCCGAGACTGCGGCGAAACCGCTCGTACAGGATGCGCTCGTGGGCCACGTGCTGGTCCACGACCAGCAGCGACTCCGGTCCCTCGAGCAGAATCATCGTGCCCTTGTACTGCCCGATCAACCGGAGCGAGTCGCGGCCGCGGCCCGACAGTGGCACCGGAGTGGAGGGCTGCGGGCTGTAGGCCACCTCGGCCAGCTTCCCCGCCGGGGCGGCCCGCGCATCTCCGTACCGGCTGGCAAGCTTCTCAGCCCAGTCGGGAGCTTGCGGCGCCGGATCGCTCTCCCGCGGAGCGTCCGCACGGCCCCAGGCCACCGCGACGCCGGTCTCCCGAACCTCGCCGGCGCCGGTCCAGCCCGGAGGCGCCACCGGGCCATCGGGCTCGCGCAGCGGCGCCGGTTCTTCGCCCTTCGCCGCCTCGAGCCCCCTACGTAGTGCGCTGCCGACGCGTCCGAGAACTGCCGCGTCGCGGAAGCGGACCTCTGCCTTCTGGGGATGGACGTTGACGTCGACCGACTCCGGCGGTACATCGAGAAACAGGAACAAAGCCGGCGCCGGGCCGCCCTTCAGCAAGTCCTTGACGGCCTTGTAGTAGATCCCGAGCACCGCCCGATCGCGCAGCAGGCGCCCGTTGACGAAGACGAACTGGCGCCTGCCCCTTGCGGTTTCGCTGTCGCCGATGAAGCCTCCGATTCCCTGCTGCCTCCTCGCCTCCGGCAGCGGTGTCAGGTGGTGCACCAGGTCCGTACCGAACAGTTGACCGATCCGCTCCAGGCGACCCGCCGAGTCGGTTTCGGTGGCCTGGACCCGCAGCACTTCCCGTCGCGGAGCACCGCTGATCAGGCTGTGCCCCATGACGAACGTCACATCCGGCCGAGCCAGGGCGTAACCCTGCACGACCATCGTCGCCTGCCTCAACTCGGTCGGCGCCCGCTTCAGGAACTGTTTGCGCGCCGGCACGTTGTAGAAGAGCGACTCCACCGTCACCGTCGTGCCGCGGGGATGAGCCACCGGTTCGTTGATCGTGACCTCGCCCCCTTCGATGCGGATCCGATGGCCGTCACCGGCGCTGCGCGCAGTCTGCAGTTCGCACTTCGAAACAGCGGCGATCGAAGACAGGGCCTCGCCCCGGAAACCCAGAGTCCCGACGTGGAGAAGATCCTCGAAGGAGGCGATCTTGCTCGTCGCATGGCGTTCGACTGCCAGAAGCAGGTCCCCGGCGGCGATTCCGGCGCCGGCGTCCCCGACCGCGATCCGGTCGTTGCCGCCGTTGACCAGGTCGATCTCGATCCGGGTCGCCCCGGCGTCGAGCGCGTTCTCGACCAGTTCCTTGACGACCGACGACGGACGCTCGACGACCTCTCCGGCCGCGATCTTGGAGATCAACGTGTCGGCAAGCCGTCGCAGCGGACGTTCCGCCGCCGTGCGCTCCGACCCCATCAGGAGGCCACGTCCCGCAGGGTCCGCTGCATCACGCCGTAGCTCCGCAGCTCCCGGCCCAGGAAGGCGCGCCGGACCTCGCGCGCCACGGCCTCGACCGCCTTGAGCGTCGACTCCTCGAATCCCCCGTTCTCCTGCAGCCGTACGAGGTCGGCACCGCCGATGCGGCGCAGGAAGGACAGGGCCGGCTCGCCGATCCGGCGGTTCGCGCCCGCCCCTGCGCCGCAGGAAGCGCACAGCAGACCGGCGGCATCGACGGCCAGCACCGCCTCGTCACCGAGCGCGTCGCCGCAGGAGGGGCAGTGCCGGGGCGTCGGGAACACACCGGAGAGCCGGAGCGTCCAGCATTCCAGGTAGCGGGCCGCCAGCGAGCGATCGCAGCCGGTGGTCAGTGCCTGCACGGTCGTATCCAGCAGCCGATAGAGATGATTGTCCGGCTCGTTCTCCTGCGCGAACACCTGCATGTGCTCGGCGAGGTACGAGGAGACGAGGATCCCCTCCAGGTCGGCGTGCAGGGCTCCGGGGCTCCGGATCATCTCCGCGTCACCCAGCCGCACCAGGTCCCTGTCGGGTTTTTCGAACCACGACAGATGCACCTTCGCGAGCTGCTGCAGCTCGCCGCCGAAGCGGCTGAAACGGGCTCGGGCACTGCGCGCGGCCCCTCGTTTCAACCCCCAGTCGCGGCTGAGAAAGACAACGATCCGGTCCCGCTCGTGAAGATCGATCGTCTGAAGCAGCAGTGCCTCCCCGCTTCGCCGCTTCATGCTTCCACCCGCCGTTCAGCGAACCAGCCAGTCGATCATCAGGGTGGCGAGGCCGAAGTACACGAGGATGCCCGTGATGTCGCTGGACGTCGTGACCATGGGGCCGCTGGCCACTGCCGGATCGATGCCCATCCGCTCGAAGGCCATCGGCAGGAGCGAACCGATAAGTGACGCAAGCATGATGGCGAGGAACAGCGAACTCGCGACCACGGCGCTGTAGGCCGGGTTCTGTTCGAGGAAGGCCGCGACTCCGGCGGCGACCGCCGAGCACACGAGGCCGACGACGAGGCCGATCCGGATCTGCTGCATCAGGAAGCGGCGCATGCGGCCGCCGCCTTCGCCGATCCGACCGGTGGCCAGGCCACGGACCGTGAGCGTCATCGTCTGACTGCCGATGTTGCCGCCCATGCCCATGACCACGGGCGCGAAGGCGAGCAGGAACGCTTCGTTCAGGCGCAACTGGAACTGCTTCATCAGGACGCCGGTCAGGGTCAGGCCGATCAGGTTGACGAGCAGCCAGGGCAGCCGGATGCCGGCCACGCGCCAGGACCGCTCGCGGTACAGCAGCTCGTCGTCCGACGTGCCGACCATCTTGTAGAAGTCTTCCTCCGCCTCCTCCTGCACGATGTCGATCACGTCGTCGACCGTGACGAGACCCAGCAAGCGGCGGCGGTCGTCCACCACGGGAACGGCGAGAAAGTCGTAGCGCGAAGCGAGCCGCGCGACTTCTTCCTGGTCCGTATCCGTGTGTGCCGTGACCAGGCCGCGATTCATGATCTCGCCCAGGGTGCGGCTCGGGACCGAGAGCAGGAGCTCCCGCAGCGACAGGACCCCGGCCAGACGGCCCTCCGGATCGACGACGTACAGGTAGAAGATCATCTCGACCTCGCCGTGCTCGCGGATCTTGGCGATCGCGTCGCCGACCGGGGTGTCCTCCGGCAGGGAGAAGAACTCCGTGTTCATGATCCGGCCGGCGGTGTCCTCCTCGTACGCGAACTGCGTCTGCAGTTCGTCCCGGTCCGGCCGGTCGAGCAGCGCCATCACGGCCTCGCGCAGCTCGTCCTCCAGACCGTCGACGATCTCGACGCTGTCGTCGACCGCGAGCGGAGCGAGCAACCCGGCGATCTCGGACGGAGTCAGTTCCTCCAGCAACGGGCGCCGTTCCCCGGGCTCCAGCTCGAGCAGCACCTCGCCGGCCGAATCCGGGTAGTCCTCGAGCGCGAGGCGGACCACGAACAACTGCTCCGTGGGCACCAGTTTCCTGAGCGCGGCGGAGACGTCTCCGGGCCGCACCTTGCTCAGCACGCGGGACAGGTTCCGCCTGGCTCCGCGGCGCGCGAGCCGGCGCATCGTGTCGCCGAGAATCTCGACCCTCTGGGTGGACATGGCGGCCCGCATCGTACCAGCCGGACACCCGCGCGAGCCTCGTCCCAGACCCTTTCACACACCCCTGAGCCAAGGCTCGTCAGGGGGTCGATCGGACCCTGAGATGCCCTCTCGATCGGCCAGTCAGTCGATCTCGAACACGGCGTCGATCTCGACCGGAACGTTGAACGGCAGCTTGTTCGTTCCCACCGCGAAACGGGCGTGCCGCCCCTTCTCGCCGAACACGCCGACCATCAGGTCGGAGGCTCCGTTGATCACCGCCGGGTGGTTCTCGAAGTCGTCGCTGCAGTTCACGAAACCGCCCAGCTTCACGCAGCGGCGCACCCGCTCCAGGTCGCCTTCGCACGCGGCCGCGACCACGGCGACGATGTTCACGCCGACCAGGCGGGCCGCCTCCTGGGCCTCCTCGAGCGAATAGTCCACTCCGACCTTGCCCCGGTAGGCAAGCCGGCCGTCGCGCACCGGCACCTGGCCGGAGACGAAGACGAGCGATCCCGTGCGCACCCAGGGAACGTAGTTCGCGGCCGGCGGGGCGGGGGCGGGGAGTTCCAGGCCGAGCGCCTCGAGGCGCTCCTTCACGGTCGTCATAGAGCGGACTCCTACGAGTAGGCGGCGAAAAGCTCTTCGAACGCCTTGATCTGGTTGCCGGCCGCCGACGACGGCACCAGGATCGGCGTACGGATGCCGGCATCGAACCACCGTTCGACGCCGTCGCGGACCTCTGCCGCTGTCCCGAACAGCGTGCAGTCGGCGAGCCAGCGGTCGGAGAGCAGCCCCGGGATGCGGTCCGTCTCGCCCCGCTCCACGGCCAGCTCCACGGCTTCCATCTCCTCGACGTAGCCGGCCGCCTTCCAGTAGTTGCGGTAGTTCGGCAGCAGGGCGTAGCGGGACAGCGTCTTCCGGTTGCGCGCCGCCGCCAGTCCCCGGTCGTCCGAGATCACGGTCGGAATCATGTTGCCCACGAAGAAGTCCGGATCGGTCGCCTTCTCCCCCGCCGCCGCCAGGGAATGGGCCATGCGCGAACGGGCGCCGTTCGCGAAGACCATGCCGTCGCCGATCTCGGCTGCGGTGGCGATCATCCGGTCGCGCAGCGTGGCGAGGACGATCGGCGGCAGACCGCCGGCGCCCCGCACCGCCTTCAACTCGTCGACGAAGGCGCGGATGTCGCCCAGCGGCTTGCCGACGGTGACCCCCAGGCGCTTGTGAGCCGGCGCGTGGCTGACGCCCACGCCGAACCAGAAACGGCCCCGGGACACCTCGTGGATGAACGACGCCGTGTTGGCGAACTCGGTCACGTGGCGGGTGTAGATGTTGACGATCGACGTGCCGAAGTGAATGCGCTCCGTGCGCAGCGCGATCGCTTCGCAAAGCGCCAGACCGTCCCCCATGCTCGGGCAGTAGATGCCGCTGAAGCCGCGGCGCTCGATCTCCGCCGCCAGGTCGAGGGTCAGCCGGCGGCGTCCCGGCACCGCGGCGAGAGAAACGGCCGGAAGGCCGTTCTTTGCTGGAGAGCTCGTCGTCATGGCGGCGGCAGGGTATCAGCGTCCCAAGGCGGATAGGGAGTCCTCGGGGGTGCGGCTACGCTACGGGCCGCGATGGAGAAACTCGCTCCCGATCAGGTCGGCGCGCTGCTCCGCCCCGGCATGAGGGTCGCCGTCCTGGGCGGTTGCAACGAACCGCGCGGCATCGCCGCGGCGCTGCACGCCCAGCCGGAAGCGACCGCCGGGGTCGAGTTCACGGTCACCCGCATCCCCGGCATCGCCTCGCCGACGCTCGCGCCCTGGGCCGGCTCGACGGTGCGGAGCTTCTTCGTCACGCCCGAGATGCGAGCCGGCTTCGAGGCAGGCTCGGTCCGCTTCGTGCCGATGCAGTACCGGCATGTCTGGGACGATCTGATGGCGGCGCCCTTCGACCTGGCCATCGCCCAGTTCACGCCGCCGGACGGGAACGGCGACTGCTCGCTCGGGATCGGCGCCGGCTTCCTGCCGGCACTGCTGGAGCGCCCGGAGATCCCCTTCGTCGCGGAGTGGAACCGCTCCCTGCCCCGGCTCCCGGGCGCCCCGACGGTGGAAGCGGACCGCTTCGACTACGTCGTCGAGACCGACGTCGAACCGCCCACGCTTGCGAGCCGGAGCGGTCCCGTTGCCGAGCGCATCGGGGCCCTGGTCGCGGAACTGATCCGCGACGGCGACTGCATCGAGACGGGCGTCGGCGCGATTCCGGACGCGGTCCTGGCTGCCTTGCACGGTCACCGCGATCTGGGCTTTCACTCGGGCCTGCTGTCCGATGGTGTGATGGATCTCGTGGAAGCGGGGGCCGTCACGGGCGCGCGCAAGACAATCGACGAAGGACGCCTGGTGGCAGCCATGGTCCTCGGCTCACCGCGCCTCTACGACTGGGCGATCCGCTGCGACCTGCTCGACTTGCGCACCGTCGACTACACCCATGACGTGCGGGTGATCGCCAGGCTGGACAACTTCGTCGCCCTGAACTCCGCGGTCGAGGTGGACCTCTTCGGCCAGGTCAACTCGGAGATGGTCCGCGGCCGTCAGATCAGCGGCACGGGCGGCGCCGTCGACTTCATGCGCGGCGCCCGGATGTCGGCCGGCGGACGCTCGATCGTCGCCCTCGAGGCGACCGCCGGCGGAGGCCGCTTCTCCAGGATCGTCCCGGAACTGCCGCCGGCGCACGCCGCCACCGCGCTGCGGACCGACGCTGACATCTTCGCCACCGAGTACGGCGTCGCCGAGGTCCGCGGACTGAACCTCGTCGAACGGGCCCGCCGGCTTGCGCGGATTGCGGCGCCCGAGTTCCGGGAGGAGTTGGACACCCAGGCTGCGCAGCTCTGTCGCTAGCCGTCGACGCGCGCCTGGCACAGCCGAGCGAGGCTGACGCCTCGCCCGCCTCTCTCAAGGCCGGCGGGGACGCCGGCGCACCCGGTGACGACCTGACGCCCTAGGCTTTCGCGCTCGGCCGCGCCGAGACCGCCTGATGCCAGCGTAGGAGGTTCGGCGTCTCCTCCGTCACTCGGAACTTCGTCACGCGACCGAAGTCGATCCCGATCTGGGCCGTGATGTCGGCGATCGAGTAGTCGTCGCCGGCGACGAACTCGCGGTCGGCGAGTTCCTGGTCGAGCCAGGCCAGGCGCTTCGTCGCGTGGCGGCGCTGACCCTCGCCGTAGTCCGGGAACTGTTCGATGCGGTCGGCGAAGTACGGGTGGGTGTTGCGGAAGACCTGCATGATCGGCAGGGCGATCTCGAGTTCCATCCGGCGCTGCCACATCTCGATGCGGGCGGCCTCCTCGGCATCGTCGCCGCCCATCAGCGCCGGCTCGGGCTGCAACTGCTCGAAGTAGCGGCAGATGGCGACCGACTCGGCGATGAACGTGCCGTCGTCGAGCTCGAGCACGGGCACCCGCCCTATCGGGTTCTTCTTCCGGAAGGCCTCCTGGCGGTTCTCGGCCGAGCCCAGGTCGACCGCCACGACGGGGACCTCGATGCCCTTTTCGGCCAGAAAGATGCGCACGCGGCGGCAGTTGGGGGCGGTGGCGGCTTCGTGTAGCTTCATGAGATCGAACTATCTCCTGGAGATCTGCTGCTGATGTTCAAGGCTTGGCAATGACGGGAGCGGAGTGTAACCCCATCGGGCAAGGGCCTCGCGAGGAGCACGCGGGATGACTGAACTCCTGGCCCAGCCGGCCTTCTGGGCGGCCCTGTTCTCGGTGACGCTGATCCAGATCGCACTCGGCGCCGACAACCTGATCATCATCACGATCATCGCCAACAAGCTGCCGGAGGCCCGGCGCAAGCAGGCAATCCAGTTGGGACTGCTGTTGGCGATGGCGCTCCGTATCGTCCTGCTGCTGATCCTGAGCCTGGTGCTCGGGGCGGCAACCACCGAACTCTGGCACTTCGATGGCAGCCTGCTCGGCGTCCACATGGCCGGGACCGTGGACGGCAAGTCCCTGGTGCTCGTGATCGGCGGACTCTTCCTGATCTGGAAGGGCGTCAAGGAGCTCCGCGTCAAGCTGAAGGCGGTCGAGCACGAAGTCGCGAAGGCGAACAGATTCGCCGAGGTCGTCGCGTTGATCGTCGGCATGAACCTCATCTTCTCGGTCGACTCGATCCTCACCGTCGTCGGCATGACGGACATCTTCGCGGTCATGGTCGGCTCCGTGCTGATCTCGGTGGCGTTGATGCTGGTCTTCGCCGGCCCGATCTCGCGCTTCCTCAGTTCGAACCCCGAGTTCGAGATCCTGGGCCTCTTCGTCCTCCTGCTGATCGGCTTCGTGCTGATCCTCGAGGCGGGGCACAGCGCGCACATGGTCGTCAACGGCTCCCCCACGCCGTACATCCCGCAGTGGATCGTCATCTTCATCCTGCTCCTGATGTTCGCGCTCGACCTCTACCAGAACTGGTGGGAGCGCAAGCGGGACGTCGACACGGTGACCCTGCACCGGCGACGGAAGTAAGGGAGAGCCGACCGGGACTTGCCCGGTGTACGATCGCCGCCCTTCCGCCGCCCAGCGGCTCAGGGCGGACAGCGAAACTCATCGAACAGCGGATCCACGATGTCAAACGACGAGTCAACCAGTTCCTTTCTGCCCACCCTCGCCATGCTCGGCGCCACCGGCGACCTGGGCGGCGGTCTCGCGCGACGGTGGGCGGCTGCCGGTTACACCATCGTCATCGGCTCCCGTTCACGCGAGAAGGGCGCCGGGTCGGCTGAGGACGTGAACGAGCAGCTCCGGGGCCTCGGCCTGCCGGCGAGGGTTCGGGGCACGGACAACCTGACCGCGGCACGAGAGGGCGACCTCGTCGTGCTGACGGTGCCCTACTCGTTCCAGCGGGCGACGCTGGAGGGCGTGCGCGAAGCGCTCCAGGGCAAGATCCTGATCGACTGCACGGTGCCGCTCGTGCCGCCGAAGGTCGCCCGAGTCCAGCTCCCGGAGGAGGGCTGCGCAGCGAACATCGCGCAACAGGCCGTCGGTCCCGGCGTCCGCGTGGTTTCCGCATTCCAGAACGTCGGCGCCGCCCATCTGCGCGAGGAGGACGCGGTCGATTGCGATGTCCTGGTCACGGGCGACGACCCGTCGGCGCGCGCCGAGGTCATCGAGCTGATCGAGGCCCTCGGCATGCGGGGCTGGCACGCCGGGCCGCTCGACAACGCGGCCGCGGCGGAGGCCCTGACCTCCGTTCTGATCCAGTTGAACCGGAAGTACGGCATCGCCGGCGCGGGGATCCGGATCAGCGGCGAACCCACCCGTACGCCCTGAAGACGGTCGGCGCTCGATCGCAGCGGATGCGACGCTCGGCGTGCGGAGGCGGTTAGCCTTCGGCTTTCGAGCACCGCGCTTTCCCAGACCATGCTGAACATCAAGCCGGTACCAGGCCTGCCGGAAGTCCAACCGGACGACGACCTGGCCCCCCTGATCGCCGAGGCGATGCGGCAGGCACGGATGAAGTTGCGTGACGGCGACGTGCTCGTCGTCGCGCAGAAGATCGTCTCCAAGGCGGAAGGCCGGATCGTCG
The DNA here is from genome assembly GCA_026708285.1 of Acidobacteriota bacterium. GTDB lineage: Bacteria > Acidobacteriota > Thermoanaerobaculia > Multivoradales > Multivoraceae > Multivorans. The sequence continues at coordinate 13,665 of JAPOVF010000323.1, forward strand.
ACCTGGCACCGGTGGAACCGCGTCCCGAAGCCGTCCGGCTGGCGGCGAAGTGCGACAAGGATCCACGCCTGGTCGAACTCGTGCTTCGGGAATCGACCGCGGTGCTGCGCACCGTGCCCGGAGTCATCATCGTCGAGCACCGGCTCGGTCTCGTGCTGGCGAACGCGGGGATCGACCAGTCGAACCTGCGTCCCGGCGACGACCACGGACATGCGCTCCTCCTGCCGGAAGATCCGGACTCCTCAGCGGCGGCCCTGCGCGAAACCCTGGCGGTGCACTTCGGACTCGAGCGCCTCGGCGTGATCGTCAACGACAGCGTCGGTCGCGCCTGGCGGCTGGGCACCGTCGGGCTCGCCATCGGTGTCGCCGGAATGACGGCGCTTTGGGACCTGCGGGGTGATCGCGACCTGTTCGGCCGGGAACTCCTGGTCTCGGAGACCGGGATCGCCGATCAGGTCGCGAGCGCCGCCCAGATCGTCCAGGGCGAGGGCGACGAGGGCACTCCGGTCGTGCGCGTTCGCGGCCTCGGGCGGCTCGGACCTGCTCAGACCGCCCGCGACCTGCTGAGACCGCGCGAGCAGGACCTGTTCCGGTGAAGGCGGGTCTCTGATGACGGAAGGCTCCCCAAGGCACTGCGTGGCGCTTTCCGGCGGCGTCGGCGGCGCCAAGCTGGCGCTCGGGCTGTCGCGCGTGCTGCCCGGGGACTCGTTGACCGTCGTCTGCAACACCGCGGACGATTTCGACCACCTGGGCCTCCGGATCTGCCCGGACCTCGACACGGTGATGTACACGCTGGCCGGGATCTCGAACCGCGTCACCGGCTGGGGTCAGGCGCACGAGACCTGGTCCTTCCTCGAGGCGCTCGCCCATCTCGACGGTGAGATCTGGTTCCGGCTCGGCGACCGGGATCTGGCGACCCACGTGGAGCGGACGCGACGGCTCCGTGCCGGCGAGACCCTGACAGACGTGACGGCAGCCCTCTGCGGCGCGCTCGGCATCGCCGCCCGGGTGCTGCCCATGAGCGACGACCCGGTGCGCACGGTCGTGCTGACGGAAACCGGCGAACTCAGCTTCCAGCACTACTTCGTCCGCGATGCCTGCACCCCGACCGTCTCCGGCTTTCGCTTCGACGGGATCGACGCGGCCCGGCCGTCCCCCGCCTTTCTGGCGGCGCTGGAGGACGACGCGACCGCGACGATCCTCGTCTGTCCCTCGAACCCCTTCGTCAGCGTGGATCCCGTGCTGGCGCTCGACGGGGTCGAGGCGGCCCTGCGGCGGACGGGAGTTCCTGTCGTTGCGGTCTCCCCCATTGTCGGCGGCACGGCGATCAAGGGGCCCGCGGCCAAGATGATGGCGGAACTCGGGATGCCGGTCACCGCGGTCGGGGTCGCCCGGCACTACCGGGAACGCGACCTGCTCGACGGCTTCGTGATCGACGACGCCGATGCCGGCCAGACCACCGAGATCGAGGATCTCGGCCTTCCCACCCTGGTGACCGGCACGGTGATGGAGACGCTGGCCGACCGGGAACGCCTGGCCCGGGAGACGATCGACTTCGCCCGCGGCCTCGACCACGGGCGGGGCGACGTCGCGGAAGCCGTGTCGCCGGAACGGTCCGCGTGACTGCCGGCGGCCTCTGGGCGGTCCTGCCGGTCAAGGCCTGGTCCGAGGCCAAGCGGCGGCTGTCGCCGGTCCTGAGCGCGCCGGAGCGGGAGGAGTTGGCGCGATCGATGCTCGACGACGTGCTCGACGCCATCGAGGGCGCGCCCGCCGTCACCGGCGCGCTCGGGGTAACCGCGGACGACGTCGCCGCAACGTACCTGGAACAGGCGGGCTGCGAGGTTCTGGCAGAGCCCAGGCGCGGCCTGAACCGGGCGCTCGGCACGGCCGCGGACGAGCTCGCGCGCCGCGACGCGTCGACGATGCTCGTATTGCCGATCGACCTGCCCCTGGTCGTTTCGGCCGACCTGGAACAGCTCTGCGCCCGACACCTCGGGGCACGAGCGGGCACCGGCGGCGAGCCGGCGCCGCCTGCCGCGGTGACCGTCGCGCCGGACCGGTTCCGCTCCGGCACGAACGCGCTCGTCTGTTCGCCGCCGGGATGTATCCCGTTTCGCTTCGGCGACGGCAGCTTCCATGCCCATCTGCGCGAAGCGGAACGGGTGAAGGCCGCTCGTTCGAGCGTCGCGCTGCCGAATCTCGGCCTGGATGTCGACCATCCGGACGACCTGGCGGAGCTGTTGCGACTCGACCGCTCCAGTCGAAGCGTCCGTTTCCTGCGTCGTACCGGCGTGCCGGAGCGGCTGGGTGCCCTCTGAACCGGGACTGATACCGTTCGCTATCCGCCGCGAGCTGGTTCCCTCCCCCGCCGTCTCCGCCATGTCCCCTGCGCTCAGCACGTTTCTCGAACGCCGCCCGACACCGGTGGAAGCCCGCGCGCTCGCCGCTGTGGACGCGGGCAGCGGCCTCGATGAACTGATCGAGGTCGCCGGGGAACTCCGCGACCGCGGCCACGGGGACCTTGTCTCCTACTCACGCAAGGTCTTCCTGCCGCTCACACACCTCTGCCGCGACATCTGCCACTACTGTGTCTTCGCCCGGCCACCGAAGAAGGGCGAGGCGGCGTACATGCCGCTGGACAACGTCCTGAGCCAGGCGCGCCTGGCCGCGGCGGCGGGCTGCAAGGAGGCGCTGTTCACCCTTGGCGACAAGCCGGAGTTCCGGTACAAGGCCGCCCGCGAGGGTCTCGCCGAACTCGGACACGACACGACGCTTTCCTACCTGCGCGAGGCGGCGGAACGGGTGCTGATCGAGACCGGACTCCTGCCCCACCTGAACCCGGGCCTGATGACCGCCGCGGACATCGAGCACCTTCGACCCGTGGCGCCCTCCATGGGCATCATGCTGGAGAGCGTCTCGACGCGGCTGCACGAGAAGGGTCAGGCCCACTACGGCTGTCCGGACAAGGTACCCGAACGGCGGCTCGAAACGCTGCGGCTCGCCGGCGAAGCGCGGGTGCCCTTCACCTCCGGCATCCTGATCGGAATCGGCGAGACCCGGGAAGAGCGAATCGACGCCCTGCTCGCGCTGCGCGAGCTGCACGGGGAGTACGGGCACATCCAGGAAGTCATCATCCAGAACTTCCGCGCCAAGCCCGAGACGCGGATGGCGGACGCGCCCGAACCCACGCTCGAGGATCTGCTGTGGACGATCGCCTCGGCGCGCCTCGTGCTCGGCCCGCGGATGCACATCCAGGCGCCGCCCAACCTGAGTCCTGGCGTCCTGCCGCGGCTCGTCGCGGCCGGCATCGACGACTGGGGCGGCGTGTCGCCCGTCACGCCCGACTTCGTGAATCCGGAAGCCCCCTGGCCGCACCTGGAGCGACTCGCCGAAGAGACGGCCGCCGCCGGCAAGACGCTGATCGAGCGGCTCACCGTCTACCCCGAGTGGGCGCTCGACGGGGAAACCTGGCTCGACGACGGTCGCGGCCAGAGCCGCGAGATCCGCCGCCTGGGCGGCGTGCGCACCGCGGTGCTCCAGCGGATCGACGCCACCGGGTTGCCGCGCACCGACGACTGGTCGCCGGGCGAGCAGACGCCGCCGCCCCGGGACGTCCTCGACGCCGTCACCGCGGCGCCTTCCCGCAACGGCAACGGCCACACCCTCGCTTCGCCTCCGATCCGGACGCTTCTCGACTGGGCCCAGGCGGGCGAGGACCTCAACGAGGAGCAGATCACGACCCTGTTCGAGGCGCGCGGCTCCGATTTCTCCGCCGTCTGTGCGGCCGCCGACGCGGTCCGCCGCGAAGTCAACGGCGACACGGTCACCTACGTCGTCAACCGGAACATCAACTACACGAACGTCTGCTACTTCAAGTGCCAGTTCTGCGCCTTCTCCAAGGGCAAGCTGAGCGAGAACCTGCGCGGCAAGCCGTACGACCTGGAACTCGAAGAGGTCATGCGCCGCACCGTCGAGGCCTGGCAGCGGGGTGCCACGGAAGTTTGCATGCAGGGCGGCATCCACCCCGACTACACGGGTGAGACCTATCTCGGAATCTGCCGCGCGGTGAAGGAAGCCGTGCCCGAGATCCACGTCCACGCCTTCTCTCCGCTCGAGGTCTGGCAGGGCGCCGCCACCCTCGACACCCCGCTCAAGGACTACCTCTTGCTGCTCAAGGTGGCTGGCCTGGGCACCCTGCCCGGCACCGCGGCCGAGATCCTCGACGACGAGGTCCGCGCGGTCATCTGCCCTGACAAGCTGAACACCGACCAGTGGCTCGAGGTCATGGAAACGGCGCACGGCGTCGGTTACCGGACGACGGCCACGATCATGTACGGACATGTGGACGGTCCCCGCAACTGGGCCCGCCACCTGCTCCGTCTGCGTGATCTGCAGAAGCGCACCCGCGGCTTCACGGAGTTCGTGCCGCTGCCCTTCGTCCACATGGAGGCGCCGCTCTACCTCAAGGGCCGCGCCCGCAAGGGGCCGACCTTCCGCGAGGCGGTGCTCATGCACGCGGTCGCGCGGCTCGCCCTCCATCCCTGGTTCGAGAACGTCCAGGCCTCCTGGGTCAAGATGGGCCCGGAAGGCGTCGCGGCCTGCCTCAACGCCGGAGTGAACGACCTCGGCGGCACGCTGATGAACGAGAGCATCACTCGCGCCGCCGGCGCGGAGCACGGCCAGGAACTCCCACCGTCCGAGATGGAGGCGCTCATCCGCGAGCTTGGACGGATCCCGAGGCAGCGGACGACCGCCTACGGCACGCCGCCGCCCGAACGCGTCGAAGCGTCATTCCAGGCCGCGGAGCTCGCCGCCGTGCTGAACACGCCGGCCCACCGTTATGAGCGCACCGGTCCCTTGCAGCTCGTGCGTCCGGGCCTGGAAGCGGACGGCAGCTAGAGCACCGCCTCCGCGATCGCGTCCAGCGCCTCCGGCTGCTGGCAGCCGAGCAGCAACGAGGCGACCTGACCCTTGCCGCCGGCTTCCTTCCAGGCCGCCAGCCGGTCGATGATCCGCTCTTTCGGCCCGACGAGGGCGACATCGTCGACCAGGGCGTCCGGCACGGCGCCGATCGCCTCGCTCCGCTTGCCACCCAGGAAGTTGTCCTGGATCGCGCGCGCCTCGTCCGGATAGCCGAGACGCTTCGCGTAGTCGTTGTAGAAGTTCTTGTCGCGCGCACCCATGCCGCCGATGTAGAGGGCCATGCTCATCTTCACCGGAGTGCGGCACTGCTCGACGTCGTCGCCCATGACGACGGTGACGAAGGGCATGACCTTGAAGTCGTCGAGGCTCTTGCCGTTGCCGGCCCTGGCGAAACCGCGGTCGAGAGCCCCCTCGAGCAGGTCGAAACGCTCCGGGTTCATCCAGATCGGGAACACGCCGTCCGCGACCTCGGCGCTGCACTCGAGCCCGTTCGGACTGATCGAGGCGGTGTATATGGGGATCGAGTTGTCCGCCGCCAGGATGCTCTTCAGCGGCTTGCCGAGACCCGTGCCGTCCTCGCCGCGATAGGGCAACTGGTAGTGGAAGCCCTCGTGGGTGACCGGCTCCTCCCGGGCGAAGACCTTGCGCATGATCTCGATGTACTCCTTCGTGCGCGTCAGCGGCCGGCCGTAGGCCACGCCGTGCCAGCCCTCGATCACCTGCGGACCCGACGGGCCCAGGCCCACCAGGAAACGGCCGCCCGAGAGCTGGTTCAGCGTCATCGCGGTCATCGCGGTCATCGCCGGACTACGCGCCGGCATCTGCATGATCGCCGTGCCGACCTTGATCTTCTCGGTCTGGGCCAGGGTCCAGGCCGCTGTCGACACCGCGTCGGAGCCGTAGGCCTCCGCCGTCCACACCGACGTGAAGCCGGCGCTCTCGGCCCGTCGGACGCGATCGATGTCGATGCTGATCTGGCTTCCGAAGGCGCCGGCAATCAGTCCGAGTTCCATGGACAGGTCTCCTTCTTCGCTGTTCTCTGGAAGTTCCGGGATCGAAACGCGCGCGAGCGTAGCAGCCCGCGCTCCGCGCATAGACTGCGGCCATGACGGAGGCCACCGAGCGCCCCGACCCAGGCAGTCCACGACGTCCACCCAGAACGCGCAGCCAGGTGCTCTGGCCGCTCGCCTTCGTCACCCTGATCCTGGGCATGGTCGTGGTCATCGTGGTTGGGTACGTGATCATCCGGCTGACCCAGGTGCCCAGCGACATGGTCGAAAGCGGCCGGGAACTTGGCCGGGCCGCAGTGGAGAGCGTGGAGCGCATCGCGCGGGCGTTCCGGACCGGCAGCGTGCAGACGTCGTTCGTGAGCTACGCCACAGAGGTTTCAGGCAGCGCTTTCCTCCAGTTCGCCACGCTCGATCAGACCGAAGTGCTGGAGCGCACGGACTCGGCCAGCCTCCTCTGGGGCCGGCTCAGGCTCCCTGACGTGGTCGTCGAGGCGCGCGTCCCGGTCCGCTACACGTACTACCTCGACCTCGAGGACAACTGGCAACTGACCCTCGACGGCAAGACGGTCACCGTCCTGGCACCTGGCGTTCGTGCGAACCGGCCGGCCGTCGACGCCTCGGCGATCGAGTACCGTGTCCAGGGGGACTCCATCCTGCGCGACGAGGAAGCGGTGCTGGAGCAGCTCCGACTCCGCATTACGGACCAGTTGGCCGCTCGGGCGGGCGAGAACATCGCCCTGGTGCGTGAACTGGGACGGCGCAGAACGGCCGATTTCGTACGCACATTCCTGCTCGCCCAGTTCGGCGAGGACGTCGAGGACTACCGGATCGAGGTCCACTTCCGGGACGAGGTCGACCTGGAATCGGCGGTCGATCCGGGGCCTCCGGTCACTGAGGAACCGCGGCTTTGATCGACCGCATGGCGCGGAGGCGCCAGCGGCTCCGGGCACGGCAGGCGGACCGCTTTGCCCGCATGGCGGACCAGGTCCACGTGCACAATCCCTTCTACCGCGCGAAGTGGCGGGCCGCGGGCTTCGATTCGCCGCCGACTCTGGACGATCTCGCCGGCCTCCCCTTCACCACGAAGGACGAACTCGCCGTCGACCAGGAGGCGAACGGGCCCTGGGGCAGCAATCTGACCTTTCCCCTGGACCGCTACGTCCGCGTCCACCGCACGTCGGGAACCACCGGCCGGCCGCTGCGCTGGCTCGACACGCCGGCGAGCTGGCAGTGGTTCCTGGACTGCTGGCTCGCGGTCTATGAAGGCGCGGGAGTCACCCCAGCCGACCGGGTCTTCGCCGCCTTCGGCTTCGGTCCCTTCATCGGCTTCTGGACCGCCTTCGAAGCCGCCCAACAGCTTGGCTGTCTGGTGCAGCCGGGGGGCCACCTCTCCACCGACCAGCGGCTGCAGATGATGCAGGACGACGGCAGCACGGTGCTGCTGTCGACGCCCACCTACGCGCTACGGATGCTCGAGTCCGCCCGGCGGCTCGGCATCGACCTCGCCCGCGGCGCCGTCGAGCGAACGATCCACGCGGGGGAACCGGGCGCCGGCGTCCCGGCGGTCAAGCGGCAGCTCGTGGCGGGCTTCGGCGCCGAGGTCTTCGATCACGCCGGCGCGACGGAGGTGGGCGCCTGGGGCATTCCCTGCGGCGTCGGCGAGCATCTGCACGTCCTGGAGGACGAGTTCATCGTCGAGTGGATCGACCGGGAAACCGGGGCTGCGCGGGAGCCGATCCAGGCGGCGGCGCGCAAAGCCGGCGGCGACGATCTGGGCGAACTCGTGCTGACGAACCTTGGACGGATCGGAAGTCCGGTCGTCCGCTACCGCACCGGCGACGTGGCGCGGCTTTGCGCCGCCGGTTGCCCTTGCGGCAGGCCGACGGTCTACCTGGATGGCGGCGTGATCGCGCGCGCGGACGATATGTTCATCGTGCGCGGCGTGAACGTCTATCCGAGCGCCGTCGAAGCCCTCATCCGGGAAGCGGGCGGCGTTGCTGAGTACCGCGCGACGGTGCGCCGCCGCTCCCGGATGGCCGAGGTCGAGGTGGAGATCGAGCCAGAGTCCGGCCAGGACGCAGGCAGCGTCCGGAATCGCGTCCAGGATCTGTTCGAGGAACGCCTCAGCTTGCGTGTACCGGTCCGGATCGCCGGCTCCGGCGCCCTGCCGCGCTTTGAACTGAAGGCCGACCGGTTCAGGTTCGAGGAGCCGTCGTCACCGGTCGATTGACAACCAGCAGGGCCGCGAACAGGAGAGCACCCAGGCCGTTCACCGCGAGGCCTACGGTCGGACCCCCCAGGTCGGGTACGAGCAGCAGCGCCGCCGAGACCAGCAACAGCACCCGGAGCGGCATGCTGAGTTCGGCACGAAGATAGCCGCCGATGCCCGCGGCCAGGGCGATGATGCCGACGACCGCCGCGCCCAGGGCCAGCAGCAGGGGCGGCAGACCCGCCGCGCCGCCGGCGAACAGACTCGCTCCGCTCTCGTCCATCAGCAGCAACGACGGCCGGTAGACGAACATGAACGGGAGGGTGAAGCCGACCAGCGAGAACCGGAAGGCAGCCAGTGCGGTGGACATGACCGGGGCCTGAGCCAGGCTGGACGCCGCATAGGCGGCGAGCGCGACCGGCGGTGTGACCATGGACATCATGCCGAAGTAGAAGATGAAGAGGTGCGCAGCGAGGGGAATCACGCCCAGCTCCGAGAGCAGGGAGCCCATCAGCGTCGCCATCAGCAGGTAGCACACGACCGACGGCACACCCATGCCCAGCACGAGCGACGTGACCATGATCCCGAGCAGCGCCAGGAACAGGTTCGTCGCCACGACGGACTTGATCGAGGCCGAGAAGTCGGCGGCGATGCCGGTCTGCTGGACGATGCCGATGATCACGCCGACGCAGGCACTCGCCGCGACCAGGGGAATCCCGTTGCGCGCCGCCCGGGTCAGGGCGCCCAGGATGTGCGGCCGCCAGGCCCGGTGGATCAGGCCGAACACGATGAGTCCCAGCATCGCCACGATGCCCGAGGACAGCCAGGACTCGAAGACCTGCCGGAAGGACGGGTCCACCCGCGTGTCCGCCCAGACGAGCTGATGCACGATCGCCACCGCCGCGAAGCAGGCCAGCGTCAGGTACCGCAGCCTCCGCGGCAGCTCGAACTCCTTGCGCAGCACGGCCAGGACCAGAATCACGATCAGGGAGCCGGTGACCGCGCGAAACGGCGAGAACCGGAGCAGCAGGAGCAGGATCAGGGCCCCGAGCGCCGAGACGAACACCAGCGCGTCGAAGCGTCTCACCGGCGGCGCCTCGCCCTCCCGCTTGGGCGTGCCGACCCGCCGCGAGTAGAAGTGCACGATCAGGAAGATGGAAAGGTAGAAGAGCACCGCCGGCAGCAGGGCCGCCTGCACGATCTGCAGGAAGGTGACCTGGGGCTCGACGATCTCGAGCATCATGTAGGCGCCCGCTCCCATGACCGGCGGCACCAGCGCACCTCCTGAAGCCGCCGCCGCTTCGACCGCCGCGGCGATATGGCGCCTGAAGCCGTTGCTGCGCATCATCGGAATCGTGAAGGCGCCGGTGGTCACCGCGTTCGCCACCGCGCTGCCCGACAGGGAGCCCAGGAGGCCGCTGCTCAGCACGGCGACCTTCGCCGGCCCGCCCGGCCTGGTGCCGAACACCCGTTCCGCGAAGCGCATGATGAACTGCGTCGCTCCGGACATCTCGAGGAATGCTCCGAAGACGACGAACAGGAAGACGTACCTGAACATGACCGAGGCCGCCGGACCGAACACGCCCAGGCTCTGCAGGAACGTCGTGCCGACGACATCCCGGGGATGCTGGCCGGCGTGCGGGAAGAGCCAGTCCGGCAGGACGGGCATCCCGCTCCGCAGGCTGTAGTAGCAGTACAGCGTGTGAGCGACGAAGACCAGGGCCAGCGCCGGCACGATCCAGCCGATGCTGCGCCGGGCCGCCTCGAGCACCAGGACCAGGCCGACCAGGCCGAGAGCGATGTCGGCTCCCGTTTCGATTCCGGCCCGGTTTCCGAGCGACCTGCCCTCCGACCAGAGATGCTCGAAGGCCGGCTCTGTCTGGACGACGACGTAGGCGCACGCCGCAACGGCGGCCAGTCCGAGGACCATGTCGAGACCGCGCAGCCACGGGTTCCCCGCCAACTTCGCGTGGAGCGGGAATGCGAGGAAGCAGAGCAGCAGCCCGGCGCCGACGAACACCGCCAGCGACGACTGGGGCAGCAGCACCCCGTAGTTCACCTCGAACAGGACGAAGAAGCACAGGCCGACGCCCAGCGCGCCGATCAGGGCCCGCCTCAGGCGCTCGAGCCGCGAACCCGGCGGAGACGCCGCCTCGCCGCCTGCCCTCTGGGACTGGTCGGCCGAGCTCAACCCGCGTCTTCGGGCCAGACGCCGATCTCGCGGTAGTACCGCTCAGCGCCCGGATGGAAGGGGGTGCCGGTGTTGCGGGCGGCGTTGGCCTCGTTGATGGCGCGGCCTGCGGGGTGTCGGCCGGCAATCGCCAGACGGTTCTCCCAGATCGTCCTGGTGATCTGGTAGATCAGTTCCTCATCCGCGGCGGCGGACGTGATCAGGTGCATCGAGCCGACGTTGAGGCCCGGATAGTCCTCCGGGAGGTCCGAGTACGCGTCGGCCGGGATGGTGGCAAGCTGGAAGAACGGATAGTCCCTGGCGAGCTGCTGGCGCTTCCCCTCGTCGAAGGGCAGGAAGAGGATGTCGTGCGTGCTGCAGGCCTGGGTCACCGCTCCTGTGGGCACCGCGCCGCCGAGAAACGCGGCGTCGATCGAACCGTCGCCGAGCATGTCGACCGCTCCGCTCTGGGTGCCGTACACCTGGGTGAAGTCGTCGTAGGTCACGCCATGGGCGGCGAGAAGCGGCTGCACGAACATCTCGAATCCCGCCCCGGCGACGCCGACCATCGCGCGCCGCCCCGCCAGGTCGCTCATCTTCGTCAGGCCCGAGTCGGCCTTGGTGATGAAGGTGGCGATGTTCGGGGCCAGGGTGACGACCGCCCGAATGTCGTAGCTCTGCTCCCAGCCCGACTCGCCAAGAACCGCGAAGTAGCTGATCGCCGAGTTCGACATGGCGAGTTCCAGTTCGCCCCGCACCAGCCGGCGGATGTTCTCCTGCGATCCCTTCGTGCCGCGGGGCTGTACCCGCCACTCGTTCTCACCGCGATTCTCGTTCAGGACTTCGGCGATCGCACCGCCGACGACCGGAAAGGCTCCACCCACCGGGGCCGTGCCCATGCTCAGGAACTGGGGACCGCCGGACGCGCCGTCGCCCGGTTCGCCGCCACAGGCGAAGAGCGGGAGGAGCGCCGCCAGCAGGACGAGGCAGCGAGTTTTCATCGTAAAGACTCCGGGAGTGCTGGACGGTTTGCGGGCCCGCAGGCGGAGCCCGTGATCATACTCTGCCGCTCCCCGCTCTCAGCGGACCGGTTCGGAGATGCAGTACAGGAAGCTCGCGGTGCGCAGATAGAGCCTGCCGGGTGCCACGCCGAACGACGACAGGGTGAAGCCCTGGACCTGGTTCTTCGCCAGGATCTCGAACTCGGGGCCGTTCCGGACCACCGTCGTCACTCCGTCCTCGCTGGTCGCGTAGACCTTGCCGTCGGCGACCAGGAGCGAGGCGCTGTAGGTGCCCGGCTCGAGCCGCTGGTTCTCCCAGTCCGGCGCGCCGGTTCTGGCGTCGAGTCGTGACAGGAGGCCGTTGTCGCGGAGCAGGTAGAGCGTCTCGCCGTCCGTCGCGGGGGTCGGCACGTCGGGACCGCGATCCGTCTGCCAGAGGAGTTCGGGCTCGCCGCCGGCCCGGAGCCGCAGCGCCTTCATCGGGTTGACGCGGGTGGGGACGAAGACCAGATCCCCCGACGAAACCGGCGACGCAACGACCCGGTACATCGGGCTGTCCCTCGGGTTGAAGCCTTCCACACGCCATAGCTCGCGGCCGCTCTCCGGGTCGTGCCCGGTGGCTACGTCGCCGCCGTTCAACACCAGGACATGCCCGTCGCCAACCTCCACTAGAGCCGGCGTGATGTAGGCGTCGGGCGACTCCATGCGGGCCTCCGTCGGCCGTTCCTGCCTCCAGATCGTCTCCCCGGAAGAGGAGTCGATCGCCAGGAGGTAGGACGGATCGTCCGTCTTCATGCCGTGAAGGACCGGCACGTAGAGCACATCCCGCCAGAGCAGCGCGGATGAGCCATAGCCGTGGTTCAGACCGAAGGCGCCGTAGTCCTGTTCGAGTTCCCGCGCCCAGAGCTGGTTGCCGTCGAAGTCGTAGGCCTGCAGGGCGCCGGTTCCCGTCAGCACCCAGACCCGCTCACCGTCGGTGATCGGGGACGGCGACGACATGTTGTGCTTGCGCTGGAATCGGTTGCCGCCTCCGATCGCTCGCTGCCATGTGACGTCCCCCGAACCGGCGTCGACGCGCCACAGCGACAGGTCGTCGCCCTCGGCGACGTTCAGGAACACGACATCGCCGACCACGATCGGGGTCGATCCGGAACGGTCCGGCAGTTCCAGCTTCCAGAGGATGTTCCGCTCGACGTTCCCGTCATGCGACCATTCGACCGGCAGGCCGGTGTGTTCGCTGTAGCCGTTTCGCGCGGGCCCGCGCCAGTTCGGCCAGTCCGCCCCGCTCGCAGCCTGCACCGCGAAGAGCGCCGGAAGGATGCAGTAGACGGCGAGGCGGCGGCCGCCGCCTCGGCCTCGACGTCGCGGTTCCACTCTCGTTCGGCTCATGCTGCCTCCCTCGCCGCGGCCGGCTCAGTGGCTTCCCCGCCGGCGACTTCGTCGTTCGCTTCCGCCGCTTCCGGCATCAGCAGCACCTGGACCCGGTTCTCGCCGCTCAGGTAGTCCACGGCGGCGCCCCGGATCATCTCGGCGTCGAGTTCATCGAACAACTCCTCGTAGGCCAGGATGCTGAGCGGATCGTCGCCGTACTGGTACACGCTCTGCAGGACGCCGAGCCAGAAGCCGTTCGTCTCCTTCGCCGTCTCCCGGCCGCGACGCTGCTGCTCACTGATCTGGGCGATCTCATCGTCCATGGCCAGGTCGTTGCGGAGAAGGGCAATCTCCTCCTCGACCGCTTTGAGCATCTCCTCGACGCGGTCCGGAGCGCAACTGAAGGAAACCTGGATGGCAAAGGTGGAGACCGGAATCCGATCCGAACCCCCGGCGACGTTGGCACTATAGGTGCCGCCGAGATCCTCCCGCAGGCGCTCCCGGAGACGGTCCCGGAGCAGCGAGACCATCGAGTTCAGCCGGTAGCGGTTCAACTGGCTCTGCTCGAAGGGGCCGCTGTAGACCACGGCGACCTGGCTCTGATCCTCCAGGCCCTTGTAGACGGTCCGCTCGATCTTCCCCTCCGGCGCGCGCACACCGACGTCCCGCCAGGTCTCCTCGCGGGTAGCCGTCGGCAGGCCGCCAAGCCAGGTCGTAACCAGCGGTTCGATCGAGTCCAGTTCGAAGCTGCCGGCAAAGAAGAAGATGAAATCCGAGAAGTCCGCAAACCGGTCCTCATAGACGGCGAAGATGCGGTCGAGATCGAGATCCTCCAGCATCTCCTCGGTCAGGATGCGCCGCCGCGGATGCTCCTGGGTCAGGATCTCCCGAAGCGTCTTGACCCAGGCGTACATCGGCATCGCGCTCTGGTTGCGCAGCAGGGCGCCCTGGCGGGTCAGGAAGGACTCGAACGCCTCCTGATCCCGCCGCGGAGCGGTCGCGCCGAGGTAGATCAACTCGAACAGCGTCTCCAGGTCCTTGGGCGAGCCGCGGCCGTTGATGCCCTCGAACAGAGGACCGATGACCGGGCCGACCCGCGCCACCTTGCCGGCCAGCGCCTTGTTCAACTGGGTCAGACTGAAGTTGCCGAACCCGGACAGCTGGGCCACCGAGGTCGCCAGGTTCGCCTCCAGCCAGTCCTCGTCCGAGACCAGGGAGGTGCCGCCGGGGCTGAAGGAAGCGAACAGGACTTCGTCATTCTTGAAGTCGCTGGGACGGAGCACCACGCGGACGCCGTTCGACAGGCGCCACTCGGTCACACCCAATTCCTCGATTGCCTTGCGCTCGACGATCTCGCCCGGCGAGGGCCGGATCGGCACCAGGGCGCCTTCACCGACATCGTCCTCGTAGGCCGCGATCTCGACCTCGCCGACCCGGCCGAAGACGGCCAGCAGTTCCTCCTCGGTGGGCGGTTCGAGGCCGTCCTTCTCGGGCCCGCTGGTGAGGATGACCCGGTCCTCGTCGTGAATCCAGCCGCTCGAGGCCGCGTTGACTTCCGCCAGGGTGATCTCCGGCACATACCGCCGCGCGATCTCGCGCTCGTAAGCGATGCCCGGGAAGGGTTCGTCGGTGAGGAAGTTGCGCTGGTACTCGCTCGTGTAGGCGGCGGAGTGTGTCTTGTCCCGCTCGTCGTAGGCGCGGTCCATCGCCCGCAGGGTGTTCACCTTGGCGCGTTCCAGTTCGCTCTCCTCGAAGCCGTGGCGGCGGGCACGCTCCGATTCGGTGAGCAGCGCTGCCAGCGCCTCGACCGCGGCGCCCTCGCGTGCCCCCGCCGCAAGCAGGTAGAGGCTGCGCGTACGGGCCAGAGTCCCCCTGGTGCTCGTCGCGCCGATGAACGGCGGATCGGCCTCCTCGGCCCGCTCGGCCAGTCGGTTGTTCAACATGCCGTTGTAGAGGCCGCGGACCAGGCGCGCGCGGTAGTCGGCAACGGTCGTGTACGGATCCACCGCGCCCTTGTAGGCGACCGAGATCGAAGAGCGCGGCAACTCCGGATCGGTGAACACGGAAACCAGCGTCTCCTCGTGCGGGGGAATCTCCGCCTCGAACCGCTCGCGCGGCTGGTCCGGCCCCACGAGATCGCCGAATCGGCGGCTGATCTCGCCCTCGATCGCGGCAGCGTCGAAGTCGCCGACCGCGATCACCGCCATCAGGTCCGGCCGGTACCAGTCGCGGTAGAAGTCCCGCAGCCGCTCCGGCGGCGCCTCGCGCAGGATCTCCGGGTCGCCGATCGGCAGCCTTTCGGCATACCGGGAGCCGTGGAACCGGTACGGGATCTCGGCGTCGCGCAGCCGCGCGCCCGCGCCCCGGTCGCCACGCCACTCCTCGACCACGACTCCGCGCTCGCGCTCGATCTCTTCGTCCTCGAAGCTGACTCCGGACGCCCAGTCCTCGAGCACGAGAAGCGCCGTGTCGAGAATCTCCGGGTCGTCGGTCGGCACCTCGAGCATGTAGACCGTCTCGTCGAAACTCGTGTACGCGTTGACGTCGGGACCGAAGCGCATGCCGATGCCCTGCAGGTAGTCGAGCAACTCGGTCTTCTCGAAGTTCCGGGTGCCGTTGAAGGCCATGTGCTCCACGAAGTGGGCGAGACCGAGCTGGTCGTCGTCCTCGAGCACTGACCCGGCACGTACGACGAGCCGCAGGAAGGCGCGGTTCTCCGGCCGACCGTTAGCCCGCACGTAGTAGCGGAGCCCGTTGTCGAGACGTCCTGTCAGCACCGCCGGATCCTCGGGCAGAACTTCCGTCAGCTCGTACGTCCAGCCGGCGTCCCCGCCGGCCTCCTGCTGGGTGGCAGCCGCGACGCCGACGCCGAGGAAGACCGCAAGCGAAGCGGTCCCGGCGCGGACACCGTAACTCGCGCCAGCCTCCCAAAAGCGATTCCACTCGATCATGGTTCCTCCCTGGTTCTCATCAGCGGCTTCCGGCGGATGCCGCCCCGCCTTCCACTCGCACCACCGCACCGACGGGCAGCGCCTCGACCAGCGCCTCGAGCGCGCGGTCCGCGGCGCCCCGGCTGCGGCTGTCCACCGTCAGCTTGACCCGGTAGTCCCCGTCCATGGCCGGATAGCTGCCGATCTCGACCTCCGCATGAGCGGCGACGACCAGATCGAGCATCTCGGCGATGTCGGTCTCGCGGCACATGGTGTAGACGGCACGGCTGTAGAACCGCCGGCCCGCAGCCAACCGATCCCGCAACAAAGGCAACTTCATTCGAAAGATCCGGGGTACCCCCGGCAGCACGTAGACGTTGTCCATCACAACGGAAGGCCAGGGCACCTCGGGTGTGCTGACCAGATCGGCGCCCTCCGGAACGTCCGCCATTCGCAGGTGACCCTCCGTGCAGCGATCCCCCACCATCTCGCGGATCTTCGCCACCAGTTCCGGAGAGCGCACGAGAGGCCGCCCGAAGGCGTGAGCCACCGCCTTGAGAGTGACATCGTCGTGGGTCGGCCCCACGCCGCCGCTCGTGATCACGTAGTCGAAGCGGTGCCGCAGGCGACGGATGTCGGCCGCGATGCCGACCGCGTCGTCCGGGCAGATGACGACCCGTTCGAGTTCGATGCCGAGACCGAACAGCTCCTGTGCCAGCAGGGTCAGATTCGCCTCCTCCACCTTGCCGGTGAGGATCTCGTTCCCGATGATCAGGGCCGCTGCCGTCGGCATCGGCGTAGCTTATTACCGGCCCTCGAAGCGCGGCGATCGGCGCTCCGTCAAGGCCTGCACCCCCTCGCGCGCGTCGGCGGTGCGGAAGGTGACCTCCTGCTCCGCGCTCTCCAGATCCAGGGCCTCGCCGAGAGTGCGTTCGAATGTTCCACGCACCGTGCGCTTGGTCGCCTTGACGGCGATCGGACCGGCAGCCGCGATCTCGAGCGCCAGATCCTCAACCACCTGGTCGAAGTCCGCGTCGGCTTCGCGGCTGGCGATCCCCCACTCGACAGCCGTCGCCGCGCCGATCAGACGGCCACTGTAGAGGAGCTCGGCGGCCCGGGCGGGACCGATCAGCCGGGGCAGTGTCCAGGTCGCGGCCATCCCGGGGTGAATCCCGAGCTTCACGAAGGTCATGCCGACCCGCGCACCGGTCTTGATCACCCGCATGTCGCAGCCGAGAGCAAAGCAGAGCCCGGCGCCGATCGCATGCCCGTTGATCGCGGCGATCGACGGCGCCTCGAGGTCACGAACCGAGAGGTAGAGACGGTAGAAGCTCGCGCCGCCGCCGAGGCCGGGGCCCGCGCCCGGATCCTCGCTGACCTCCTCCTGGATGCTCTTCAGGCTGCCGCCGGCGCTGAAGGCCCGACCGGACCCGCGCACGATGACCACCCGGGTCTCGTCCCGTTCATTGATCAGGGGAACGGCGTCCCGGATCTCCGCGCCCATGGCCGGCGTCATCGCGTTCAACCGGGACGGCACGTTCAGCGTCAACCGCGTGATCGGACCCTGGTGGGCCACCTCGATGTGCTCGAAACTCATGGTAACCGGGCCTCCTTCGGTAAGATGCGGCGCATGCTAACGATCACCGAGCTGGCACAGAAGAAGGTGGCCGAGGCGATGAAGGACGAGGAGCGCGAGGACCTCGCTCTCCGCATCGCGATCACCGGCCGGACAGGCGGCGGCTTCCGGTACCAGATGGACCTGGTCGGCATCGACGAGGCCCGACCCGGCGACGAGATAGTGGACACCGAGGAGTTCAAGGTCTACGTCGACCCGGAGAGCGCTCCGGACCTTACGGGCGCCACGATCGACTTCGTCACCCGGCTCTCCGAGAGCGGTTTCAAGTTCGACAACCCGAACTCGGTCTGGGGCGATGGAGTGGCCGCCGATGTCCAGCGCGTCCTCGATGAACAGATCAACCCGCAGATCGCAGCGCACGGCGGCTTCGTCACCCTGCTCGAGGTCAAGGACGAGACGGCCTACATCACGATGGGCGGCGGTTGCCAGGGCTGTGGCATGGCCGACTACACGCTCAAGCAGGGCGTCGAGCAGGCCATCGTGGAAGCCGTGCCGGCCGTGCAGCGCGTCCTCGACACGACGGATCACGCCGCCGGTACGAACCCCTACTACGCGCCGTAACAGAGGGCCCCGGGAGGCGGCGGCGTCCTCCCGTATTGCCCATCCCCCACCGTTGTGGAATAGTCCCTCACTGGTCGAGCGACGCGCTCCGATTCGCCTTCGCTCGCCAGAATAGAGCACGTCACGATCGATGGGCACGCACCGTTTCAGGCGGGGATTGAGCCTGCCCATTTCGGGCGCTCCGGAGCAGACGGTGGAGGACGCCGCGGCTCCCGGTACCGTGGCGGTCAGCGCCGCCGATTATCCGGGCATGAAGCCGGCGATGCACGTCGGGCCGGGCGACGCGGTGAGGCGCGGGCAGCTCCTGTTCGAGGATCGCAAGCAGCCCGGCGTTCGCTTCACCTCGCCCGCCGCGGGAACCGTGGGGGCGGTGAACCGCGGCGCCAAGCGGGCCCTGATCTCGGTCGTGGTGCGGGTGGATCCCTCGGACCAGGCGGGCTCAAGCGGCGCCGGAGTCGGCTTCGCCAGCTACACCGGAAGACATCCGAGCGCCCTCTCCCGAGCGGAGGTGCAGGGATTGCTGGTGGAGTCGGGAGACTGGGTCGCTCTGCGCGCACGCCCATTCGGACGCAGCGCGGCCGTTGATTCGGTACCGAAGTCGATCTTCGTCACCGCGATGAACACGGAACCGTTCGCGCCGGCCGCCGACGTGATCGTCGAAGGACGGACCGGCGACCTGGAACGGGGCCTCGCCGCTCTGGCCCGCCTGACGGACGGACCCGTCTACCTCTGCCACGCACCCGGCACCCTCGCCGGTATCGAGACGAGCGAACCGGTGCGGCTCGAAGAGTTCAGGGGACCCCACCCCGCCGGCGCCGCGGGGCTGCACATTCACACTCTGGATCCGGTGGACCGCAACAAGCTGGTGTGGCAGGTCGGGCTGCAGGACACGCTGGCGATCGGCCGCCTGTTCGCCACGGGCGAACCCGACGTCCAGCGGATCGTTGCCCTTGCCGGTCCGCCGGTGCAGAGGCCCAGGCTGCTGCGCACGCGGCTGGGCGCCTCGCTCGCCGATCTGACGCGCGGCGAAGTCGCCGTGTTGTTCGAGGGCGCCGAAGGCGCCGACGGGAGGGGCGCGGAAGCCGTCCGGGACGGTGCGGTGCGGGTGATCACCGGTTCGCCGCTCAGCGGACGCACCGCGGTCGGCGAGAACGCGCCTGCGGATCTTCACGGCTACCTGGGTCGCTTCCACGACACCGTCTCGGTGCTCGAGGACGACCACGGCCGCCACTTCCTGGGCTGGCTGCAGCCCGGTTTCGGCGCCTTTTCGCGTGCCAGAGCCTTCGCCTCCTCCCTGCTGCCGGGCAAGTCCTTCGCGATGACCACGACCACGCACGGCTCGCCGCGCGCGATCGTGCCGATCGGCCTCTACGAGAGCGTCTTCCCGTGGGACCTGCAGCCGACCTTCCTGCTCAAGTCCCTGGTGGCCGGAGACATTGAGCGGGCCGAGGAACTCGGCTGCCTGGAACTGCTGGAGGAGGACCTGG
>JAPOVF010000057.1 GCA_026708285.1 Acidobacteriota bacterium
GGGGATTATAAGGTCGGGTTGACAGGTGACAGGCTGGCAACGGGGCAGCGGGACCGCGGGACCGCCCCTAACCGGCCTTCTTCGCGGTGCGGATCGACTTCGCTATGTCTCGACGCAGCTTGAGCGCTACCTGTTCCGCTGTCACGTTCCCGTAGATCGGATGGTTCTCCGCACGGTTGAACCGAGCGAGCAGCTTCTTGAGCTTCACCTTCATGTCGTGTCCTCCAGCGACGGATTCCGCTCCTTGACCACCTCCGCGAGACGGTCGAAGAACCTGTCGAGATTCTGAGGTTCAACCAGGTTCGGGCCGCGAGCGAAAGCTACCTCGACAATCGCCGTGGCTTCCACCATGCCCGCTGCCCAAGCTGGCGCTGTTCGCCCGTCAATCTGAGAGATGTACGAGCGGAAAACGTCTACCCAGCGCTGACCGTCCCTTCGGGCCGGTGAAGCGTCCAGGTCGAAGATCATGACGTAGCCGGTAACGATCTCGGGCGAATGGAGCTGGACGTTGGCCAGCTCGCCCATGAGGTCGTCGGCACGGTTCGGGACTGTTCCCGGGATGTTCTTGAGCAGGGACTTGAGGCTGACTCCGAGCCGGACCTTGCCGCCGTGATTCCACGCTACGTCCCACTTCTTGTCTCGCCCTACACCCGGCACCGAGACTTCCTTCTCGGCTCCGCCGATGCCTCGAAGCGCAAGCTCTTGCAGGCACAGGTCTGCGAGAAGGTCGAGCCGCAGCGTAGAGCGAGGCTTGCCGTCGATCACGACCACCCTGTACAGGTCGGCTACTGCGTCAGCGAGAGTGATCATCGAGGAAGCACGGCTACACCGGCGCTCAAGAGCCGTTGTTCGGCTGCGCGGACGTAGGACTTCTCAATCTCGATCCCCATGCTGTTCCTCCCGCAGAGGTGAGCGGCCAGGGTCGTCGTACCTGAACCCATGAAGGGGTCAAGCACCGTGTCTGCCGCGAAGCTGAACATTCGGATCAGCCGTTCGGCGAGGTCGACCGGATATGGCGCGGGATGGTTCCGTGTCGAGGCGCCCGGAATGTCAGACCAGATCTGCCGGAACCACCGCCCGTGATTCTCAGCAGAGATGACGCTCAACACGCGAGCGGCGGATGACGGTTGACGGTAGCCGCCCGGCTTCCGCAGCATCAGGATGTACTCGACATCGTTCTTCAAGATGCCGTTCGGCTCGTACGGCTTCCCGAGGTAGCTCCCGCTCGCCTGCGATTCGGTGCGGGCGTTGGCGATCTTGTGCCAGAAAATCGGGGACAGGTTGTCGAAACCGATCTCCCGACAACGCTCTTGGATGCTCGCATGGAGCGGGATGACCGCGTGTCGCCCGTTGCGCCGCCGCGAGAGGCACACGTCGCCGACGACGCAGACCAGCCGTCCGCCTGGAACGAGCGCGTGGTAGCAGTTGCGCCACACCGCGTCCAAGCCGCCGAGAAAGCTGTCGTAGTCGGCCAGCATCCCTAGCTGGCCAGTCGCGCCGGGGTAGTCCTTGAGCGTCCAGTAGGGCGGCGAGGTTACGACCAGATGAACCGACTCCGGCTCAACCGCGGTCGTCTGCGAGTTGCCGTGAAGAATCCGGTGTTGCGTAGGGACACGGGCGAGCGCATCCCGAATCAGCGCGAGAGCATCGTTGTCCTTCGCCAGCCCCGGAAGCGTCGTCTGCTTGATCGGCGCGTCGCGCCAAAGCTCGGGGATGAACTCCTGCAACTCTGTCTGTAGCAGCACTACGCAGACCGCGCGCCGGACGGCAAGCCGTTGTCGGCGATCAGATCGCGGTAGGTCAGCCGCTTGGCGGCGAGACCAGCCGTCAGCGCAGCCATCTGCGAGATCGTGTCCAAGTCGCGGATGTTCTCGCGTCCGGCGAACTCGTTGACGTACCGCTGTAGGTGCTTCGGGGACAGCTTATGGAACGTGCCCTTGTGCGCCCGCTTGAGCATCGACCAGAAGCTCTCGATGCTGTTCGTGTGGACGCGGCCCGCGACGTACTCGCCTACGGAGTGCTTCACGGTCTCGTGGTTCGGCAGTCCCCTGTAGCCGCTCGCGTCGTCCGTGAAGACCTCCGCGCCTTCGGCGGTGTGCTCGTGGACGAAGCCGCGCAGCGTCTCGCCGTCCGTGTTCCTGACCACGCGGGCCGCGACCTTGCCGGTCTTCCGATCCTTCACGCCGATCACGGCGGTCTTGCCGACTGGCCCGCGCCCTTCAAGCTTGGCCCGCTGCGCCTTGCTCATGTTCTTCCGCAGCCCGCCGACGTAGGTTTCGTCTACTTCGACCGGCCCGTCGAACTTGACCTCCGGTCCCTGATCCTTGAAGCCCTCGCGGATGCGCTGGAGCATGAACCACGCCGCCGACTGGCTCACGCCCAGGTCGCGGTGAATCTTCATGGACGAGACGCCCTTGAGGCTCGTCAGGTCGAGGTAGATCGCGTAGAGCCACTTGAGCAGCGGGATCGGCGAGCCTTCCATGGCGGTGCCGGTCTTGACGCTGAAGTAGCTCTTGCAGTCGCGGCAGCGGTAGGGCATCTTCTTGTGCTTGCAGGAGTAGTTGTTGTCCGTGCCGCAGCGCGGGCAGAACCGGCCCTCCGCGTAGAAGATACCCTCGAACCACTTCCGCGCCGCGTCCTCATCGGGGAACAGCGCGGAAAGCTGGAGCAGGGTGATCCCCTCTCGGTGAGCCTTCCCAGGTGCGTTGTAGGTCATCGTCGTCCTCGCCGGTAGTGTCCATAAACACTACCGGAATCCGCTACCGCTGTCAACCCTACCTTATAATCCCCCATCCATTGCACCGTCCTCTCACGGTCGCTCCTCATCCAGCGCCTGCGCGGCGAGGTACCGGCCTGGACCCTCCCGCTCGCC
>JAPOVF010000236.1 GCA_026708285.1 Acidobacteriota bacterium
GCGCAGGTGCAGCGAGAGGTCGGGATCGGTCACGCCGTGGCGTGACTTCGGGTAGAGCATCATCTCGAAGGGCTTGCCGGCCTTCTGGAGCTTCCAGGCCATCTGCAGGGTGTTCTGCATGTGGACGTTGTCGTCCATCGTGCCGTGAATGATCAGCAGGTCGCCGTGGAGATCGCCGGCCGTCTCGAGCACCGAGGTCCGGTCGTAGCCGTCGGGGTTGTCGTCCGGTGTCGACATGTACCTCTCGGTGTAGATCTCGGTGGTCGCCGTATCATTAAAAAAAAAACCGCCGGCGATACCCGCGCGGAAGCGGTCGGAGCGGGTGAGCGCGAAGAGCGTCATGTAGCCGCCGAAGCTCCAGCCGTCGAGGCCGATCCGCTCCGCGTCGACCCACGGCTTCGCGCCGAGCCAGTCGACGGCTTCGACCAGGTCGATAAGTTCCTGCTCGCCGAAGTTTCTGTACACCGGCCAGGTCGACTCGACACCCTTGCCCGAGGCGATCCGGTTGTCGACGACGAGGACGACGATCCCCTGCTGGGCCAGGTACTGGAACCACATCCCGCGCGATCCCTGCCAGCCGTCGCGGACCTGCTGGGCGTGGGGGCCGCCGTAGACGTGCACCCAGGCCGGGTAGACGCGGTCGGGATCGAAGCCGTGCGGCCGGATCAACATCGCCGCCAGGTCGACGCCGTCGCCGGTCTCGATGGTCAGGAGTTCCGGCTGCGAGATGTCGAAGCGTTCGATATCCGGTACCTCGCCGCCGCCGAGCTCGCGAACCGTCTCGCCATCGCCCGCGCGCTTCAGGGTCATCTTCGTCGGCGTGCGGAGGTCGCTCGAGGTGGCGATCCAGTGCTCGATCGGCCCGTCCTCCGGGAAGCTCGCGCGGTGGCTGCCGGGTTCTTCGGTGAGCAGGGTCGGGCCCGAGCCGTCGAGAGCGACCCGCAGGACATCGGCGCCGATCGCCGAGCGGTAGGTACCTGAGACGTAGGCGGATCCAGCCTCTTCGTCCACCGCGTTCAGGGAGCGCACTTCCCAGCGTCCTTCGGTTAGCGGTTTGACCAGCTTGCCTTCCTCGTCGTAGCGGTAGAGATGCTGGAAGCCGGTCCGTTCGCTGAGCCAGAGGAAGCCGCCGCTCTCGAGGAAACGTGGCGGGCCGAGCACGTTGACCCAGGCGTGGGACTCCTCCCGCAGCACCCGTTCGGACTTGCCGGTGTCGGGGTCGGCCCGGTGCAGATCGAGGAAGGTCTGCCGGCGATCCTGAACCTGGTACCAGACATCGCCGTCAGGTGAGAAGGCGACGTTCACGATCAGGGTTTCCGTGTGTCCGTAGAGGCCGGGGTCGATCCAGGTGATGCCCCCGCCGTTGGCCTTCGCGATGCCCAGCCGGACGCGCGGGTTCGGATCGCCGGCCTTGGGGTAGGGGTAGACCTCGAGCGGCGGCCGGAACGGGACGTGATCGACCACCGTGAAGCGCGGCACGTCCCGCTCGTCGCTCTGCAGGAACGCGATGCGACGACTGTCTGGACTCCACCAGTGGGCCTGGTAGTTGCCGCGGCCGTAGATCTCCTCCTGGTAGACCCAGTCGAGCTTGCCGTTCAGGGTGTTCTCGCCGCCGTCGGTGGTCAACTGCACTTGTTCGCCCGCGAGGTCGACAACGTACAGGTCCGCGTCGCGCACGAAGGCGACGCTGCGGCCATCGGGCGAGAAGCGGGCCAGCTCCTCGTTCTCCGGGCCGTGGGTGAGGCGCTTCAGCGTCTCGGCGGAGAAGTCCCAGACGAACAGGTCCGAGGCAAGTTGAAGCAGGAGCCGGTCCGTGTCCGGCGCGAGGCGCAGGGAACCTGGGCGTGCCCTGGCGGCAGCGTCCTCATCGTCCAGTCGAAGTTGCCCCTCCAGGGCCTCAGCCAGAGGCTGCGGATCGTAGAACGGCTCCGCGTCTCCGGTCGCCGCGTCGACGAACATCCAGCTCGTGCCGTCGCCGTCCTCGTCGCCCTCTGCCTGAAGATAGTCCTGACCGCCCGGCAACCAGCGGATCCGCGGCAGGTCGGGCGAGAAGTCGAGCGCGTCCGGCCCGTAGATGTGGTGAAGCTCCAGGCGCTCCTTCTGAGCCGTTGCCGGCTGGAGCGCGAGAAGGACGAGGAGAACGAAGGGACCGAGGCGCCAAGGCCGAAGGATCTTGAGCATGGCCAAACAGTAGCGGAGCCGGTCCTTGCTCCCCGGCCGGTGTGTTCGCTGACGGCGGGTCCTAGAACTCGAACTCCAGCAGCACGTCCACGCTCTGACCCTCCGCCGTCACGGTGAACCGGTTCATGCCGAGTCGAAAGTGCTCGGCCAGTTCCTGGAAGTCGACCTCGCCCAACCCGTCGACGATGGTGATCTCGATCGGGCGGATCTCCTGGCCGTTGACCGCAGTGACGTGGGCCTCGTCGGCATCCGGCGCCAATCCCGTGAACAGGAGCGGCAGGCTGGCGAGCCGGACCTCAGGGTCGATGCTGTCGTACGGGATGCTGACTTCGAATCCGGGAATGTCGGCACGGAGAACCGGGAGATCCCGGGGCGTCACGATCTCTACCTCCGCGGGGGCGGCGGTCTGCGCGTCGAAGATGACGCCGCGGCTCAGGTGCGCCTGCTTGCCCTTGATGAGGATGAAAGGCCAGGCGATGACCTTGGCCAGGACAGCGGCGGTAACGAAGCGGCCCCTGCCGGAGCGGTCATAGCCGCCTGCCAGGCGGATCGATGAGTCGTCCACCGCAGCGACGGTGTTGGCTTCGACCTCGAGCCGGCCCCGGATGCCGGCGATCTTGGCCCGCCGGGCCTTGCTGACTTCGGACCAGACCACGGTGCCCGCTTCGATGACGACGCGGCCGTCGA
>JAPOVF010000053.1 GCA_026708285.1 Acidobacteriota bacterium
GAAACGCGCCGCGTACTCCGAGATCGCGTCGGTGTAGTAGTACGGCGCGTCGGATTCGTCGGGCGGTTCCAGCTCGACCGGCGTGTTGCCCTCGGTCAACGAAATCGGGTCGTAGAAGCTGCCCGCGCCGTGGATCGTGCCGTAGAAGCGGTCGAAACCTCGCTGCAGAGGCCAGTTGTGCGTCGAGGTCAGCTCGTCGTTGCCGCTCCAGTGGCCGACGTGGCGGGTGACGTGCCACTTGCCGGACATGTAGGTGCCGTAGCCGGCTTCGCCCAGCGCTTCGGCGATCGTCACCGCATTGGCGGCGAGGTCTCCACGGTAGCCCGGCAGGTCGTCGTCGCCCATCATGTGGCCGACGCCGGCCTGGTGGGCATACAGGCCGGTCAGGAGCGATGCCCTGGTCGGGCAGCAACGGGCGGTGTTGTAGAAGTGGCTGAACCGCAAGCCGTTCGCGGCCAGGCGGTCGAGGTTGGGTGTTTCGATCTCGCCGCCGTAACTGCCGAGGTCGGAGAAGCCCATGTCGTCGGCCATGATGAGGACGATGTCGGGCCGGGGCGCCGGTTCGGAGTTGCCGCAACCGAGGAGGGGCAGGATGATTGCCGCGGCCGCGACGGTCAGGACCGTGGTCGATCCGCAAGAGCGAAGGCGATCGCCGGCCGGTTTCTTGCAGGAGGACATGGCCGCAGTGTACTTTTTCAAGAGGGTGAGGTGTGTTGGTTCCAATGTGCGCGGCTTTCCTCTCATCGCGCTGCTCGTGCTCCTTGCGGCGCCCGTCGAGGGCCAGCGACTGCTGACGCTGACGCCGCAGGCGACGGGGCGCGCAACCGTCGGCGATCCGGACTTCGCACCGGAGATCGCTGCTTTCGCCGCCCAGGTCGACCTGGAGTTGCTTCGCACGGAGCCGGGACTGCTGGAACTGGCGACGCCGGACGGCCGTGTGCTGATGGCGGAACTGAGCGTGTTCGAGGATCGTGGCGGCGGTGACCTGATGTGGTCCGGCGGTCTGCCGGGTGCGGGCTACGACAGCGTCGTCCTGACGCTCGAGGATGGTCGCCTCGTGGGCTGGTTCGCTGAGCCGGGCGGTGTCCGCTACCGGATCAGCGCCCGGCCCGACGGCAGTGGCCGGATGGAGGCTGGCTTCTACCTGCCGGGCGGGCAACCGGACGCCTTCTGCGCCGTGGGCTCCGATCGCGAACAGCTCCCACAGATCGCTCCGGTGCGCATTGCCGGGGCGACGGCGCACGATCCGCCCACACGAGTCGTCGCCCCGCAGAGTCACGACACGCTCGAGATCCTTGTCGTCTACACGCCCACGGCGGCCGGAAACTGGGCTGGCCGGGGCGGGGCGCAAGCGGCGATCCGGAACGCCGGCGACTACCTGAACATGGTCCTGCGGAACGGCCGCATCGACATTCGCACGAGCATCGTCCACACGGCCGAGGTATCGGGACTCGATCGGGTCGGAAGGGACGGAACCGGTCTCTACGGCTCCTCGATCATCAGTCAGCTCAGGTTCCACGGGGAGGCGCTCCGGCTGCGCCGGGAGCATGGAGCCGACCTGGTTCATCTGTTCACCGGCGAGTCGCCCTGGCTGTTCAACGCCTGCGGCCAGCACTACCTGCTCTTTCGCGATGAGACCGCGGAGGACTTCTCGGAGTTCGGGTACGGCTGGACCGCCAATTCCTGCTACGCGGACGGGTCGATCTTCGCCCACGAAGTGGGCCACGGCCTGGGCGCCCACCACGATCCGGACAACGGCGGTTCGCCCGAGTTGGCAGTCAGGCCGTATGCCTTCGGTCACGGCAATCTCGACCGGATTCCGAACGTCGGCACGATCATGAGCTACACGGGCCAGGAAGAGCCGTACCTGTCGAGTGTGCGGATCAAGCCCCAGGGCCGCGTCATCGGCATCGCGGGCGAACGGGAGAACGAGCGGGCACTCCAGGAGACGATCCACATCGGCGTCGAGTACGGCGATTTCGTTCCCCCGCTGCCCCCCGACGCACCTGCGGCGCCGACCGATCTGCGGGTGACGATGGAGAGCGAGACCTCGGTGCGGCTCTCCTGGCAGGACAACGCGACGGACGAGGATGGCTATGAAGCGACTCTCTGGCGTTCCGGACAGGGATTCATGACGCGCCCACTCGACGGTCGTACAACGGGAGTGGTGGACCTGCCTGTCGCGGACGCCGGCACCCGCTACTTCTTCCGGGTCGAAGCGTACAGAGGCGAAACCCGGTCCCCGAGCAGCAGCACCGTCACACTCGTGACCCCAGGCGCCGAGCCCGCGCCGCCGTCCGGACTCGCCTGGGAACCGGCCGCGGTCGAGGACCCGGCCCAGATGGGAACGAGCGCCGCCCGCCTGACCTGGGTCGACAACTCGGACGACGAGTACTACTTCGAGGTGGAACTCTCGATCGGCGGTCCCGTGCGGCGCAAGTACGTGTCTGCGAACTCGCGCTCGACCGTGCTGTCGCGCCTGGAGCCCGGACGAGCCTACGGTGTGCGCATGAGCGCCATCGGCCCCGGCGGCACGGCGACGGGCAGTGAGTTCATGGTGTTGAGACCGCGCCTGCCGCCGGGCCCGTCGGCCGTCACGAACCTGACCGCGCGTGCTACCGGTCCCACGTCGGTCCGCTTGACGTGGACCGACAACTCCACCAACGAACTCGGCTTCCGGGTCCTGGCTCTCGTGTCGGGTTGGTTCGGTCTGTTCGAGGCCGGGGCCGACAGCGAGTCCATCGAGATCGAGGGGCTGGCGCACGGCGGCAGCTACGTCTTCTATGTGCTGCCGTTCAACGATTCCGGTCTGGGGAGACGTACCGGGATCAGCTTGCCGCTGGGTTCCCCAGGGCGCGGCCCCG
>JAPOVF010000108.1 GCA_026708285.1 Acidobacteriota bacterium
ATCGACCACCTGCTCGACCGGGACGACGAGGGCGGCCCCCGGCTCCGGGTGATCGCGGGCGATCTCGCCGACGCATCCTCCCTCGATCGCGCGGTGGCGGAGACGGGACCGCACGAGATCTACAACCTGGGGGCGCAGTCCCACGTCCAGGTTTCCTTCGAGCTGCCGGGGCCAACGGGTCAGATCACCGGCCTCGGCGTGTTGCGGCTGCTGGAGGCGATGCGGCGGCATGCGCCGGAGGCGCGCTTCTACCAGGCTTCGTCGTCGGAGCTCTACGGCCGGGCGGTGGAGTCGCCGCAGCGCGAGAGCACCCGCTTCTACCCCCGGAGCCCCTATGGGGCGGCCAAGGCCTACGGCTTCCACATCACCCGCAACTATCGCGAGGCCCACGGCCTCTTCGCGGTCAACGGGATCCTGTTCAACCACGAGTCGCCGCGCCGGGGCGAGACCTTCGTGACCCGGAAGATCGCCCTGGCGGCGGCGCGCATCCGGGCGGGCCTTCAGGACCGCCTCCATCTCGGCAATCTGTCGTCACAGCGCGATTGGGGATTCGCCGGCGACTACGTGGAGGCGATGCGGCTGATGCTCCGCGCCGACGAGCCGGACGACTACGTGATCGCCACCGGCGAAACCCATAGCGTGCGCGAGTTCTGCGAGATTGCCTTCGCCCATGCCGGGCTACCGCTCTTATGGCGTGGTTCGGGAGTAGACGAGCAGGGTGTGGCCGAGGACGGCCGGGTGCTGGTCGCGGTCGACCCCCGGTACTTCCGGGCGGCCGAAGTCGACGCCCTCTGCGGCGACGCAAGTCGGGCCCGCGAGCGTCTTGGTTGGCGGCCCCGCGTCACGTTCGGTCAGCTCGTCGAGATGATGGTCGACGCGGAACTCGAAGCGGTCGGATTGGCGGCCGGATGAAGTTGACGCGCCGGGCGGCGCTCGGGCTCTTCGGGGCCGGCGCGGCCGGACCGTTCCTGTGGTCCTGCGGCGACGACGAACGGACGGCACAAGCGACGCCGGAGGCAGCATCGATGCACGACGAACCGATCCACTACATGAGCCTGCGCGACATCGCTCGCCTGATCGAAGCCCGCGAACTCTCGCCGGTCGCCCTGACCGAGGCGATGCTCGACCGGATCGCCGCCGTCGACGGCCGGCTCAGGAGCTACGCGACCGTGATGGCCGACGAGGCGATTGCGGCGGCTCGGGCGGCCGAATCGGAGATCGAGAGCGGGCGCTACCGGGGGCCGCTGCACGGCGTCCCGATCGCCGTCAAGGACCTCTGCTACACGAAGGGCGTGCGCACGATGGGCGCGCTCTCGGTGCTGTCCGACTTCGTTCCCGGGTTCGACGCGACCGTGGTCGAGAGGCTGCATGCCGCGGGCGCCGTCCTGCTGGGCAAGCTGAACCTGACCGAAGGTGCGATGGGCGCCTACCACCCGGACTTCGACATCCCGGTCAACCCGTGGGAGGAGGATCTGTGGACCGGCGTGTCGTCGAGCGGCTCGGGCGTCGCGACGGCGGCCGGCCTCTGTTTCGGCTCGCTCGGCTCGGACACCGGAGGATCGATCCGATTTCCGTCCGCCCAGTGCGGCATCGTCGGTCTCAAACCGACCTGGGGCCGGGTCAGCCGCTACGGGGTGCTCGAACTCGCGGGGTCGCTCGACCACATCGGGCCGATGACGCGGACCGTCGCCGACGCCGCGATCATGCTCGAGGCGATCGCCGGCGCCGACGCGAATGACCCGACGGCGCTCGACGCGCCGCTCCCGTCCATCCTGCCGATGCTGGACGGCGATGTCGCCGGGCTGCGGCTCGGGTACGACCGGCGGTACGCCTCGGAAGGCGTCGACCCCGCGGTCGCCGCCGCGGTGGAGGAGGCGCTGCAGGTCCTGGCCGGCCTCGGTGCCGAGGTCACGGAGGTCGAAATGCCGGCGGCGCCGTTCGACGACTGGTGGCCGCTCTGCTCCTACGAGGCCGTCCGGGCGCATGCCGCGACCTGGCCGAGCCGCGCCGCGGACTACGGGCCGTACTTCGGTGAGTTCCTGGCCTTCGGCGCCCAGGTGAGCGACGAGGCGCATGCGGAAGCGACCGCACGGCGCGCGGCCTTCAGCGAGCAGTTCGAAGCGATGCTGTCGACCGTCGACGCGCTGGTCTGCCCGTCCAACGTCGCCGCGCTGCCGATGAAGGAGGCGATGGGGTACGACACGGTCGGGGCGTTCAGGGAGGCCCTGGAGTCGTTCGCGGAGACCTTCGATCCGCCGCTCGGCAGCATCCAGCTCTTCACGGTGCCCGCCGACTTCGCCGGCACGCCGACGATCTCTCTGCCATGCGGCTTCTCGGCCGCGGGCGCGCCCCACAGCCTGCAGCTCGTCGGCCGCGACTTGAGCGAACCGACGCTCTGCCGGCTCGCCCACGCCTACGAGCAGGCCACCGACTGGCACCTGCGCCATCCGGACGTCTGAAGCTGGAAGTACCCACAGCCGTTCGCTGCGCTGAAGGTCGCCGGCCGTTGGCCGGCGGCAGTTTTCCTGGGGCTGCGCCGCTTCGCGGCTCCGCCCCGAGCGGACCAGAAGGTCCGCGCACCCAGAGGACGGCCTTGCCCGGCGGGAGAGTCTCTACTGCAAGTCCATTGTTCGCAGTGACGCCATGTGATCCGCATGTAGAGAAGTCCGCCACAGCGGGTTCGATCTCTGGGTGCGCGGACCTTCCGGTCCGCTGCCGCCGGAGGCGGCCAGAAGAACACGCCGCGAAGCGGCGACCGAACTTGGCTACGGCATGTACGGCGTTGGGCTTGGCCCCAACTGCGTCTCGAGAACCGCCTGGGCGGTGTCGATGAAGTCGCAGACCATCGGCCGGCTCT
>JAPOVF010000330.1 GCA_026708285.1 Acidobacteriota bacterium
ACGAGGTGCCGAAGACGAGCGTCGGCAAGTTCGACAAGAAGGTGCTGCGGGCGCGCTATGGGGACGGGGAGCTGGAGGTCCTGACCTAGGAGAGCGGTCCGGCCCAGCGCGCGTCAGTCCGCCGAAACCCCCAGGTGCTCGTCGAACCAGGCCACCAGCGCGCTCTCGGCGCGCTCGCCGTCCTCACCGCGGAAGCCGTGGGCGGCGCCCTCGATGACGATCAGTTCAGAGGTCACGTTCGCTTCGTCGAAGGCGGCCTTGATCCGTTCGCTGTTGCTGATCGGCACGAGCTGGTCCTGGTCGCCGTGGATCAGCAGCGTCGGCGGGTCGTCCGCGCTGACGAACAGCACCGGCGAGATGTCGGCGGCCTTGGCCGGATCGAAGTCGAGGGCCGGGAAGCGGTCGTTCGGCCCGGTAATCCCCTGCAGATCGACCGGCGGGAAGTAGGCGACGACCGCCGCCACCCGGTTGCCGGTCTGTTCGATCGGGTCGTTGCTCTCGGAGTTTCCTTCGTCCGAGGCGTTGCCGAGCATCAGCGACAGGTGGCCGCCGGCGCTGCCGCCGAACACGCCCATGCGATCGGGGTCGATCCCGAAGTCGTCCGCGTTGAGGCGAAGGTAGCGCACCGCGCGGCGCACGTCGGCGACCGCCTCCGGCACCTTGAACAGCGGGGCCGAGCCGTGCCGCACCATGAACACGGCGTAACCCCGGTCCAGAAGATCGCCGACCGCGCCGAAGGCGCGTCCCTCGCCGGACGCGATGCGGTGCGGGTCGGACCAGCGCGAGAACCACCCGCCGCTGACCATCACCAGGACCGCCGCGCCGTTCTGCTCGGACGGCACCAGCGCATCGAAGGTCAGCGCCATGCCCATCTTGTGTCCGTAGACGACATCGGCGTGGACCTTGGTCTCGGCGCCCGCCGACAGCGGCGCGACGAGGAGGACGGTAACGGTCAGGACTGCGAACACGTTCTTCATCTTCGGTTCTCCTAGGGCTGGACGCCTCCCGCCGTCTCCTGCGGCGGCGCGGCGGGTTTCATCCGTTCGGCGGCAACCATATCCGCCACGTCCGCGAGCAGCTTCTTCGCGTCGAAGACGATGCCGTCCTTGATCGTGTAGCGGACACCGCCGACCCGCTCGGGGCGGCCGGTGTCGTCGTTCAGCCGCACGGCGCCGGTTCCGTACAGCACCTTCAGGTTGGCGATCGGGTTCTCGTCCACGACCAGCAGGTCGGCGAGCATCCCCTCGCGCACGATCCCGAACTCGATGTCCTCCCCGCTCGCCTTCGCCAGTTCCTCGGCGCCGTTCATCGTCGCCGAGCGGATCACCTCGAGCGGATGGAAGCCCGCCTCCTGCAGCATCTCCAGTTCGAGGATCGTGCCGAAGCCGTAGGTCTGGTAGATGAACCCCGAGTCCGAACCGACGGTAACCCGGCCGCCGCGGTTCTTGTACTCGTTCAGAAACTGCATCCAGACGCGGTAGAAGTTCCTCCAGGCCACCTCGTCCCAGGTCGTCCAGTAGAACCAGTACGAACCGTGGTCGAGACGACTCGGGGCGTAGAACTCGGCCAGGCTGGGCAGCGTGTAGTCCGCGTGCCAGTCGGCGTTGCGCGCCCGCATCACGTCGCGCCCGGCGGAGTAAATCGTCATCGTCGGGTTGATGAAGAAGTCGAGTTCCAGGAACTCGTCCAGCAGAGCGTTCCAGCGCTCCCCACCGGGCTTGACCATGCTCCACTGCCGCGCCACCTGGCCGAACCGGAACTGCTCGTCCATGTAGTTCATCTCGGCCGGCCAGGGCTGTACGTCGGCAGCCTCGTACATCGACTCGAACAGCCCGTAGAAATGGGTCATCCCGACCAGCCCGAGCCGCGCGGCGTCGACCGCGTTCATGTGGGCGACGCCCATCTGGTCGAGGTGGGCGGTCGATCCCATGCCCAGACTCCTCGACTCGTCCAGCAGCGCCGCCATGATCTTCGGCGGAAACGCGCCGAGCTTGAGCCCGTCCACGCCCTTCTCGTGGGCGTACCGCACCCACTCGCGGGCATCGGCTGGTGTGCGGATGTCCCGGTCCTTCCACTCCTTGCCGCCGCCCGGACGCTGATAGGAAACAAAGCGCGGCGCGGTGATCTCGTTCTTGCGGCTCCGCTCCTTCTCACTCAGATCCCACTCGAGCGGGCCGGTGGGCACGCCGCGCGCCGTCGTGATGCCGTGCGCCAGCCACAGCTTGTAGACGTAGTCGGCCCGCGGCGCCTTCGGTACGCCGCCGGTGTGAACGTGGAGGTCGACCAGGCCCGGCAGCACCCAGGAACCGGATAGATCGAGCTCATGGTCGGCGTCCTTGGGACGCCTGCTCTCGTCGATCTCGGTCTTGGCCATGCCGAGGCTCTTGATCTCCTCGATCCGGTTGCCCTCGATCACGATGTCGACCGGTCCCATCGGCGGTGCGCCGGTGCCGTCGACCACCATGACGCCGCGCAGGATCAGGCGGTCGAAGGGCCCCTCGCCTTCGCCGTCCGGCCGCGCTGGCGCCGGCTCGACCAGCTTCTCTTCCTCCTCCGCTGCGGCGAGAGGCGACACCGCCAGCCAGGTCAGCGACAGGCAGACCAGACTCAGTACCGGGACGTGACGTCGCGCACGTCGGCGAAGAACGACGAGTGATGGTCGCATGAACACGGCTCCTTCCAACCGGAATCCGCTCGCGAGGCTACCAGTCCGCCCGTGCTCGCCGCGGTAGCCGGCCGCCGCGAATCAGACGCGCGACAGCGACGGGCGCTCGTCCGAAGCCACGACCGCGCTCAGGTAGAGCAGCGCCTGGCCCGGCTGGGGCGCCCGCACGAG
>JAPOVF010000191.1 GCA_026708285.1 Acidobacteriota bacterium
CTGGAACGTGCTGGTGACCAGGTCGGCGCTTTCGCAGGCGCATCTCGGTGCCTTCCTCATGCTGCCGTGGGTCCGCGGCGCCGTGACCGGGTTCGGGTTCGTTCATCTCATCTGGGGCATTCACGACCTCGAACGCATCCTTCTCAGCAGGCGTCGGGCGAAAGCGCCGTTTCCGGAACCCGATCGAGCTGGATGAGGCGAAAGACCGAAGTCCCGACGCTGCTGGCCATCAGCGACCGGCGCCTGTGCGGCGGAGCATCCGGACTGGAACACTGGGCCCGCTCGCTGCCGGACGGTGCTGCCGTCCAGCTCCGAGAAAAGGACCTCGATCCCATCGTACGGACGGAGATCGGCCGCACCCTGCGCGAGGCGGTTTCCGGCCTTCTCATCGTCAACGGCAGTCTCGAGGTGGCAGTCGACTGCCGGGCCGACGGCGTCCACCTGCGGTCGGATCAGCGATGGGCTGAGGCCGCCCCGTCGATCCGGGCGCGCGGCCTGCTGCTCGGCGTCTCGACGCACAGCCGTCGTGAGCTCGAAGCAGCGGTCCTTGCCGGCGCCGACTACGCTCTCTTCGGCCCTGTCTTTGCCTCGCCCGAGAAGCTCCGGTTCGGCGCACCCCAAGGTGTCGAACGCCTGAAGTGGGCCGCGCGCGGCCCCGTCCCGATCCTAGCGGTCGGCGGTGTCGATCCCTCCAACGCACCTGACCTGGTCCGCGCCGGCGCGCATGGCGTGGCCGCGATTCGCGCCTTCGCCGCACCCGATACCGCGGCCGCTCTTGCCAGGGCGTGGGCGTCGGCGACTGGTACGCTCCCACCCTCGTGAAAGCGAGATTCCTCGTCGTATCCGTCTTCGTGCTGGCACTCGACCAGTGGACCAAGCTGTGGATCGAAGCCAGCCTCGAAGTCCACGGTCGATCCCCTGTCGTGCCGGGCTTCTTCGATCTGGTTCACGTGCAGAACACGGGCATTGCCTTCGGACTGTTTCCCGCCGACCGTGAGCTCGCGGGCACGCTGCTGCTCATTGCCCTGGGGTGCGCCGCGCTGATCGTCGTCTCTCTGTACTTCCGCAGTACATCCGAGCGGGAACCGCTCCTTCTGCTCTCCCTCGCGCTGGTACTCGGCGGGGCCGTCGGCAACCTGGTCGACCGGATTCTCCTGCGCGCGGTAACCGACTTCCTGGATGTGTACGTCGGCGATCACCACTGGCCGGCCTTCAATGTCGCTGACAGCGCAGTCACTGTTGGGATCGTGCTGATGCTGGCGCACAGTTTCGGGCCGCAGGTACGACGGCGGTCGAGCGCGGATCGCGCGCGGCGCCGCGGGTTGGTCCAGGCCCGTCCGTCGAAGTGAATTCGATGCGGGTTCCGGCGTCCGCGACGGGCGAACGGATCGACCGCTACCTCGCAAGAGCGCTGGATCTGACCCGCAGCCAGGTTCAGAGCCTGCTGCGCAACGGCCTCGCGACCGTCAACGGAACAGCGACCAAGCCATCCTACCTTCTGCGCGGCGAGGAGCGGATCGACTACCGGGTTCCGACTCCTGCGCCGACGGTTCTCGAGCCCGAGGCTGAGCCGATCCGACTGCTTCACCAGGATGAACACCTGTTGGTGATCGACAAGCCGGCGGGCCTGATCGTCCATCCCGGCTCCGGCGTCCGCAACGGCACGCTCGTGAACCGCCTTCTTCACCACCACCCTGAGATCGCGAGCGTCGGATCGCCGGAGCGGCCCGGCATCGTCCACCGGCTGGATCGGGGCACGAGCGGCGCCCTCGCCATCGCCCGCACCGATGCGGCGTACCGGAGGTTGAGCCAGGCGTTCGCCGAGCGGGAGGTGTACAAGGTGTATCTGGCCGTCGTCTATGGCCGACCGGATCCCCCAAGCGGAACGATCGAACTACCGATCGGCCGCCACCCGACCGTCCGCACCCGCATGGCCGTCACTCCCGAAGCCCGGGGCGGCCGTCCCGCCACGACCAGTTACCGCGTGCTCGGGACGGGCACCGGCGCCTCGCTGCTGGAGGTCGAACTCCTGACCGGGAGAACGCACCAGATCCGCGTTCACTGCAAGGCAATCGGCCACCCCCTTGTCGGCGATCCGGCTTACGGCGAGCACCGCTGGCGCGCCTTGGCACCGCCCGTGCGACGGCCCCTGCGGGAATTCCCGCGCCCGGCGCTGCACGCCAGGAAGCTGATGCTCCCCTCCATCGCCGGCGCGCCTCCGACCAGCTCCACCGCGCCGGTACCGGGGGATCTACAGTTGCTCTGTGCCGCCTGCGACCTGGCGCCGAGCCTCCCCGCCGACGAAACCGGGCGCTAGCAGCCTGCGGCGGGTCTGGCGGTGCTAGGAGCCGCCCGACTCGGCGACCTCGCCCTCGAAGCGCGAACCGGAAGGGGAACCGATCGCGAGCGTGCCGCTCATCTCGATCCGGCCGTTGCAGACCCCTCCTTCG
The DNA here is from genome assembly GCA_026708285.1 of Acidobacteriota bacterium. Lineage (GTDB taxonomy): Bacteria > Acidobacteriota > Thermoanaerobaculia > Multivoradales > Multivoraceae > Multivorans. Next base: position 2,451 of record JAPOVF010000191.1, read on the forward strand.
GCGATCGAGACGAGAGGGGCGGTCAGGTCGCCCTCGATCGATCCCGAAGTCGCCACCTCGATCTTCTCCGTGGCCCGGACATTGCCCTTCACCTTGCCGGCGACCTGAACCGAGTGAGCCGCGACGTCACCCTGGATCCGGCCTCGACGACCGAGAACGAAGCGCCCCTCGAGTTTCACGGACCCGTCCAGTGAACCGTCGACCAGAACCTCCGTTTCGCCCGAGATCGTGCCTTCGATGTGGGAGCCGGCGGCCACGTACGTACGGGCCGGCGCGGCTGATGTCGACCTCACGTTCCCCGGAGGCGTCAGTGCGGCCTCGGCCGCCGAGTCGTCGAGATCCTTCTTGAAGAACGCCATCTACCTTTCTCCGGTTCCGAACTCA
>JAPOVF010000089.1 GCA_026708285.1 Acidobacteriota bacterium
GACGTAGTCGGCCGCTTCCATCGAAATGGTCATCGTCGGCGCGTCGTGGGCGCCGTCGTGGGCCGTGCAGGCGCCGTCCTTGATCGTGCAGTGCCAGACACCGCCGCCCTCGCCGGAAAGGTCCAACTGGATCGTGGCGTCGAGGCCGGCGGCGACGTCCGGGTCGAGGCGGCTTGGCATGTTCGTGATGATCTCTCTCACGGCGGCGGCGGTATCGGTCATGGGACTCTCCTGGGCGCGGCGTCGCTCTCTCGATTCTCGCGCCACCTCTTGACGTCTGTGCGGAATACGTAGGTAAGGGCAGCGAGGGAGAGGCAGAGCAGCAGGCCCGCCGCGAAGGCGTCAGGCAACATCGCGGAGCCAACTACCAAGATGGCGACGGCTGTCAAGACGACCACGGCCAAGAGAAAGGCGTAAAGAGTGTCCTTCATGTAAAGGCTCCTCGTCCTTGAGGGCGGTCAGAATGTCGGCATCCCGCGCTCGTCGGACTTCCGCCCGAACGACCGCGGACGTCCGTATCCTATCCGGCCGCTCAGGCCGTCATGCCCGGGCTGAAGGTCGGCGGCTCACCCTCCGAAGAGGTCGCGCAGCCACTTCACGAAGGCGGTCGCTGCCGGGGCATCCGGGTCGAGTTGCCCCTCGCCGATGGCCGCACCTATGAGCCCAGGCTGCTTCTGTACCGCAAGCCAGGCGTGGATCTGCGCCTTCAAGCGCTTGGCGGGCTTGAACTTTCGGTGCGCCTCCGGAATGTCCGCAACGTACTTCCGGGCCCGCGGCCACAGAGGGTCGTGGCCCGGGATCAAGGTCCGAACGAAGTCCTCCAGCTCGCCGACGTTCTGGTTGTCCGGCATCAGCCAGATGCCGATCCGCGGGAGGCCTTCGATCACGACGCCACCATGCTTGGGTTGCTTCGGAGCGTTGACCCCGGCACGTTCGAGCTGGCCGACAATCTCCTGCCACCTCGCGTGGATGTCGTCATTGGCGTCTGCCACGATTCCAAGCGCCCGCACGCCTGAGGCCTTCACTTCCAACTCAATGCTTTGGAGCAGCTTGGCGTAGCCCTCCTTGGCCTTGATTCCGAAGTTCCGGTCAACGCCGTGGTGCCTACTGACGTGTCTGACGACACGTTCGTCGCTTCGCCCCTCCACGAGGAGGATCCGTTCCTCCGGCATGCCGAGCCGCCTACCGGACTTCGATTCTCTGCTCGGCCGCGACCTGGAGTTCGTCCTCGGAATAGACGACAGCTCGACAACCATCGCCGCCGGGTTCCAACCGAACCAGAACGCCGTCTGTATCGGCACACTCGGTCGCGGCTCGTGCAAAGCCCACGATGCAATCCCAGCTATGGGTAGTAGCCAACACCTGGACGCCGCCTTCCCGAGCTGTGCCCAAGACCATGCGCCAGAAGTCCTCGTGGACGGTGTAGTGAAGTCCGTTCTCGGCCTCGTCGATCAGGAGGAGGCCCTTCCGACTGTGGGTAAGCGCCAGGGCCGCGCCAAAGAGACGAGCGGCACCGTCGCCGAGACTCTTGAGAGGTACGGGGCGAGCATGGTCCCGGAGCTTGACGATAACGCCGCGGCTCAACCGCGACCCAGCGCCCGTTCCCCCGCCGCCGACCACGCTCACCCGTTCCACCCCGGCGTCGAGAACGAGCTTCAACGCTTCGACCAGGAAGTCCTCCGCTTCGGTCAGCGCGATTCCACTCCAGCCAAGGCCGAGGTCGTCTTTGTCCGGTAGACCCGGGCCGAGAGATTCGCACGTGATGGGCGCTGGCCAATCGGATTCGTCGCGGCGCCCACGCTCCCTCAGCAAGACTCCGAGGGGGTTCGAGCGGCCATCGTGCCCAACCAACCCAGGCACGAACTTGTCCGAGCCCCCGTACGTGACTCTCAGAGCCTCGACCCGCACGTCGCGTGGCGGGTCGGGAACGAGTTCCGCTTCCTCGCGGGACCACTCTTCCGGAGGCGAAACCGTCAGCCTGAGGTCGTCCTCGTCTGGTCCCGGACCAATGGCGATGGTGGTTGCTCCGTCTTCGCCTCGGCCGTGGAATAGGGCCGCAAAATCGGGGACCGGCTCGGTGACTGGGCCCAGACCCCTATAGCCGACGAGTTCCTCGCGTTCCTTCAGAAGCGTCGAGAGCTCGCTCCCCCGACCTCGGGCCGCAAACAGCCGCACAGCATCGAGAACTGTCGTCTTGCCGACGCCATTGCGGCCGGCGAGCAGCGTCACACTGCCGAGACACGGGATCGTCAAGCGGTCGAACCCACGGAACCCGCAGATCTTCAGGCTCGGAAGATGCAGAGGTGAACTTGTCTCGGTGTCCATCGGCGTCCGTGGCGAGTCTCGCCTTCCTTGGTCGGGTCGCAGTGGAGACGCCGTGAGAGTATCCGAGGCGTCTGTCGCCCGCGCAGCGGGCAGTGTCGCGCCCGGCCCCCTTCGGAGGTAGCCGAGACGACCTACAGTAGTGTCACCGGCTCGATGCCGCCGGCCGGCTCGAAGCCGAGGACCTGGCCGTAGAAGCTGAGCTCCGCCTCCAGAGCGCGGACGATGTTCCCGGTGCGGCGGAAGCCGTGCTGTTCGCCCTCGAAGAGGACGTAGGCGACCGGGAGGCCCCTGGCGCGCAGCGCCTCGACCATCGCCTCGGCCTGATTCGGGGGCACGATGCGGTCTTCGTCGCCCTGGAAGAAGACGACCGGGCAGGAGAAGCCGTCGCGGGCGGACAGCGGCGAGCGCTCGCGGTAGAGGTCGGCGCGCTCCGGGTAGGGGCCGACCAGGCGGTCGAGGTAGCGCGACTCGAACTTGTGGGTGTCGCGGGCGA
>JAPOVF010000266.1:0-13161 GCA_026708285.1 Acidobacteriota bacterium
AGCAGACCGAACTCGCGGACACGGCCCTCGCCCAGGAGGCCCACGCCATGAAGCTGAACGACATCGAGGTGGACATCGCCGTCGCTCAGCTCACCGCTCACCACGCCGCCCGCAACATGCTGGAGACCTGGAAGCTCGAGCGCGAGCATCGCGAGCAGCTCGAAGCCTGGGTCACGGCCGAGCGCGACGAGGCCCGCCGCGCCGATCGCGCCCAGAACCGCGTCCAGAGCCAGGGCAACGCCTGGCGCCAGGCATTCCTCTTCAACTAGCCGATCCCCGATGCTCTTCGGCTCCAGATCGCCGTCCACGCCTCGCGAGGCGTGGCCTGCCTCCTCGCAACGCGCTCCTCAGGGGGTCTACCCACTTGGAACCGGCCTTGCGCGCGTTAGAGGGCGATTCTCGCCGCCTTGCGCCTTGAGCCGTAAGTCATACGCAGGATCCGGATCCGGAGCGAAATCCGTCACCAAAACGAGCCGGCCGGGAGGGCGGCGCGGCCGCCGCCTTCCGCTCCTCCTCGCGGCCGGCGGCATTCTCGTGCTGACCGCCCTTCCGGCCGGCGCTCAACTCCCGACCATCACCGAGAACAACGTCGGCCAACTCCCCCAATTCGTCGATCGCGCCATCAACCTCGCGATCTCCGGCGCCGCGGAGCGCACGATCCTCGCTTGGGGCAACCAACTCGCCCGCAACATTGCCCTCATCCTCATCGTCTGGACCGGCCTGCGGGTCGCCTTCAGCGGCACCTTCAACGCCTGGGAGCTCGTCAAGTTCATCTTCGTCCTGACCATTCCCCTCGCCCTGTTGCGCGGCTACGACGCCAACATCGTGGGCCTCGGCATCTCCTTTCCCGACCTCATCACCGAACAGGGCAACGCCATCATGGCCCTCTTCGGCGCCGACATCCTCGCCAACGGCATAGCCACCGTCATGCGCCTGGGGGAGGATCACATGAAGCTCGTCGCCGAGGAGGCCGGTTCACTGAACCTCTGGACCGCCGTCCGCACCGGAGGCCGGCAGGTCACCCACCTCGCCCTCCTTACCGCCATCCTGGCCTCCTTCGTCCTCGGCATGGTCGTGGTCGTGGCCCTCGCGCTGGCCCAGATCATCTTCGCCAACATCGCCATCTCCATCCTCGTCACCCTCGGGCCGCTCTTCATCCCCTTCATGGTCGTCCCGAAGCTGGACTTCCTCTTCTGGGGCTGGTTCAAGGCCATGCTCCAGTACTCCCTCTACGGCGCCATCGCCGCGATCATGATCGGCATCTGGACCCGCGTGATCACGGCCTTCGCGCGCGGCCTCTCCGCCGCCGACTTCGACGCCCAGAGCGTGACCGTCGCGACCGGCGTCTGGCTGGTCCCCGTCTTCGGCGTGATCGTCTGCGCCATCGTCTCCATCATGAAGATCGGCGACATCGCCGGCATGATCGTCGGCGCCGGCAGCGACGGCGGCGGCTTCTTCGGCGGAGCCTTCATGGCCTCCCGCATCGTCGCCGCCCCCGCGAAGGTCGCCGCGGCGCCGCTAAAGGGAGGAATGCCGGTATGAGCAAATCGAAGCCCGACCCCGGCAAGGAGTTCGCCGACGTATGGGGCGAGATCGTCGTCTCCAACCGACACTTCCGACTCGCCACCTACGCCCTCGGCGCAGTCCTCCTGCTCCTGCTCGTCGCCGTCGTCCGCCTCTCGAGCGTCGAACTCCCCAAGCCGATCGTCATCCGCGTGGACGACGTCGGCCGAGCCGAGGCACTCGCCTACGACGCGCTGGAGGCCCAGGCCGACCCGCTCGACCCGACCACCAAGTACTTCCTCGCCGCCTTCGTCAGCGACCACTACAGCCGCCGTACCGCAACCGCCCAGAGGGCCTGGGCCCGGTCCCTCAACTTCCTGGTCACCAACCTGGCCGACGACGCCTTCCGGCGCGACGGCGAGGCCGTCGCCGCCGTGGCGGCCGGGCTCGCCGAACAGGAGCGCCAGGTCGAGAGGGTCTCCCTCTCCATTCAACCGCAGCCGGAGGCCCCGCACATCGCCTCCGCCAACTTCGAGGTCGCCGTTCTCGAGAACGGCCGGGAGGTCGCCCGCGAGCGCTGGAGCGTCTCCATGCAGTTCATGTTCCTGGAACAAGTGCCGGCGAACCTCCTCCCCGTCAACCCCATGGGCATCCTCGTCACCTACGTCCAGGCCGACCAGGTCACCGACTTCTGACCGTGGCGCTTACGCCTCCCGAAATCCCGCACCTGGCCGGCCGCGACAAAGCGCTCCGCGAGCTCGGCTTCCGCGACTACGAGGCTGCGTGGCTCACCCTGGTCTGCCTCCACTCCGGCGTCTTCACGAGGACACAGTTCACCGAGCATCATCAATGCTCGACCAGGACCACCCACCTCTTCGCTCACCGCCTTGTCGATACCGGCGTCGCCAGCCAGCAGCCCCTGCCGGACAACACTGTCGGCCTCGAATACACCCACGTCTTCAACCGCGGTCTCTACCGCGCCCTGGGGGTCGAGCACATCCGCCACCGCCGGAAGCCGAACGAGGAGATCGTCCTCTTTCGCCGGCTGCTCTCCCTGGACCACGTGATCCGTCACCTCGACCTCCCCTGGCTCGCCACCGAGCAGGAGAAGGTCGACCACTTCACCGGCCGCGGCATCCGCCGCGACCTGCTCCCCAGCCGCCGCTACGCCGGCGCGGCCGGAGGCACCCTCCGCTACTTCGCGCACAAGCTGCCGATCGCCGCCGACGAGAAGTCCGCGACGTTCGTCTACGTCGATCCCGGCCGCCGCACCGACAAGGAGCTCCAGAGCTGGGCGGCGGAGCACCGCGCCCTCTGGGCGACGCTCCGCAGCCTCGGAACCCAGGTCCGCGTCGCCGCCGTGGCGCGCACGGTGGCGAAGCAGGGCGAGCTCTCCCGCAAGGTCGCCGCGTGGACCGACTCGACGCCGGGAAGCGCTCAGCCGCTGACCCCGGAGGAGCGCGAAACGTTGGCCGTCCTCGCCGCCGCCGTGCGCGAGACCGCCACCACCGGCGACCCGCGGCCGTGCGCTCCCTGGGGCGGTTTCAATCCCGCTCGTCGAGTGTTGATTCCCCTCCGTCAGCGCGCCGATCTGGAGGACTCGGGAGGCGCCTCCGGGGCACGGATCGACGCCTATTCGACCCACCACGCCCAGCACCTTGGACCGCAGGCTCTCGCGTGACTCCGGGTCGCCCAGCGGGCCGACCCCGGAGTAAACGAGGACAACACCCCCCTCGTTTACCGTTCGCATCTAACCTCGTTTACTTGTCCTCTTTCGAGGACACTGCGGGATTTGTCCTTGAAACACAACGTGTTTCTCGGGCTCCGTTCCGGGAACGCGCCCTTACGGGCGCGGCAACCCGACCGCTCCAGGCGATCGGGTTGGGACGTGAGCGCCCCCCCCTTCCGGCCGCCTGGTGCGGCACGGAAGGGTCTCCCTTGTTTACCTCCCGGTTTATCTCAAGGGAGGGTCGCTCACGTCCAGAATGATCCCTGCGGGAAGGCTCGGAGCGGAGCGATGACCACCCTGAACGGCTCGGCTGCGTCGGCTCCGCCGCGCCTCCTGAACCGACTTCTCACCGCCGGACGCCGACTGGCCGTCGTCGCTCTCGCGCCCGCTCTAGCCGGCCTCTGCGTCCTGTTCGTGACGCTTCACTTCGCCGCCTGGCCGGCCCCCGGCCAGATGGCCTGGCTCGACTTCCTCGCGCTGCGCACGCCGGCCGACTTCGCCCTCTTGAGGGCGGCCTCGTGGGCCGTCTTCACGGCCTTGCTCGTCGCCTCCGCCAACCTGATCCTCGACGCCATCGGCCGACTCCTCGACCGCGGCGCGATCGCACTCGGAGCCGCTCTCGTTCGACGCCTGGGCCGGCTCCTCCGGGCGCTCAGGCGCGTCGTCACCATCCGCCTCCTGATCGCGCTCGCGGCCGGCTTCGGAGCCTTCAGGTGGGCGGCCCAAGTCCGGCCCTTCCCCGCCATCGGCGAAGACCCCCTGCTCGACTTCATCCAGTACCACGACCCGGCCGTCCACGCACTCCTGCGGGCCTGGCACCTCGCCGCTCCCGGAGTCGTCGCCTTCGGAGGAGTCCTCCTCCTCTCCGGCTCGGTCCGCGTCTGGCTCGGCTCTCGAGAGGAGTCCCCGCGCCGAGGACGCGGCGTCCTCCCCGACTGGCCCGCCTCCACCCAGGACGAGGCGCCCTCCCTCGTCCTGGGCGAACTCCATCATCCGATCGAGGCCACGGAGGCCAGCCGGCCGCGGTGGCTCTCCATACCCGAGCGCGGCCTCTACACCGGCGTCGCAATCTTCGGAGCCGTCGGAACCGGAAAGACCAGCGGATGCATGCGGCCCTTCGCGGAGCAGCTCTTCGCCTGGCAGGCGCACGACCCGCGAAAGCGAGCCGCCGGACTCGTCCTCGAGGTCAAGGGCGACTTCTGCCACGACGTCCGCCAGCTCCTCGCCGACAACGGACGCGAGGACGACTACGTCGAGATCGCCCTGGGCGGACGCTGGCAATGGAACCCCCTCGACTCCGACATGGACAGCTACAGCCTCGCCTACTCCCTCGCCACGCTGCTGAACCAGCTCTTCGGACGAGGCAAGGAGCCCTTCTGGCAGCAGGCGTCCACCAACCTCATGAGGTGGATCATCGAACTCCACCGCGTCTTCCCCGATCCCTGGGTCACCCTCCGAGACGTCTACCGGCTCACCATCGACCCCAAAGCGTTCCAGACCAAGATCGACGCGGCGCGCAAGCTCTGCAAGCGGCCGGCCTCCGAGCCCCGGATCCGGATCCCCGCCGAACACGACGGCCACCCCGAGCTCCAGGACCTCGATCTCGAACCCGACCGGCGCGGCGGCCTCGTCGCTCCCGCCAGCGCGGAGACGACGGAGCGCCTCGACCGGCTCGGCGTCCCCTGGGAATCCGTGGAGGCGCGCCCGGCGCCGCCGGACGAGCGCCTGGCCCGCCTGGAGGCCGTCAACCGCTGGTACCAGAACGACTGGCTGGCGCTCGACAAGAAGCTCCGCACCTCAATCGTCGAGTCCGTCTCCGTCTTCCTCTCCATCTTCGACCTGCCGGACATCGCCCGGCTCTTCGCGCCGCCCTCACCCGGCGTGAACGCCCCTGATTCGCCCGCGACCCCTATGGGAAACGGACCAAACAGCCCCGAAACGGAGCGTCCAGACGCGGACCGCGCCGAGCCGGGATCCGAAACGGACGGCCGCGTTGCCGGAGGCACCCTCGCGCCGCTACCGCCGCTGGCCGACCTCATCGAGGGCGGCAAGGTCATCGCCCTCAACATGCCCGCGGGTGCCAACCCCGCGCTCGCCCGAGCCATCGGCGTCCTGCTGAAGAACGCCTGGCTACAGACCCTGCTGCGGCGGCCCGCCCAGATGAAGCGCGAGCCCGGCCGCTACTTCCGGCCAGCCGTCTTCCTCTGCGACGAGTACCAGAGCTTCGCCACCGTCGGCGAGGACGATCCCTCCGGCGACGAGAAGTCCTTCGCGCTGACGCGCCAGTGCAAGTGCATTCCCATCGTCGCCACGCAGTCCATCGCCTCCCTTCGCTCCGTCCTCGCCGGCAACGACGCCTGGCGCACCCTCCTCCAGACGCTTCGAACTCGCATCTTCCTCACGCTCAGCGACGACAGCAGCGCCGACCTCGCCTCCAACATGTGCGGCAAGGTCGCCCGGCTCTCGCCCTCCTACTCCTTCTCCGAGTCGAGCAAGCCCGCCTTCTCCCTCGTCGCCGCCCGAGCGGGCGGCGGCCAGGGCGGCAGCCTCGGAGCCAGCAAGACCTACCGCGAGCAGCGCGAGCCGATGTTCTACGCGCGCATCTTCACCTTGCTTCAGAACTACCAGGCGATCGCCTTGCCCTACGACGGCTCGAAGTCCCTGCCGGCCACCCGCCTCTACCTAAAGCCCCATTACCTTCCCCACGACCGCTCCTACTGGCGACAGCGAGACGCCGGCGAAATCTGACTCCTTGTTGACACCCCCGCAACCTCACTCCTTCACCTGTTTACACGACAACTCCCGATGGCCGACTCCCTCGACTCCCTGAAGACCTTCCTGCCCGGCCTCGAAGAGCTCCTCGACGACCCGGAGGTGACCGAAATCATGATCAACGGCCCGTACAACGCCTGGGTCGAGCGCGCCGGCAAGGGCCTGCTGCCCGTCGAGGTGCCCTTCCTCGACGACGGAGCGCTACGCCGAGCAGCCATCAGCATCGCCAGACCCCTGGGACTCGACCCCAAGACCGATCCCGCGCTCGACGCCAGGCTCCCGGACGGCTCCCGCGTCGCCATCACCACGCCGCCGGCGGCGCCCGACGTCGCGATCACCATCCGGCGCTTCGGCAACAGGTCCTTCTCCGCACAGGACCTCGTCGACAACGGCAGCCTCACCCCGGCCATCCTCCAAGCCGCCAGGGACGCCCTCGCAAACCGCCGGAACATCCTCGTCAGCGGAGGCACCGGCAGCGGCAAGACCACGCTGCTGAACGCGCTCATCGAGCTCCTCCCGCACCACGAGCGCATCATCTCGATCGAGGACACCCTGGAACTGCGCATCGAGCAGAAGAACACGGTCCGCTTCGAGGCCCGGGACCTCGGCGAGGGATCCCTCACCATCCGCGACCTGGTCAAGCACTCGCTCCGCCACCGACCCGATCACATCGTGGTCGGAGAAGTCCGCGGACAGGAAGCCGCCGACCTCCTCCAGGCCCTCAACACGGGCCACGGCGGCTCGCTCACCACCATCCACGCCAACAACGCACGCGCCGCGCTCTCACGCCTGGCCAGCTGCGCCATGCAGGCCGGCGAACTCCCCTGGGAGGTCGTCTGCAGGAGCGTCGTCGACGGCATCTCCCTCATCCTCCACGTCACGCGCGTCCAGGGACGGCGCTACGTCGAGGAGGCGATCGCCCTCCGGGGCTGGAACGCCGAGGACGAATCCTGGCTCATCGAACCCGTCGCCTCGCGGCCCGCGGCCGTTAAGGCCGCCGCGCCCTCCCCAACCGCGAAGCGGAAGCGGCCCACGAAACGGAAGGCCGCCTCCGCATGACCCTCAACCGCCAAAAGGACCCTCCCGTGACACAGGTCAAGACGTACACCACCTCCATCCGCTTCCCGGTCGAACTGCGGCCCCGCATCCACGCGGCGGCCGCCGCCGAAAGCCGCCGACCCACCGAATGGATGCGTGAGGCTGTCCGGGACGCCCTCGCCAAGGCCGAGGCCAGTAAGGACCCGGAGGCCCTCGTCACCCCGGCGTCTCGTGACTGAGCAGCTAGTGGCGGTCGACCCAGTCCTAGAGCAGCTCCTCGAGGCGTGCGACCTGCGCATCGAAGTGGCGAAGTTCCGCCTCGAAATCGAACGCTACGGCGCGGATCTCGCCCTCGTCGACCTCCACGTGGACCTCGAGCACGCCAACGAACGAGCCGCCCACCTCGAACACCTCCTCCTCCACGAAAAACGCTTCCGCCACCTCTGGTGGGCACGCCGATTGAAGCGCCGCCGCCGCCCACGCTTCATCCCCAGGGCCTCATCTCCCGGCCGACGCTTTCGCAATCCCCGTCGCGGCTGCCCACGCGCACGCACCAGGTGACCCCCTCGGCGCGCCACGCCCTCTTCATCGCGGCCGTTACGGCCGGCTGCGTCGGCCTGGGCTGGGCGGCGCTACTCGCCGCCTGGAGCAGCCCAGGCTCCGACGTACTGCCGTTCCTCGCCACCGCCCCTGGATGGCCATGGCTCATCGCCGCGCTCCTGGGAGCGCGCGTCTGGCACCGCCGCCAGGCCGGCTCCGCCGACCCCTTAGAGCACTTCCTCGCCGTCTACGCGGCCGGCACGGCCGCCGCTCTTGTCGCCGGCGCCGCGACCCTCGCGCTCGCCGGATGGGGGTTCCCGGTCATGCCGTGCCCGGACCCCAGGCTCATCGCCGCGCCATGCGCCACGGCCGTCTCCATGAGCCTCGCGGCCGTCTTCGCCGGCCTCACGGTCGGCGTCGTGTTCCCCGCCCTGCTGCCTGTGGCCGCCGCGGCCATCAGCGCGGTCGCCCTGCGGGGCGAAGCGCCTTCCAGGCGTCGTCTGCGCGGCGGCATCGCCGTCGTCGCCTCCTGCTGGCTCGTCGCGGCCGCGGGCGGCCTCGTCCTCGCACATGGCTGAGCGGCGACGGCCTGGGCCGCCGCCGACTGTTTCACGGCCCCTCCGTGGGGCCGCTTCGCGGAAAGCGCGTGTGCCGGAATCGGCAATGTACGGCCGTACATTCCCCGAAGCCCCGGCCGGTCTGCCACCCGCGGCCCCTGGCCGTCCCCGCCGGACGCCCTCGTCCCCTTGGCCCGACTGGCCCACGTGGTCCCTGGATGGCTCTGTCGCCTTTGCCGGCGCGGAACTCCCTGCTCGCCGGTCAAAGGGTGGACACTCAGGCGCTGGCTCCGGCGTCGACGCCCCGCGGGCCGGCGCAAGGAGCCGCCAGGCCGCTTCGCTCGGCCCAGAGGCCGCCTGTCACCCGCCTCGCCTCGTGCCGGCTTCTCCCCGGCGCGACGACGCCTTCGCCGCATCCTCCTCTTGGGGCGGGCCTATGCTCGCCGCCTGTAGGGGGTGAGCGGCGAAAGCCATAGACCCACCAACCCAAGGAGGAAACAGAACATGTCCACCCAGAACTCTCCCACCGAGCAAGTCCGCATCGGAACCGTCAAGGCCGCCATCTGGCGCAACCACGTCGGAGACGACGGCAACGTCCGCTACGGCGTCACCTTCGGCAAGCTCTACCGCAACGACGACGGCAAGTGGCAGACCGGACGAAGCTTCGGACTGAACGACCTGCTCGTCCTCGCCAAGCTCGCCGACCAGGTACACACCCGCATCCACGAACTCCGCGCCGAGAGCCCGGAGGAGGACGCCTAAAGGCGTCCACGCGGCCGGCGGCGGCTCCGGCCGTCGCCGGTTACCCTCCTCGCCCATGCCCAAGGTCCGCGAAGCCATACGCACCGTCGAACGAGACGGCTGGCGGCTCGTCGCCACCAGGGGGAGCCACCGGCAATACCGACACCCGGTCAAACCCGGAAAAGTGACCATCGCTGGTAAGTTCAGCAAAGACCTCGCCACGCCCACCTGGAACAGCATCCTCAAACAGGCCGGCCTCAGGAAGTGAGAACTCCCATGGACTACACCGTCATCATCGAAAAGGCCGGCGACAACTACTCGGCCTACGTCCCTGATCTCCCCGGCTGCGTCGGCGCCGCGGATACCCCCGAGGAAGTGCTCGCGCTCATGAAAGATGCCATCGAGTTTCACCTCGAAGGTCTGCGGCGCGACGGCGACCCCGTGCCGGCGCCCCAGACCACAGCCGCCCAAGTTCACGTGGCGGCCTGAGAGCCGGCTGCGCCACGATGGCCGGACACCGCCCTTGCGAAACACCGCTCGAACGCCTGAGCCCTGAGCGGCGCGAAGCGATCGCCACGGGCGCTGCCAAGATCCGCCTTGACATCGAGCGCCGCCAGCAACACCTCTCGCACGACGAACCCCTGGACGACGCACCGCCTCCGGCCCGCCCAGCACAACGCACCAGGAGGCACACCGCATGACCGAGATCATCTTCGAGGTCACCGAAGCCGAAGTGGACGGCGGCTTCTCGGCCAGCGCGCTCGGACACGGCATCCACACCGAAGCCGACTCGCTCGAGGAACTGCGCGCCAACGTCAGGGGCGCCGTCGACTGCTACTTCGACGAGACCATGCCCCGCCCCAAACTCATTCGCCTGCACTTCGTCCGCGACGAGGTCCTCGTCGCGTGAAGCTGCCCCGCAACGTGAGCGCCCGGACCCTGCAAGCGGCGCCACGGCGGCGGTTCGGATACAACCGCCGACTGCGAGACGGGCGAGGTCTGCCCCAAGTGCCGCGGCCTGGGCTTCACCGGCCCGCGCGGCGCGTTCGAAGCCTGCGGCTGCAACGCCGGCGTCCAGTGGGAGGCGCTGCGACATCGCCGAGACCGACTCCGCTAGTCCGCTACGCACCGCCGAAACCTGCATTGGTTCGGACGTCTCTCCCGGCCCTGCGCTGAGTCGCGCTCTTTCGTCGGCCCGGCCGGGGCCGTTCTTCTCCCGCCTCTCAGCCTGCGGACCCGCGTACGGCCGCACATCGCCCGAGGGCGGTCTCTCTCCGCTTCCGTGGTCGCCCTGGTGGACATTCGAAGCGCGCCGTGAGGCGTCGTCACCCCGCTGGCCGGCGCAAGGAGCCGCCAGGACGCTCCGCTCGGCCCAGAGGCCGCCTGTCACCCCCCTTGTCTCGTTCCGGCTTCACCGCGGCGCGCCGACGCCTCACGGCGCATCCTCCTTTCGGGCCGGGGGCCTGTTGCTCGCCGCCTGTTCGGGTGAGCGGCGAAAGCCACAGACCCACTAGCCCAAGGAGGAACCGGAACACATGCCCACCATCAACTACCGCACCGTCAACGAGCGAGAGACCGCGCTCCGCGGCCTCCGGCGCTACTTGGCGGCGCCCTCCTCGAATCGCTTTCTCCAGACTCCCGCCGAGGTAATGGGCCGCTAATCTTCCGCGATGCCCAAGGTCCGCGACATCATTCGCACGATCCGCCGCGACGGATGGGAACACGTCGCCACCAAAGGCAGTCACCGCCAGTACCGGCATCCCGCCAAGCCCGGCAAGGTGACCGTCCCCGGTAAACTCAGTTATCGTTGAGACATGGCGACCAGGGAACTCGCACACGGAAACCCTGCTGCACCTTCAGTGACGCGCGGCCTCCCCAGCGTCGGCGGACTCTCTCGTCTTGTGCCGCACGTAGCTTTCGAGCACGCGGTTCATTCGCGTCTGGTAGCCCTTCCCCGGAGCCTTGAAGTAGGCCAGCACGGAGCGCTTGACGCGCATCGTGATCTGGTCGGTCCGGTCGAGCCCGACGAGCTCCGCCCGCTCCCAGAATTCCTCGTCCAGTTCCGGGATGTCGCTGAAGTCGATGCTCTCGTCCTTCACCGCCGCGATCTGCTCGGGCGTCAAGGGTCTATCGTCGCGCCCGCTCATCGTAGATTCTCCTTTCCTTGCGCGATGCCGGCCGGGCGGAGATGAGCCGGATGCGCCCGCCGCGCTCAGCATGCGCAACCACGATCAGTACTCCGGTCTCCACCCGGCCGATGCTCACGTGACGATCCTCACCGTAGTCCCGGCGGCGGTCGGGCGCAGTCGCCACGACCCCCTCGAAAATGCGCTTCGCGGTGTCGAACCCGATGCCATGCTTGCGGATGTTCGTCTGATTCTTGGTCTCGTCCCACTCGAATCTCATCGGCTTTCTGTACATACACGATATCACTACAGTGGAGGCTCACAAGTGAGCTTGATCGGGGCATGACGACCACGGATCTCGCACACAGAAACCTGCCCGCCATCCTCCAGGACGCCGGCAACGCGGCCGCCTTCGCGGCCGAGGAGTTCTTCGAGGCCAAACTCTCGAACGAGCACACCCGCAGGGCCTACGGCCGCTACGTCCGCAACTTCCTCGAGCGCTGCCAGGCCGACGGCCTCGCGCTACGTGAGATCACCCCCGGAGACGCGGCCCGGTTCATCCGCGACCTTCAGCCCTCCGTCTCCACCCAGAAGGTGGCCCTCGCCGCCCTGCGGCGTTTCTTCGACCTGCTCGTCACCAGACACGTCGTCATGCTCAACCCCTTCGCCTCCGTACGCGGACCGCGGCAGCCGGCAGACGCCGGCAGAACGCCCGAGATCACCGTCGCGCAGGCCAGACAACTCCTCGACTCCATCGACACGACCCGCCTGGCCGGACTCCGCGACCGCGCCGTCATCGGCACGCTCACCTACACCGGAGCCCGGGTCGGCGCCTTAAGCCAGTTGCGCCTCCAGGATCTACGCGACTACGGCGACCACCGGACCCTCTGTTTCCGCGAGAAGGGCGGCAAGCGCCGGGAGATTCCCGTGCGCATCGACCTGGACGGCTGGGTCGCCGAGTACCTGGCGGCCGGCCGGCTCGCCAACGAGCCCAAGGACTCGCCCCTCCTCCGGCCGCTCGACAACCGGAATCGCATCCGTCTCGTTCCGCGGATCCTCTCCCCCCAGCTCATCCGCGACCTGCTCAAGCGCCGGCTCCGCGACGCCGGCCTGCCCAAGATCCTCACCCCGCACTCCTTCCGCGTCATGGTCGTCACCGACCTGCTGACCCAGGACGTGCCCATCGAGGACGTGCAGTACCTAGCTGGCCACTCGCACCCGTCGACGACCCAGGTCTACGACCGGCGCGCGCACAGGATCACCCGCAACATCGTCGAACGCATCAGCGTCTAGCGTCCTCTCACTGTTACGGTGAGGACAGACGGTTCCTCTCCGCTCCCTGGTCGCCGCCGGTGGACATTCCAAGCGCGCCTCCGGCGCATCCTCCTTTTCGGGCCGGGGCCTGTTGCTCGTCGCCTGTTCGGGTAAACGGCGAAAGCCACAGACCCACTAGCCCAAGGAGGAACCGGAAAAACATGTCCACCATCAAACTACCGCATCGTGAGCGACCGAGACACCGTGCTCCGCGTCCTCCTAGCCCACTGGCGCACTCCCAAGGGTCTACCGGCCGTGGACCTCGAGTGGGCCTCCATGGGCATGCAGGACTGCTACGCCGTCCAGCGTACGCACGAGGGGCGCTCTTGAGCTCTGGGCCGGCGACTACGGCGACGAGTACGTCCCCGCGGCCCGATGGCTCTCCCTCCACCGCCGCGACCTCGACGAGTTCCTCAGCGACGCCCACGACGCGGGCTTCTCCCTCGGCTGGCTGCCGGACACGATCGTCACTCCGGCCCGAAGTGATGGCCGTCTAAACGGCCTATCCTCTTCTCCCGATGCCGGTCTCCGTCGAGTACACCAACGAGTTCCGCGACTGGTGGAATGCCCTCAGTATTCCTCACCAAGAAGCCACTTCCCGCAACGTCGAGGTTCTCATCCGCGACGGCGTTCGCCTTGGCTTCCCCCACCTACCTCGACTACGTTTCGCCAGACCGACGCGCTCTACGACGAACACCTCCTCGAACTTCGCGCCGAAACCTCGCGCCACTTCCACGACAAAGGACCAAGCCGATGAGCGGACGCCACCCCTGGAACAAAACTGTTCGAAGAGACATTCTCTCCAGAACAACGCGCCCGAGTCCGGCGCGACAGCCGACAA
>JAPOVF010000266.1:13177-31660 GCA_026708285.1 Acidobacteriota bacterium
CGCCGTCGGTGTTAACCCGGCGCTCCCGCACCGCGAGCGGACGACTTCCACCGCCGAAGGCGCGCACACCAGCTCCTAACGGAGCCGGCCGGCGCGGGCGATCCGGTGATCCGGGAACTCTGGGCCGTCCGCGATGAGTACGCCGCGTCCTGCGGTCACGACGTGGACGAACTCTTCCGACGCCTACGAGCGCGGCACCGAGCAATCGAGCGGGAGCGTGGCCACCGCCCCCGGGCTCAAAAGCACCGGAAACCAGCAAAAGCGCTAGGCTCCCCTACCCGATGACCTTCGACACACTCACCGTAGCCCGCTGCCTCGAACAGGCGGGCATGGACCCGGCGCACGCGGAAGCCGTCACAGACGCCATCCGCGTCGCCGTCTCCGGACGTCGCGACGAAGGCCGACCTGGCCGCTCTCGAACTCCGGCTCACGTGGCGCATCCTGGGCGGCGTGGGCGCGCTGCTCGCGGTCGCCGTCGCCGTCGCCAGGCTCCTCTTCACCGCGCCCTGAGGAGCCCGGCACCCCCGTTCCGCGAGGGGCCCCAGGGCATCACGGGCCGATCAGGGGTCGAGAATCGCCGTCCCCAGGGGGTTGTGCCCCCTAGGGAACGGCAAGACCGCTCCCCAAGCAAGCATTTACCGTGCTCTCGACGTTACGGTGAATCGGCCCGGTCGGCTCCGCCATGTCGTTGCTCTGGCGCGCCTCTTCGGCGGCATCATCGCTCTCGCGGGGCTGGTTGTGGCGACGCTCAGGCTGCTGCCCTGAACCGCGCGGTTCGACTCCGGTCCGGACGAGGCCGGAAGGGTGCGGGGCAAACCGTCCCGTTGCCCGCTTACCGGCACATGAAGGCGGCGGTTTCGCTTCTGGCTCCGGCGGCTCGACCGGCGTCGTTTCGGTGCGTCCACCGTTCGCCATCGGGGCTGGTGACGACGAGATGGAAGGCCAGGTCGGTGGCGGCGGCGGCGAAGACCCAGCGATGCCCGTTGACGGCGCAGCCGTCGAGGACCTTGACCAGTACTTCCACGTTGTCGCGGTCGAAGAAGTAGAGCAGGCTGGAGGACCGCCGGGCGAGACCCCAGTCCCGGGCCTGCCCGATCTCGCCGTCCGGCGTCGCGAAGCACATGTCGATGCGGTGGCCGTCCTTGAGCACGACGCCAGGACCCTCCGGCTCGCACACGGGCGGGGCGTCGTCGTCCGAAGCGGCGTCCGGCGACTCCGGAACGGCGGCGGCGCTTGCGGTCTCCGGCGACTCCGGATCGCACGGGAGGGCCATCGTGTCGCTCACGGTCTGGGCGGTGACGCCCCCGGGGTTGCTCCGGGCGAAGCGCCGTCCGGTGATGCGTTCGACGATCTCCAGGTTGTAGGCGAGCGTCGTGACGGGGGCGATGAAGACCCACTTGTGGCCGTTGATCGCGCAGCCGTCGAGCACCTTGACCAGTACTTCCACGTTGTCGCGGTCGAAGAAGTGGAGCAGTCCGGAGGCGGTTGACTCCAGGTGGTAGTTCGAGGCGTCCAGTCGTGCACCCGACGGCGTCTCGTAGCACATCCGCACGTCGTAGCCGCCGGAGAGCGTCACCACGTTCCCGCCCGGCTCGCAGTCGGTCAGCTCGCCGGCGGCGGGAGGATCGGCCAGCGTGAAGGTTCCCGCGCCGCTGAACGCGTTCGTTTCGCGTCCCAACGCGCCCACCCGAAACCGGTACTTGCCGCCCGGTTCCAGATCCTCGACCAGGGTGGAGGTGACGTCCGGCCCCACCGAGGCGACCACCCGCCAGTCCGGCGTCACGCCCGGACGGCCCTCGCCGTCCCTCGCGACCTCACCGTCGTTCGAACCCCCCGCGTCCACGGGCCGCAGTTGCACTTTGAAGCCGGCTTCGACAACAGAGTTGTCGCGCCAGGCGATCCGCGCGCTCGTCACGCTCACCGCTGCGGCGTCGAGATGGGTCGGCGGTGCCAGCGACAGCTCCACCGACGCCACGTCGCTCGCCGCCTCGCCTTGGAGGTTCGACGCCGTCACCACGAACTCGTACTCGATCCCGGCCGAAAGCTCCTCAATCGTTGCCGTCTCCCTGTCCGCCGGCAGCGACCGCAGAGATTCCCAGCCGCCCGTGTCCTCGCGGGCGTACACCTCGAACCCCGTTTCGTCCTCCGCGTTGTCGCGCCACGTCAGCACCACCACCTCCGAAGTGAGCAGCGACGCCTCGAGATCCGACGGCGCGGCGGGCGCGCCAGCGCGCGGCACACTGCCCGGCGACTCGGGCTCCACCACTCCGACCGACACCGCCCGGCTGGCGGCGCGCGCGCCGTCCGACGCCACCACCGTGAACGAGTATGACGCCTTCGCCGACGCGTCCAGCGTCACCTTCCGAGCCACCGAGAGCTGACCCGTGAATTCGCTGATCTCGAACGCCGCGGCGTCCGTGCCGGTGAGCGAGTAGGTCAGGGTGGCGCCCTCGGGGTCGGTCGCGACCACCGGCGAGCCGATGTCGCCGGTCGTCCCCTCGGGGACGCTCAGCGCCAGCGTCGCGGCGGACGCGAAGGCCGGAGCCTCGTTCACGTTGGTGACGGTGACGGTGATCGAGACCTCGCCTTCGATGCCGTCCTCGTCGGTGGCGGTGACGGTGACCTCGTAGGCGTTGTCCTCGTCGGCGTCCTGGGGATCCTCGTGGTCGCGGCCGACCATCTTCAAGACGCCCGTGCCGCTGGTGATCGTGAAGTCCGCGGCGTCGTCGCCGGACTTCGACCACGTCACCGCGCCGGTGTGGCCGACCGTCGCGGGCGTCGGAGAGGTCCAGGCCGCGTTCTCCGCCACGGAAGCGTCGGCGAGGCCGGAGACGGTCAGCGACTCCGCCACGTCGGTGACGGCGAGCGTGACCGCCCTGGTCGCGGTGAGCGGCGCGTCGCCCGGCTCGGAGGCGACGACGTTGAAGGCGTAGCTCGTCTTCTGCTCGTGGTTGAGCACCGTGCCCGAGGCGAGGGAGATCTGGCCAGCCGAGCTGATCTCGAACGCCGCGGCGTCCGTGCCGGTGAGCGAGTAGGTCAGGGTGGCGCCCTCGGGGTCGGTCGCGACCACCGGCGAGCCGATGTCGCCGGTCGTCCCCTCGGGGACGCTCAGCGCCAGCGTCGCGGCGGACGCGAAGGCCGGAGCCTCGTTCACGTTGGTGACGGTGACGGTGATCGAGACCTCGCCTTCGATGCCGTCCTCGTCGGTGGCGGTGACGGTGACCTCGTAGGCGTTGTCCTCGTCGGCGTCCTGGGGATCCTCGTGGTCGCGGCCGACCATCTTCAAGACGCCCGTGCCGCTGGTGATCGTGAAGTCCGCGGCGTCGTCGCCGGACTTCGACCACGTCACCGCGCCGGTGTGGCCGACCGTCGCGGGCGTCGGAGAGGTCCAGGCCGCGTTCTCCGCCACGGAAGCGTCGGCGAGGCCGGAGACGGTCAGCGACTCCGCCACGTCGGTGACGGCGAGCGTGACGGGCGTCGAATCGCCGTTGGCGTTGGTGGCGAGAACCCGGAACTCGTACTGGGTTCCGGCAGTGAGACCGCTCACGGTAGCCGAGGTCGCGTCGGCCGGCGTCGTTGCGAAGGTCGTCCAGGCAGACGCCGTGTCCTCGCGGTACTGCACCTTGAAGCCCGTTTCGTGCGAGGCGTTGTCGGTCCAGGCGAGCGCCGCGCTGGTGGTGGAAGGCATGGCGACCGAGAGGCCGGTCGGCGCGGCCGGCGGCATCCGCATGATGACCGTGCCGCCGCGGGAGAGACGGGAGGCGTCCGTGTCGGTCGACTGGAGGAAGGACGTGACCCGGAACTCGTAGGTCGCGCTCGCCGTCAGCCCGGTCACGACCGTCGACGTAATGTCGGCGTCCACGATGGACGACGACCAGGCGCCCGGCGACTGGCCGGCGGGCCGTCCGCGGCGTTCCACCCGGAAGCCGCCTTCGTTGGCCGAGTTGTCCCTCCAGCTCACGTTGGCGCTCGTCGACCCGGCGCCGCTCGCGGCGACGTTCTGGGGTATGGCGGGTCGCGGAAAGGAGCCAACGGTCGCGATGTTGCTGGGACTCGAGCTTCTGGCGGAGCTGATGAAGGCGTACACCGCGAAGAAGTAGTTCTGGCCGGTGAGTCCCGTGTCCGTCGAGGTGGAGTTCCGGGGCGGGCTCTTCAGGTAGGACCAGGTGTCGCCGTCGGCGTCGCCGGTTTCCTGGTAGTAGACGTCGAACTCGACCTCGTCGTCCGAGTTGTCTTGCCACTCCAGAAGCCACTTCCCGGAACTTCTCCGGGCGGTCAGGTTCGACGGCGCCGGCGGGCCCGTTCGTCGACTTGCCGCGTCGCTCGCGGCCGACCCGTTCGCGTTCCGGGCCACGATCCGGAAATCGTAGTCGGTGCTGCCGGCCAGGTTGCCCACGGTCCAGGAGGTCCAGCCGGCCTCGGTCGTCGCGACGGCGGCCCAGGATCCTCCGCTCTCGCGATACTCGATGTCGAAGCCGGTCTCGTCGTCCGAGTTGTCGGTCCACGAGAGGCCCACGCTGGTCGAGTTCGCGCTCGTCGTCGTCAGCCCGGAGGGCGCCCTGGGCGGACCGGGAGTGCTGGCCGTGGCCACGTTACCCGGCGACGACAGGCCGTTCGACGAGTGCTTCGCGAGAACGCGGAAGGCGTAGTCCGTTGCGGCCGCCAATCCGGTGACCGTCGTGGACGTGGCGTCCGCCGCGGCTTCGGCGCCGAACGTCGTCCAGGCGCTTGCCGTCGCCAGCTTGTACTGGATCACGAAGCCGGTCTCGTCCGACGACTCGTCCTTCCAGGAAAGAGCGACGCTGGTGGCGCTGGCGGCGGTGGCCGTCAGCCCGGTCGGCGGGGGAGGAGGCATCGTCCGCGACACGGTCGAACTGGGGGTCGAGCCGTTGGAGTTTCTGGCCGCCACCCGGAACTGGTACGTCGTGCTCGCCGTCAGGCCGGTGACGGTCGCGGACCGGGCGTTTCTCGGCGCGGTCGCCGTCGCCCACGCGGTCGAGAGGGTCCGGTACTGGATATCGAAGCCGGTCTCGTCGGTGGAGTTGTCGGTCCAGGTCACGGTCGCGGTGGTGGACCCGGTCGGAGTGACGGAGACGCCGGAGGGCGCCGCCGGCGGGTCGCTGGTTCCTCCAGTCGAGACGATGTTGGAGGGCGTCGAATCGCCGTTGGCGTTGGTGGCGAGAACCCGGAACTCGTACTGGGTTCCGGCAGTGAGACCGCTCACGGTAGCCGAGGTCGCGTCGGCCGGCGTCGTTGCGAAGGTCGTCCAGGCAGACGCCGTGTCCTCGCGGTACTGCACCTTGAAGCCCGTTTCGTGCGAGGCGTTGTCGGTCCAGGCGAGCGCCGCGCTGGTGGTGGAAGGCATGGCGACCGAGAGGCCGGTCGGCGCGGCCGGCGGCATCCGCATGATGACCGTGCCGCCGCGGGAGAGACGGGAGGCGTCCGTGTCGGTCGACTGGAGGAAGGACGTGACCCGGAACTCGTAGGTCGCGCTCGCCGTCAGCCCGGTCACGACCGTCGACGTAATGTCGGCGTCCACGATGGACGACGACCAGGCGCCCGGCGACTGGCCGGCGGGCCGTCCGCGGCGTTCCACCCGGAAGCCGCCTTCGTTGGCCGAGTTGTCCCTCCAGCTCACGTTGGCGCTCGTCGACCCGGCGCCGCTCGCGGCGACGTTCTGGGGTATGGCGGGTCGCGGAAAGGAGCCAACGGTCGCGATGTTGCTGGGACTCGAGCTTCTGGCGGAGCTGATGAAGGCGTACACCGCGAAGAAGTAGTTCTGGCCGGTGAGTCCCGTGTCCGTCGAGGTGGAGTTCCGGGGCGGGCTCTTCAGGTAGGACCAGGTGTCGCCGTCGGCGTCGCCGGTTTCCTGGTAGTAGACGTCGAACTCGACCTCGTCGTCCGAGTTGTCTTGCCACTCCAGAAGCCACTTCCCGGAACTTCTCCGGGCGGTCAGGTTCGACGGCGCCGGCGGGCCCGTTCGTCGACTTGCCGCGTCGCTCGCGGCCGACCCGTTCGCGTTCCGGGCCACGATCCGGAAATCGTAGTCGGTGCTGCCGGCCAGGTTGCCCACGGTCCAGGAGGTCCAGCCGGCCTCGGTCGTCGCGACGGCGGCCCAGGATCCTCCGCTCTCGCGATACTCGATGTCGAAGCCGGTCTCGTCGTCCGAGTTGTCGGTCCACGAGAGGCCCACGCTGGTCGAGTTCGCGCTCGTCGTCGTCAGCCCGGAGGGAGCGGTCGGCGCGCCGAGCGACGAGAGCGACGCGACGTTGCTGGAGGCCGAGAGGGCCGCTCCGTTCTTCGCGAACACCCTGAACTCGTAGTCGACGCCGCTGGTCAGGCCGGTTACCGTGGCCGAGGTGGCGTTGGCGGCGGGTTCGGTCGGCCAGTTCGTCCACGACTGCTCGCCGACGACGCGGTACTGGACGAGAAAGCCCGTCTCGTCGGAGGAGTTGTCCGCCCAGGAAAGGTCCACGCTGGTTGCGCTCGAGACCGTCACGCGCAGTCCGCTCGGGGCCGCGGGGACCTTGGTGGAGACGGTTACCGAGTCGCTCCGCGCCGTGCCGTGGGCATTGCTCGCGCCGACGCGAAACGTGTAGGCCGTGCCGGCCGTCAGCCCCGTGATGGTGGCGGTCTCCGCGTTCGCCGGCAGAGCGCTGCTCGACCATGCGCCGGCGCCCGCCCGGTGCTGGACCTCGTAGCCGGTCTCGACGATGGCGTTGTCGGTCCACGTCAGGCGGATCCGGTTGGAGTCCAGGGCGGCGCCGGCGAGGCCGCTCGGCGCGGTGGGCGGTCCGTCCCCCGGTGTCCGCGCGGACCACACGTTGCTGACGTTGGCGCCATGCGCGTTCTTCGCGGCGACGCGAAACGCGAGGCGGGTCGCCTTCGGGAGGCCGGTGAGGGTCGTGGAGGTCGTGTTCGCGGCGAGCGTGGCCCCGATCTTCGCGTCGTCGGCCCAGGACTCCAGCCAGGTCCGGTACTGCACCTCGAACGAGTCTTCCGCCGACGAGTTGTCCTTCCAGGTCAGGCTGATCTCGACGGTGGCGCCGTCGAGCGCGGCGGCGCCGGTGAGTTCGGACGGCGGGGCGGGAGGTAGGTAGTCGCTCATTTGCGCGGCGGAGCCCACGGTCTGCCGGAGAGCGCGTTCGTTCTCCCGCTGGTCCTGGATGCCGAGGCTCCAGTCGTTCGGCGTCACCCGCACGGTGGAGAACCAGGGTTCCCGGACGTAATTGTTCGTGCCGTAGCTCATGATCGTCGCGATGTCAGGGTTCGGGCCGGTGTCGGTGTGGCCGAAGGCGTAGGGATACACGGCCTGGGCGGCCGTCAGGGCCCCGCCCCCTTCGGGGTCGTGGTTGCCTCCGAGAAGGTGGCCGATCTCGTGCGCGAAAATGGAGTTCGCGCTGCGGTTGGAGTCGTCGCAGGCGAGGTTGGCGAACCCGAAGGCCCACGGCGACATCGCCTCGGCGGTGTGATCCTTGGACCGGAGGTAGGCCGCGCCGCAGCGGGTCCAGCTCGAATCGTCGTGCGTGAAGAGGATCACCACGTCCGCCTCGTGCGTCTCGCGAAGCAGCTTGACCGCCGCGTGTTCGTTGATGGGGTCGAGCCAGTCCCTGCCGCTCCTCGCCGCGGTGGACAGCTCCGGCGGCGCCGGGGCTGCGTGAGCGAGATGAAGTGTCGCGCCCAGGTTGCCGTTCCGATAGACGGAGTTCGTGTAGTCGACGGCGGCCTGAACGGCGGCGGCGTCCGAGACGGTCCAGTAGTTCGAAGCATCCGCGTTGTACAGGACGAGCACATCGAGTCGGGGAGACGAGTCGGAGGTCTGTCGGTTCGCGACGCCGGTGGGAGCGCGCCGCTGTTCGGAGGCTCCCTCTTCAGGCGGAGGCGGGCCTCGTACGCCGGGAGTCGGTGGCGGTGGCCGCGCCTCGCACTCGCGCAGCGGGGCGCGCTGGGCTTGCGGGACCCCTTCAGTGACGGTTCCGGTTTCCCCGTGGGCGGTCAGCTCGAATTTGACGCGGCCGGCTTCGCCGTAGACGCCAATCAGGTGGTCGTCCTGGAGGGTGAACACCACGGTTTCGAGGGTCGTCCCCTTGATGCGGCCGGCCCAGACTGCGTCGCCGTGGCCGCGATTCTCGAAGAACAGGCGCTCGGCCTCCAGTACGCGACCGTCCGGAGTCGGAAGCGCCAGCCAACGCGGACCGGTCCGGAGGAGATCGATGTCGACCGCGACGTCGAACCGTCGCGCGAACTCTTCCGGGAGGTCCGACGTCGCCGCCACGGCCGCACGGCGGCTGGCGAGGGAATCCTGGAATCGGATGAGGGGCTGACCGGACGCCTTTGCCGCAACGAGAGCGGTCAGGATGGCCGCGGCGGCACCGGGGAAGGAGCGTCTCCGCCGGCCGCTCAGACTTCCGCACCGGTCAGCATAATGTCCCCGAGGCCAGAGTGAGTTCAGCGGTGGCTCCGAATCGACGGGCCGGCGTTCCCTCAGGGGCGCGCCTGCCCTCCGGGGCCGTGCAGGAGTCACCCGAAACGGTATGATAGTTGAAGCCTTCCGCCGTCGTCGCAACGCGGCGCTCCCGCACCGCGAGCGGACGACTTCCACCGCCGAAGGGAGCGCGCACTAACTCCTAAAGTAATCGGCAGTATAGAGCAACAGGTGGGCGCAGCCCGCAGGGCGAACGGCGGCCTACCGAGGCCCCCTGGTAAGACGCCGGTCGCGCGGAATGGCAGGATCCGGCCTGAAATGGCTGCCGAACGACGACGACTGTCCTTTCAGGTCCCGGCCCACTGGGTACCCCGCATCGACGAACTGGCGGGACACCGGGGACGCTCCGAGTGGCTCAGAAGCGCGGTCCGGCGAAACCTCGTCGAGGCCGGCGGCCTGCCGAGCGTCCCCCGCAATGCCCCGGACCCGAGACAGACGGTGCTGGCCGACCTGGAGAAGAGGAAAGAGGCGCGCAAGCCCGGCGCGCTGTAAGCGAGGCGGCACCCACCTGCCACTCCCCCACGCCCGGATAGCGGGCCAGCATGACGACGGCCTCGGTGCTCTCCGCTAGGTCGAGGGGCTGTCATTTCGGATAGACTCACTATGAGTCACAAGGACTCGACGTGGCTCGGGGAGCCCCCAACGATGATGAAGCAACTGACGCTCCGGGGATTCGATGAGGAGGTCGCTCGCGAGATCGAGCGCGTGGCGCGCGAGGAAGGTCTTTCCCTGAACCGGTCCGTGCAGAGGATTCTGCGAAGGGGGGCGGGGCTGATGGCCCGCGAGGACGCCCGCGTCGTCGGCGACTCGCTAGACCATCTGATCGGCACCTGGTCCGCCATAGAGGCGGGCGAGTTGGAACAGGTGGTGGCCGATTTCGCCGTCATCGACGAGGCGATCT
This sequence comes from Acidobacteriota bacterium, assembly GCA_026708285.1. GTDB lineage: Bacteria > Acidobacteriota > Thermoanaerobaculia > Multivoradales > Multivoraceae > Multivorans. The sequence goes on from JAPOVF010000266.1 coordinate 22,564, forward strand.
GGGAGTGACGGTCTACCTCCTCGATACCGACGCGTACTCACAGTTGAAGCGGGGCCATCGTCAGCTCGCGAGGATCGTCCGGTCCGCGACCAGAATCTACTTCTCCACCGTCGTGGTGGGTGAGCTTCTGTACGGATTCCGCCATGGGTCGCGCTTCGACTGGAATGTCGAGGAACTGGAAGGCTTCCTGCGCAGCCCGTTCGTACAGCTCGTCCCAGTGAGCAGGACTACGAGCGACAGGTACTCGCGGGTAGCAGCGCGCCTTCGAGCCAGGGGAACTCCGATTCCGACCAACGACATCTGGGTTGCTGCCCACGCGATCGAGACGGGGAGCGAGTTGCTCTCCTTCGACGATCACTATGGACGGGTCGATGGCCTGGTGTGGAAGAGGTTGAACCGTCAAGCCGATTCGTGACCGGACGCTAGGGAGCGGCGTCGAACTGAGCATAGGGCGCACGTGGCCGCACTAAGTCTCAGCCCGGCACCGTTGGCTCTGCTTCAGGATCCCGAGTGCGGTCCCAAACCTCAGTTTCCGTTGGGATGTCTCGTCGGAAGGAGTGGGCATGAAGGACATCGTCGAGTCACAGACCAAGAATGAGTACGAGAAGGGAAACGTACCGCCGACACGCTACATCGTGACCGAAGCGCCGGTGTGGTTGCAGACGCCAGAGGGTTTGCGCCGGCATCCAGCGGGCACGATGTTCGCGGCGCTGAGCTTCGTGCCGGTGAACGAAGAACGTGCGCTACCCCCAGGGAAGAAACTGGGCGAACTCGTGTCTACCGAAGAGACTCCGCTCTATAGCACTGTTTCGGTCGCTTGGGCCGAGAGCACGAACAAAGCTCTCCTGTGGGAATCCGAACCCTCTCTGCGGCAGAAGATCGCCAAGGCCGAGGCCCGCGTGACCATGTTGCGGGCGATCGCAGTCGGAGCGGCGGCGGGAACCGCAGTGGTAGTCCTGGAGGGAGCCCTTCCCGCTATCGCAGGTTGGATCAACCACTGGAGCGGTATCATCCTGGGGCTCGTGGTCGGAGTCGTTCACGCAAACCCCTAGGTCAGCAACCGGGGGTAGGGCGCTGTCGACTAGAGGATTCGGGGTTGTCGGGAAGCTGCATGATTTTTGCGCCTCTTCAAGAGAGACGGCGTGGCGGGTCATCACTCTTGCCGCAACTCTTCCCCTGAAGGAATCGACCGACATGCCGGCAGGCGGCAACACGGACGCCAGTTCTCGCTCCCACTCCGTCGCCACCGCCAACACGCTGTACAGATTCCGTGTCTCGTCGATTGCCGGAAGTATCTTCCCGTTGTAGTCCTTGAACCTCGGTCGCCTCTTTTCGAGCGCCTTCACCGCCTCAAGCACTCACTCGCTCATCCGCGGCCAGTCCCCGCGGTGCGAAAGTCCGCCCCAGGGCGTGCCGGTCCCCTCGGCTCTTGGCTTCTCCCGCACGTCAGCGCTTCCCGCTGGCGAAGATGCGCTCAAAGACCTCCCGCGATGGTCGGGGCGGAAGCTCCAGCGTGCCCAAATCTCCTCGTGCAGATCCTTGAACTGGTCCGAAGAGCAGAAGGAGAGACTGGCGGGTAGGTCGCCATTCGACGGGTACACCCTTGCGTAGAATCGGCGTGATGATGAAGGAGAACGGTGACGAACTGTGGCGGCCGAGCAACCAGGTCTCCTGAGCCGGCCCGCTCCCCGTACCAGGACGGCGGCCAGCAAGCCGACTAGCGCTGTCACGGGGACGGCAGCGACCACTCTTCTAGACCATCTGGAACTGGAGCGGTTGGCGCTATCAAGTCGAATCGCCGTTGACCCGGAGCGCCGCGCCGGTCTCGGTCAGTTCCTCACGCCCGCCAAGGTCGCCCGTTTCATGGCCGGCATGATGCGAATCCGCACGCCACCGCCGGAACTCCGTCTTCTGGACGCTGGCAGCGGGAGTGGCATGCTAACGGCCGCCGTGGTCGAAGCGTTCTGCACCCGGCCGAAGTCGCTGCGGCCAAGAGCGTTGAACGCGACGGTCTGGGAGATTGATGAGCGGCTCCGTTCGGATCTCGCCCGAACTCTCGGACACTGCCGTGGAGTCTGTGAGGCTGCCGGAATCCGGTTCACAGGAACTCTGCGTCAAGAGAACTTCGTCCTCTCAGCGGCCCGTCTGGTCAACGACGACGGGGAGCTCTTTAGGGGCGAGGATGGCTCTCGTTTTCACGCGGCGATCCTGAACCCCCCCTACCGCAAAATCCGAAGCGAGAGCGCTGAACGCAGCGCCTTGAGGTCGGCTGGCATCGAGACCAGCAACTTGTACTCCGCTTTCGTCTGGCTAGCTTTGGAACTGCTGGAGGACGGCGGCGAGCTTGTCGCGATAACGCCACGCAGCTTCACGAATGGGACCTACTTTCGGCCGTTCCGCCAAGCGCTCACGACCGAACTCGCGTTCCGTCGTGTGCATGTCTATGGCGCCCGAGACGCGGCTTTCGCCAGCGACGACGTCCTCCAGGAGAACGTGATCTTCTACGGTATCCGGCGGGGCAGAAGCGGGACAGTCAAGGTCACCGCTTCGGACGGTCCCGCCGACGCAGGTCTCGTGGAGCGCACCACCGACCAGGCAGAGCTAGTCCTTCCAGACGATCCGGCGTGTGTGTTGCACATCGTACCGGATGAAGTAGACGCGCAGATTGCTGATCAGATGCGAGCGTTGCCCCACACGCTTGGAGGTCACGGAGTTGGTGTCTCAACCGGCCGTGTAGTCGGATTTCGAGCAAGGGACCGTCTGCGCGCCCAAGCGGGCCCTGCCGACGCCCCGTTGATTATGTCCCAGCACTTCGAGCAGGGGTTCGTGGCATGGCCGAAGCCGGGGAGCTCGAAGCCGAACGCCTTGGAGGTGTCTGGCCCCAACGACGACCTCCTGTTGCCGACGGGCTGGTACGTCTTGGTCCGCCGCTTCACCACCAAGGAAGAGAAGCGCCGTGTGGTCGCTGCGCTCTACGATCCCGAACGCGTGGACGCTGAAGCGGTCGCGTTTGACAACAAGCTGAACGTATTGCACACCGGCAACGTCGGCCTGTCGGAAGACCTGGCCAAGGGCCTCGCGGTCTTCCTGAACAGTACGGCGGTCGATACATATTTCCGGCAGTTCAGCGGTCCCACGCAGGTCAACGCTGGAGATCTGCGATCGTTGCGCTTCCCGACGGCACGCGAGCTTGAGTGCCTTGGTGGCCACGTCGGCCTCTCGATGCCGACTCAGGATGAGATCGACCGACTTGTTCGGAAGGAGATACGCGCCATGAAGGGAGCCGACAACCCGGTCGCTGTGAAGCGGCGGGTGCGGGCCGCTGAAGATGTCTTGAAAGCGATGGGAGCACCGAGGCCGCAGTGCAATGAGCGGTCGGCTCTCACTCTCCTCGGGTTACTCGACCTTGCGCCGCAGACCCCTTGGTCCGAAGGAAAGGCGCCACTCCGCGGCGTCACGGAGCTCATGGACTGGATGGCCGAAAACTACGGGAAGCGGTATGCCCCGAACACACGCGAGACGATCCGCCGCTTCACGCTTCACCAGTTCATCGAGATGGGAATAGTCGTCCTCAACCCGGATGATCCCGGGCGGCCGCCGAACAGCCCGAAGAACGTCTACCAGATCACAACCTCAGCGCTCGAACTGCTGCGGTGTTTCGAGACAGAGACCTGGGACCTCAATCTCACCGCGTATCTGGCGAAGGAAGGGGTCAACCGGCTTCGCGAGAGGCCCCGACGGACGGAGTTCATCCCGGTCAATCTCCCAGGCGGTCAGGTGCTCAGACTCACTGCCGGCGGGCAGAACGTTCTCGTCAAGGAGATCGTCGAGCAGTTCGCTCCGCGATTCGCACCGGGCGGATACGTGGTCTACGTCGGCGATACGGCCGAGAAGCACCTGCTCTACGATGTCGAGTATCTGCGCGGTCTGGGCGTCGTGATCGACCCTCACGGCAAGATGCCAGACGCCGTCATCCACCACGTGGACAGCAACTGGCTGCTCCTCATCGAAGCCGTCACCTCACACGGCCCCGTGAACCTCCTGCGCCACAACCAGCTCAAGGCTCTCTTCGCCGGTTCGACGGCGGGGCTGGTCTTCGTCACGGCGTTCCTGGACCGCGCGGCGATGCGGGAGTTCTTGCCGGAGATCGCTTGGGAGACCGAAGTATGGGTAGCCGAGGCGCCCGATCACCTCATTCACTTCGACGGCGAGCGGTTTCTCGGGCCGTACGTGAGCAGCTAGGTAGAACGACACGACCCCTCTCGGACCGAAGGGGAAACGAGCGCCCCCTAGACTGCCGACTCGGGTCCAACTGAGCCCCGGTGTCCGTGCGGCCGCGCCAGGAGGTCGCGCACGATCAGCGCGCCAGCTTCGATCGCCTTGACGCATTGGCGGAAGTATGTCTGGGGCTCGCAGCGTCATCACCGCCTCTCATTCGGCCTCGGTGCGGCATGATGACACCATACTCGTGCCACGTCTCTTGCCGTCCGCACCAGCCACAGGTAGCCCGCTCATCGGGACGGCCCGGCGGTGATAGTCGAGGGAGCGACGCTCCCCTCCTTGCTAGACCAACATCACTACGGTCCTCGAATACAGCATGTCTACATGACATCCAGGCACAGTGTAGTATGCTGTAAGACGCACGATGCCGATGCACGCCATAGCTTTGCTTGCGCAAAAGGGAGGTGCAGGCAAGACAAGTCTTGCTCTTGCCCTCGCGGTAGAGGCGAGTGGTGCTGGTCGGACTGTCGTTGTGCTGGATACCGACCCCCAGGCCAGCGCGTGCTGTTGGCGTGACCGGCGCCAGTCACCAGACCCTGTGGTGACCGACGTCCACCCGTCGCGGCTTCGGTATGCCCTCGATGCGGCAGCCGCAGAGAACGTCGATTTGGCGGTGATCGACACGCCACCTCGATCCGAATCGGCCGCTCTGGAAGCGGCACGTGCAGCTCATCTCGTCGTCATCCCGTGTCGAGCTCAAGCACTCGACTTGGAGACGATGCCGAATGTCCAGCAACTGCTTGGTCTCGCTGGCAACCCGCCTGCCGTCGCCGTTCTGAACGCTGTCTCGCCCCGTGGACCGCGAACGGCACAAGCCCGCCGTGCCATAGACCGACTCGGGCTACAGGTCTGTCCGCACACAATCGGGCACCGTGTCGCTTGGGGTGATGCTAGTGCCGTTGGTCTGGCTGTAACGGAGTATCCATCCCGTGGACGGGCCGCCGACGAGGCGCGCTTAGTGGTCCAGTGGTTGACGCAGGCCCTCACACAACAACAGTCGGGTTGAAAGGAGAAACCGAAAGATGCCCCGTCCTGACCTTGAGGCCGTAACGGCTGCGGTGCAGAAAGCTGGACGCAGCGTCCGAGCGTCACAATCACCCCATGGGGGACGCCGGCGCGACAAGACCGTCGCGCTCACGATCCACGTTGAGCCTGCCGTGCGAACGCAGATCAAAGTCCTAGCTGCTGAGCAGGAAACCACCGTGCAGGCACTGGTCTGTGAGGGCCTAAACGCGGTCTTTGCCAAGCACCACCGCCCCGAGATAGCACAATGACTACATGCCTACATGCCTATACTATGTTGTGCTGTATGGATGGGCTGTAGGCCACTCGCAGGCTAGGCCCTACATCTTTCGGCGAAGACCGCCGGCACGGATCAGGTAAATGGCATGACCGAGAATCAACAGAGCAAGGGGCGGGAGCCCCTCACTCCAGCAGGCCGGGCCGAGACGTTACGGACGGCAGCCGGCGCGGTTCACGCCGCCGTTGCCGGCGGCACACTCACCGACGACACGGCCAGGGCGATCCTCAACTGCATCGACGCGGACGGCTGTATCGACGCTCCCAATGACCTCCTCGAGAGCGTCGCCCGCGAGGTGATCGAGGCGGCAGGCGTCGAGTTCCGGCTCGCGAAGGCCCCTGATCTGCTCGCGACCCCCGGGGAAACGGACCGAACACCTCCCAGAACAGAAGCTCCAGACGCCGATCGGGGCCAGAAGGGGCCCGCTTCGGCCTCCTCCCAAGGCTCTAAAAGACCGCAGAAGCGCCGCAAGGGCCGAAACCGGACTCAGCCCCCTGACCAGCCGGCCACGCCCAGCGCCAGCGACGAGGCGACTCAGGCGACCCCTTCCAGGCCGAGGAAAGCCCCGGACGAACGCCGGATCGCCTGGGCCTGGGCGAACCAGGACGACGCTGCGGCCTTGCTCCGAGCTAACGGCCGAGCCCTAGCCGAGCACGCCGACCCGGATATCACCCACCCCCACACTGTTGAGACGATCGCCAACCAAGATGCCTGGCTGCTCCGACATGCCGCCTTCAAGCGCGCCCCGTCCCTCGAACTGCTTCAAGCGGCCGAAAATCTAGGCGTGCTCGCTCATGCGATTGAGCACTACCGGCCCAACTCCCGCGAGAACCCGATCCTCCCTGCGGCTACAGCGGGCGCACCAGCGATACACGTACGCCAAGAGCGGCTTCCAGATCTCACAAGACTCGGGCCAGTCCAAGCGTCCTTCGGGTTCGTGCCAAGAACACCCGGACACGTTCTGCCGGTGTTCGTCTACAACGCCGACAAGCGGATCTTCGAAGTCGCTGGCAACCGCGGCGTCCCTATCCCCTGGCGCCTCTGGTACGAAACTCTGTTGTCAGCACCACTCGCCGCCTACGGCCGGGAAGCGAAGATCACGCCGACCCTTGGAGAGGTTGTGCAATGGGCTGGTTGGAAGAGGTGGGAGCCGAGCAAACACCTGGAACCCTTGGCCGAATCGCTGCTCGCCCTACGGAACATGGCGTTCCGACTGAAAGACGAGCTGTGGTTTCCTATGAGCGTAATCAACGTGCCTGCAACCGCGGAATTCGACCTACGCAAACGGATCCAGATCCGCATCGACCTCCCTCCCGGCAGCCGCCAAGGACCTCAGGTTGACCGACTGGCCCTTCGGGGCCTGGCTCCGCGGTCAGCACCGCGATACCGCGGCCTGCTCGGTCTGTCGGCGTATTGGGACAAGTACGGCCGTGGCCGCGGAGGAGCCGACGCCCTTGCGACAAACCCAGAGGCTATCCGTTGGCCAGTACTGACGCCCGAGACGCTACGGCTGATGATGTTCCCGCGCCAACCCGCTAGTGCGGCCGTCGAGCGGCAGCACCGGAAACGAGCCGTAGAGCACACCAAAGCGATGCAAGCTGCGAATCTGATCGAGATGGTTCCGCACGGCGACGGTTGGCGCGTGTACCGGCCGTCCTAACCCAACGCGATCACCTGTCACGCTGACGCGATCACCTGTCACGCTTGACGCGATCACCTGTCACGCTTGACGCGATCACCTGTCACGGTGCGCCTTACGGGGGCCTACGTTTCCGGCTCTCCCACTCAGATCCCACGTAGATCCCACACCCCCCCAACCCCCCCAAGGGGGCTTTTCCCCGTTTCGTCGTTCAGAGCCGGAGCCGGAGTTAGTAGAGCCGAGCGTCCACACAGGGGTCGCCCAGCCGCACCGCGACGTGCGTGGAGTAACTGTCGATCCGTCCGTTGCCCTTGTCCGCAGCATCCGCTCGCCGGCGCAGCGGCGCGCGGAGTCGCATGGCCCGGCGGAAGCCACCCCACTCATCGAAGACCGACGGGTCATTGGCATCGATCGCCGTTTCGATGTCCTCCAGGAGCCACCATTCATCGTGGGTGAGAGCGGCGTCGGAGTAGTAGCCCGTCCAGTGCTTGAGCCTGTTGCGCGCCCGCTGCGCGGCGGCGTGGCTGCGCACCGCCGCGACGACATGGACCTCGATGCCCCTGCGGCGCAGACCGTTCCACAGCCTCCGGTGGGTGTCGGCCCAGTAGCCGAGCGGCACGGTGGTGTCGTATCCCGGATCGACAAACACGAACGTCGACCACTCCCAGCCGTCCGAGTCGATCGGGTACCGCATCGGGAAGCGGCGGACGGTCTTGCCGACCGCGCCCTTGAACTCCCGCTTCGGCAACACGCCGGGACGCACCCCCACGTGCGTGAAGTGGGCCACCAGGTCCTCCTCGGTGTGAAGCCAGTCGGAGTCGTGGCGCTCGAGCACGTAGTCGAGCCCGAGCAGCCGCCGCCACAAGAGCGTCGGCGACCGCGGCGGTCTGGCGAACTGCGGACCGAGGCCCAGGACGTGGTAAGGCGATGAATCGCGGATGTGGCAGTAGGTGCCGTTGGTGCGGCCTCCGGGGCGTCGGTACTCGCGGGCGAGCCCGGCCCTGGCGAGGCGGCCAACGAAGCGGTGAGCGGCGTTTCTCCGGCATGCGTAGCGGTCGCAGAACTGCCGTCTGGTGAAGACGCCGCCATGCCGGCAAACGAGCGCCAGCCAGTCGGCCGTGCGCTCGCGCAGCCCCAGGACCTTAAGAGCCTCGGCCCAGCTGTCGGGATCTGGGAGCGTTGGCGGCACGGCGGTTTCCATGGCGCGCCCAGCTTACGACCGCCCCGGTCGAGCCGAATCGCGGAGGGTACATGCCGGCAGGATGGGAGATCAGTTCCAGATCACGACCCCTGAGGGGCTCGGGGGAGCCGATCCGGCCCCGAATCGTCGATGATCCGGGCAGGACTTCGGAGCCGGCTTCTTCTCCGGCAGTCTCCGTGACGCACGAGGGATCCGCTCTTTTGGCAAACAAGGACAGACCACCTAGTGTTCCGGGGTATGTTCGGCTTGTCGTCGCCGCTCGGTGCGGTGCAATGCCTTGTCCCAGCAATGTTTATCCGCTTGCCGCGCACTGCCAACGGGCCGTGAGCGGGTCGAAGCGGGTTTACGGGAGCGACCCCCCTGTTTCGGAGCCTGGTGCGGCACGGCGAGGGCTCGAGTGTTCCAGGGCTTATTGCACGCGCCTGGCCACGCCTCGGGGGGGTCGCTCCCGTAAAGAAATCATCCCTGCGGGAAGGCACGGAAGAAGCCGGCGGCGGGCCGATCACGGTGCGCAGCGTGTCACTGCTCTATGGCGGCACTGTGGCGGTGGTGGTGTCGGCGTTAGACCTCTGCTTTGCAGGGTGCCTGTGTATGGCACGGCGAGGGTGGTGACGGCCTATTTGTTGGGGGCAACTGTAAATCTCCCATTCGTGGCAGCCGAAAACTGCACAGTCCG
>JAPOVF010000350.1:0-1662 GCA_026708285.1 Acidobacteriota bacterium
CGGCCGTCGAGCATCACCGCCGTCCGTCCGGCCTCGTCCTCCAGGCTGCCGAGGTAGCGGAGGCGTCCCGCCGCACCGCGCACCGCGGCGGTTACCTGCTCCGTCGTCACGCCGAGCGCGGCGCAGCGGTTCGGGTCGACCCACACGGTCAACTGGCGCGAGGCGCCGCCGCCCAACATCGCCTGGCTGACTCCCGGCACGGCGGCCAGGCGAGGGGTGATCATCTCGTCGACCAGGTCGTACAGCGCGTCCGCGTCGTCGGAACCGGTGACCTGCAGGATCATGGCGAAGCTCGAGAACACGCTCGTGTCGTCGGCCTGCACGTCCAGGAAGGTGTCGCGCGGTTGTGTCCGCGCGAGATCCGCAGCGATGCGGCGCATCTCGAGTTCGCGTACCTTCAGATCGACGCCGCGTTCGAAGCGGACGGTGAAGCTGCCGCTCGAACCGGTCACTTCGCCCCAGGTTTCGGCCACCCGGGGCAGCGTGCGGACCCGGGCTTCGAGCGGCATCAGGATCTCCCGCTCGACCGTCTCCGGCTCGCTGCCGGGGCGGAAGAAGCTGACGTAGAGCGAGTCGCCCGTCAGAGCGGGAAGTAGTTCGACCGGCAGTCGCTGCCAGGCGAACCCGCCGAGCATGACGAGCGCCACGAAGAACATCGACACCGCCACCGGGCGGCGGATGGCGAGCGTGTCGAGACCGGCTTTCACGGCACTTTCGGGTCAGGCGTCCGCAGTCGGCCGGCGGCGCCGGGTCACTCTCAGCGAGTCGAGAATCAGGTACAGGCAGGGCAGCACCAGCAGCGAGCCGACGGTCGAGGTGACGATGCCGCCAATGATTGTGAAGGCCATCGGGCTTCGCAGTTCGGCTGCCTCGCCGGCGCTGACGGCGAGCGGCAGCAGAACGAGCACCGTGGTGAGGGTCGTCATGAGGATCGGTCGCAGCCGGATCGCGGCGGCCCGGGCCAGCGCGGCTCGCCTCTCGATGCCGGCGGCCATCAACCGGCGCGCGGTGGCGATCAGGAGCACGGCGTCGTTCACCGCGACACCCGCGAGCACGATCAATCCGAGCAGCGCCATCACGCCGACCGGCCTGCCCATGGGACCCAGCGTGCAGGCGACGCCGAGCAGCGCGAGCGGGATCGAGAACAGCACGGTGAGGGGTTGCAGGAGGGACTCGAACGTGCCCGCAAGCACCATGAGGACGAGCACGATCGCCAGGATGCCCGCGCGCCGCAGTTCGGACGTGGCGCGTTGGCGTTCCTCCTCCTCGCCGGCCAGCCGCCCGATCAGGCCGGGACGAAGGTCGGTCGTGGAAATCGCCTCGTTCACCGCGGCAATGGCCCGCGGATAGTCGCTGCCTTCGGCGATCCGGGCGGTGACCTGTGCCACGCGCCGCTGGTCGCGGCGGAAGACCTCGCGCGCTCCCTCCGTCGGCACGAAGCGCGCCACCTGGCCGAGAACGAGATCGGCCCCGGCGCTACTCGTGAAGCGCAGCCCGGCGAGCTCCTCGGGCCGGGGTTGGGGCAGGGAGAGGACGACGTGCCGCTCCTCGTCGCCGACCGACAGCAGCGTGACCCTGCGGCCATCGAGCGCCGACTGGAGTACGCGCGCGATCGTCTCGAGATCGACGCCCAGGCCGTCGGCCATCGCCCGGTCGAGTTCG
>JAPOVF010000350.1:1752-2797 GCA_026708285.1 Acidobacteriota bacterium
CGAAGCAGAGCGCAGATCGGGGAGCGACTGACCGGCGATCTCGACCACGATGGGCGGCCCGGACGAGCCCAGGGCTTCGGCCAGCGCCGACGTTCCCACCTCCCATTCGATCTCGGTATCGGGGATCTCGGTGAAGTTCGGGGACAGGGCCGCCACGATCTGACCGCCGGTGGGGCCCTCGGCCGACAGACGCACGAGGAGCCGGGCGGTGTTCTCTTCGGTCAGCTCGGTCGTGACCAGCCGGTCGTCCTCCGGCAGCCGGCCGACCTCGGCCTGGATCGCCTCGAGGTGTTCGCCGGCGGCCTGGCGTACCGCCTGTTCCAGCGTGGCGATGGCGGCGGCCGTTGCCTCGACTCGCTGACCGGGCGGTCCGACCATCCGCACCGAGAACTGCCGGGGATCGGCCGGCGGCAGCAGTTCGCTGCCGAGCCCCAGGAGGACGTTCACCGCGGCAGCAGCGGCGAGCACGGCGGCGCCGACGACGAGCCAGCGCAGGCGCAGCAGGAACAGCACAAACCGCTCGAGAGCGCCGAAGGCCCAGCCGAGAGGACGCGCCTCTGCATCGTCCGACTCCGCCGCCAAAGCGTCGTCGGCAGCTCCTGCTGCCTCCGTGACCCCAGCCGCCGGCTTGGCCCGCGGCAGGAACCAGCGCGACAGGGCCGGAATCAGCATCATCGCCACCGCGAGCGACGCGGCCAGCGAGGCGGTGACGGTGAAGGCGATGCCCTCGATCAGCCGCGCGGCCAGCCCCTGCACGAAGAGGACGGGCAGGAAGACGACGCAGGTCGTCAGCGTCGACGCGGCGATCGCTCCGGCGACTTCGCCGGTGCCCCGGGCGGAGCTGTCGGCCGCCGAAGCTCCGGGGCGGTGGCGCCGGTGGATGCTCTCGACGACGACGATCGCATTGTCCACGAGCATGCCGGCGCCGAGCGCCAGCCCGGCCAGGGTGATGATGTTGAGCGAATGGTCCCAGAGGCGCATCGCGAACAGGGCGACGAAGAGGGAGACGGGCACAGCGGAAGCGACGACCACGGTCGGACCGAGC
>JAPOVF010000168.1:0-813 GCA_026708285.1 Acidobacteriota bacterium
CGCCTTCAACTCCGGAGGCAGGTCGAGGGCAACGAACAGCCGGGGCAACGCGCGCCTACTCCCCGCAGCCCGTGGTTGCGCGGCCGCGCACGGAAGCGATCGCGAGGTACGCCTGGGAGCTTGCGCCGCAGAACGCTACGGCGTGAGTTCCGAGGCGCAAGCTCCCAGGGAGGTGGGGGCTGGGGCCAAACATGGAGCCTGCGACAGGTTTGGCGGCGCTACGGCGCCAAGAGGTTGGTGAGCAGGTCGGCCAGGCGGTAGCCGGCGAGAGCGGCGCGCTGCAGGGAGATGTCGTAGGCCCGGTCGGCGTAGGCGCCGGACGGTGCCTGGCCCCGTTCGAGGTCGGGGGGATAGAGCGCTTCGCGGACGATCTGGTTGGACTCTCTTGCCCAGGCCTCGAAGTCGCCGGACTTGAGGTTTGCCCGGACGGCGTCGTCGAGCGGGTGGCGCTCGCGAGCCTCGGCGGCGACCTGGTCCTTGTGGGCTTCGTACTCCCGGTCGCGGGCCTCTCCGAAGAACCTCCAGAACTGCTCGGGCAGCGGCGACCTGCCGGAAGGCGGGTCGAGTCGAGCCAGTGCCCGATCCCTGTGTTGAGCCCTGAACCGGCCGTCGAGGGCGCCGTCCCAGAAGGCGTGGAGGTTGCGGTTCCAGTCGTCGAGACCGAAGCCATTGCCGCCGCGGTCGCCTTCCCGTTCGTCGCGGCGTTCCGTGACCCGGGACGCGGCGTGAAGGGGCTGGTGGACGTCGCCGACCAGGTGGAAGATCCAGGCCAGGTGGATGGCCCGTCTGCCCGGCCGACCGGACGTATCGGCA
>JAPOVF010000168.1:861-1942 GCA_026708285.1 Acidobacteriota bacterium
GTGGGCGGTCCCGTCGGCGCCCTGGCGCCAGGTCCAGCCGATGTAGTGCCAGGTCGGACGGTTGTACTTGTCGAGCTGCCGCGCCAGGTCGGGCCAGTAGGCGGCCCGCTCGAACAGGATGCGGTCGCCGTCTTCGCTGCTCTCGGCATCCCCCAGGCGGTAGGCGAACCGACCGCAGCCCCGACGCCGATCCTGGTTCAGATCGAGACAGTGCATCAGGCTGTCCCGAGGCGCCTGCCGGAACAACGCCAGGACCCGACTCCGGACCTCAGGTTCGAGTTCCTGCCAGGCGATGCGGGCCACGACCTCGTGGCCGAAGTCGTTCCAGGCGTGAACGGGCGTCGTCAGCGCCAGGAGGAGCGCGAACAGGACGATCAGATTCCATCGTCGTGTAGGCATGGACGGAGTGTAGCGGCGGATGCCGTTGATAAAGTGCGCGCCGGTTCGCTCCCCGGCTGAAGCTCCGCACACAGTGTCCCACGTTCAGAACTTCACGCTCTACGACGTCCTCGTCCGCAACGCGACGGCGTTCGGCGACCGTCTCGCGCTCGTCACGGAGGATGGCGAAGCACGGAGCTTCGCGGAACTCCGCGAACGCGTCGACGCGCTGGCGGCGGGGCTCGACGGTCTGGGGCTCGAGGTCTCCGACCGTCTCGCGGTGCTGGCCCAGAACTCGGCGGCGTACGTCGAGCTCTATCTCGCCTGCGCCCGCCAGGGGATCGTGGTCTATCCGATCAACTGGCGACTGCAGAAGGGCGAGATCGAGATCCTGACCCGCGAACGGGCGAAGCCGAGCGCCTTCGTCGTCGGCGCGGACTTCCTGGACTCGGTGCCAGGCGGCCCCGGAGACGACGAGATTCCGCACTGGTTCCAGTTCGGCGACGATCCGGCCGCTGGCTATGCCTCCCTCGACTCGCTCTACGCCGGTGACGGTGTGGCCGCAAGCCCGTCACGGCCGCACGTTGCCGCGGACGAGCCCTTCGCCGTCATCGCGACCGCAGCCGTCGACGTGATCCCGCGCGGCGCCCTGCTCAGCCACTCGAACCTGGTCTGGGCCAACCTGCAGGAGATCGCGTCGCTC
>JAPOVF010000168.1:1952-2791 GCA_026708285.1 Acidobacteriota bacterium
GGTCGCGCTGCCCCTCTTCCACATCGCGGCGCTCGGCCACCTGCTGAGCGTCTTTCACGCCGGCGGCGCGAACGTGATCACCGCGAAGTACGACGCGGCGCAGGCGGTCGAGCTGATCGACCGCCATGCGATCACGATGATCAGCGACTTCCCGCCGGTGCTCACCACCCTGCTGGACGCGGCCGCCGAAGCGGGTAGCCGGTTGCCGAGCCTGCGCCACGTCACCGGCCTCGATTCGCCCGACACCATGCAGCGGCTGCATGACGAGACGGACGCCACCTTCTGGGCCGGCTTCGGACAGTGCGAGACGAGCGGTTTCGTGACGATCCAGAACGCCCGTGAGCGACTCGGCTGCGCCGGCAAGGCGGCGGAACTCTGCAGCGTACGCCTGGTCGACGACGACGACCGCGAGGTGCCTGCCGGCGAGGACGGCGAGATCGTCGTCCGCGGACCGCTCGTGTTTCTGGGTTACGACGGGCAGCCCGACGTCACGGCGCACACCTTCCGGGGCGGCTGGCACCACACCGGCGACATTGGACGCTTCGACGAGGAAGGCAACCTGTTCTACGTCGCCCGCAAGCCGGAGAAGGAGCTGATGAAGCCCGGCGGCGAGAACGTCTATCCGGCCGAGGTCGAAGCCGCGATCCTTGAGATCGACGCCGTCCATTCCGCCTGTGTGTTCGGAGTCAGCGACGACCGCTGGGGCGAGGCGATCCGGGCCGTCGTCGAGGCCGATCCGGAAGCCGGCCTGGACCAGGAAGCGGTCCGCGAGCACGTCGGTTCGCGCATCGCCCGGTTCAAGCGCCCGCGCGATGTGATCTTCACCGGCAAGCTGCCCC
>JAPOVF010000152.1:0-29709 GCA_026708285.1 Acidobacteriota bacterium
AGTCGACCAGCCAGGGCTTGCCCGCCGGCGACAGAAAGGCCGGTTCGTCAAGCGGTGCCCGGACCCCGGTGGCCGAGCAGACGAGTCCTCTTGCCCATGTGTTCCCGTTCCCCCGCATCGACCGATCCCGGTTCGGGAGATTACAGCAGCCACCAAGTGCGACGTCTGAGTGAGACACAACATACTGAAAAACAACAACTTACGTCCAAAACGTGCTATTATCGGCTTCTGCCAACGATCAACTTCTTCGCATGAAGCCATGAGTAAACAGATCGGCAGCTTCGAGATCGTTCGCCGTTCTGAAGCCCACGCCGGAGCCGCCTCGTATGTCGGTCGTAACTCGACGGACGGTTCCCGGGCGACGATCGACGTCTGGGCGCCGGAGACGCCGGTAGCGCAGGCGCGCTTTCTCGAACGGGCCACCGCCGCGGCGGTGCTCGAGCACGACCATGTCGCCCGAATTCTCGACTTCGGCATCGACGGAACCACCTCCTGCCGCATCGAGGAAGCCAGCGACGGCGAAGCCCTCGAGACGAGGCTCAGGCAGGGCGGCAAACTGTCAAGGGAGACGGCCCTCGCCTGGCTGGTGCAGATCGCGCGCGCACTGGAGTACGCCCATGGAATGGGCGTCGTTCATGGCGACCTGCATCCCGGCATGGTCATGATCCGCTCCGACGGCACGGCGGGGCTGCGCGGTTTCGCCAATCCGCGCACCACGGGCGAACTCCGCTACCGCGCCCCGGAACTCCTCCGCGGCGACCCTGTCGACGTGCGCACCGACCTCTATGCCTTCGGTGTGCTGCTTCACCACCTGCTGACCTACGAGCCCGGCAGACGCCAGGCCCTTCCGCGCCGGCTCAAGTCCGCGGCTTCCCTGCCGCTGGGCGACTTGCCCGCCGACTTTCCGCGTCGCCTGCTCCCCATCCTCGAGGGTTGCCTTCACAACGATCCAGCGGACCGGCCCAGCAGCCTCGCGTCCGCTCTCGACGCGCTCGAGGCCGTGTCCCATGACCTGACCGCCACCCAGACTTCCCTGGCCGATGTCGAACTCAGCGGCCGCGTTCCCGGAAAGGACGGCGAGCCACCGCCGAGTCTCGAGAAGGTGGCGGCGGCCATCAAACGGCCATCGCGTTCCCGCTTCAGACGCCGCTGGTTGACGTTCGCGACCGTGGCCGGAACCGCGCTCTGGGTGGGCGGCACGCTCTGGTGGTCCAAGGGTAGTCCCGCCGTAGCCGGTTCCGACGCTCCGGTGGCTGAAGCAGCCGCAATCACCGAGGCGGAGCGGCTGGGCACGGCGGGTGCTGCGCCCGATCCGCACCCCTCCGACGACGTGTCTTCCTCAACGGACAGCGCCGTGCCGGCCGGCGCAGCCACGAGTACGACGTTACCCGTCCACTCGGCGAGTCGTGGCACCGGCCGCCTCGCCCTGGCGCCCGCCTGGCACCCCGAGATCACGGTGTCGGTGGCCGGCCGCGAGCCGGTCCTTCTCGACCGCCGGAGAGTGTTCGAAGTCGAAGCGGGCGTCGACCACGTGCTCACCTTCGAACTTGCCACCCGCGACTATCAGATACGGGAGCAGGTGGTGACCCAGGTCCCATCGGGCCGCCTGCTCGAAACACCGGTGCCCCTCGTCCGACCCGGATTCCTCCGCGTAGCTCCAGCGGAGGAATCGGCACGTCCTGTCTTCGTGCGCATCGGCGACGAAGCGATCGGCTGGACGCCTATCGACGGGCTGGAGGTGCCGGTCGGCACCCATGTGCTGAGCGTCTTCAAGAACCCGACCTGGCGGCCCGAGGAGCGGATCGATCAGCAGATTCGGGTGCGTTCGAGGCAGAAGACCACGGTGCAGTTCGACCTCGAATCCGAGCCGCCGGCGTTGATCGTCGACGGCCAGAGGATCGAGTACGCTCCGGTTGATGAGGAGCCCGCGCCGTAACAGCGAGGCGGGCGCTGAACCCACGCCGCTCGAAGTCAGCGTGCTGGTGCCGGTGCTCAACGAGGAGGCCACCGTCGCCACTCTGGCGGAGCGCGTCCTGGCGAACCTGGACGCGATGGGCACCCGCTGCGAGCTCCTGTTCATCGACGACGGCTCGACCGACGGCACCTCCGATGCGGTGCGGCGGGAACACGAGCGCGACCCACGGGTCCGCCTCGTCCGCCTGCGCCGGAACTTCGGCAAGGCGGCGGCGCTCTCGGCTGGGGTGGATCACGCCAACGGGCGCATTCTGGTGACGATGGACGGTGACCTGCAGGACGACCCGGACGAGATTCCGAGACTCCTGCAGGCCCTCGAAGATAGCCCGCTCGATCTGGTCAGCGGCTGGAAGCGGACCCGCCGCGACCCCCTGCGGCGCCGGATGGCGTCGAAGGTCTTCAACTGGGTCACGCGGACCCTTTCCAACGTGAAGCTGCACGACTTCAACTCCGGCTTCAAGGCGTATCGCCGGGAGGTCCTGGAACAGGTGGCCGTCTACGGCGAACTCCACCGGTACATTCCGGTCCTCGCCAGCCGTCGCGGCTTCAAGGTCGGCGAGATCCCGGTCGCTCACCACCCACGTCGCGTCGGCCGTAGCCGCTACGGTTGGGATCGATCCTACAAGGGCCCGGTCGACCTGATCACCGTCCTCTTCATCAGCCGCTTTACCCGCCGGCCGCTGCATCTCTTCGGACCGATCGGCCTGATCAGCTTTGCCCTGGGCTTCGGTGTCTGCGCCTACCTGGCCGCGCTCTGGTTCTCGGGCGAGACCCTCTCCAACCGGCCACTGCTGCTGCTTGGCGTCCTGCTCATGGTGGTCGGCATACAGATTGTCACCACCGGACTGATCGGCGAACTGATCACCTTCAAGAACTTCCGCCGCCACGACAGCTACTCGGTTCGCGAACTGGTCGGTTGAGGGCGACTTGGCTCTGCGGATCCTCTTCCTCACGCAGACCTACCCACGCTGGCCGGGCGACGGCGCCGGACCCTTCATCCGGGAACTGGCCCGGGGCCTGGTCCGCCGCGGCGATCGTGTCACGGTACTGGCGCCTCGCGCTGAGGGTGTCCGCCCGTCCTGGATCGACGACGGTGTCGAGGTCCGGACCTTCGCCTACGCCCCGCGAAAGCTGGAGGTACTTGGCTACGGCCGCAGTCTGGCCGCGGACGAACGCGTCCGGCTCGGAGCCGGACTGGCAGCGCCGCTCTATCTGCGCGCAGCCGCCTCGGCGGTCGCCCGCCTTCTCGCCCGCGAAGAGTGCGACCTGCTGCACGCGCACTGGCTGGCGCCGAACGGACTCGTGGCGCTGTGGCCGGGCCTCACCAAGCGAGGCGCCCTGGTCGCCGCGGGCCTGCACGGCAGTGATGTATTCCTGGCCGAGAAGGCCCTGGTTCGTCCCGCGATCCGGCGGGCTCTGAACCGCTGCCAGCTCCTCACCGGCTGCTCACCGGAACTCGTCGAGCGCGTGCTGAACCTGGGTTACGGCGACAAGCCATACCGCGTCATCCCCTACGGCGTCGACGTCGAGCTCTTCTGTCCCGCCGCCGAGGCCGGCGAACCGACCAGTACCGCCGACTGGCGTCAGCGGCTCGACATCCCCGGCCGCGCCAGGTTGCTGCTCGGTGTCGGCAGGCTGGCGACCAAGAAGGGCTTCCACGTCCTGGTCGACATCCTCCCCCAGCTCCTCACCGAGTTCGACGACCTGCACGCCGTCATCGCGGGCGGCGGCGACCAGATGGACGCGCTGCGGTCCGCCGTATCGGCATGGGAACCCCGGCACGCCGCCCGAGTTCGTTTCCCCGGTCCGGTCGCCCACGACGACCTGCCCGGCCTGTACCGCAGCGCCGACCTCTTCGTGCTGCCCGCGGTCCACGACCCGCAGGGCAACGTGGACGGCCTGCCCAACGTGATCCTCGAAGCCCTGGCCAGCGGCCTGCCCGTAGTGTCCAGCGCGATTTCGGGTATCCCCCTCGCGATCGAGTCCGGAGTCGAGGGACTGCTCGTCCCGGAGCAGGACCGCAACGCCCTCAGCGACGCGATCACCGAACTCCTGCGCTCTGAGGAGCTCCGCCTCCGGATGGGCGCCAGAGCCCGCGCCCGTGCCGTTTCGCACCTGACCTGGGACCAGGTCGCCGCCGCGTATCGCGACGCCTACCTGGAGGCTCTGTCCCTGCGCCAACGACCATGAAGCCACAAGACCAGGAAGTCGCGATCGGACCACGAAGCCGAAAGGCGTGGTGGACGGTCCTGATCGCTGCCATGACCCTGCCGACCGTTGCCTCGCTCGCCTACTTCGTCTGGCTGGAGGGTACGGCCTGGGTCGCGCCCGTCTACCTCGGCGCCAAGGTTCTGCAATTCGCCGGGCCCGTAGCGGCCTTGGGGATCCTGCTGGCGGCCGCGACAGGGCCCTCGAGACCCGGACGTTCCGTGGCCCTCGGGCTGGGCACCGGGATCGCCGGAGCAGCCTTCACCTGGCTCTGCTACGTCGTGCTGCTTCGTGGCGGCGAGATGGCCGCCACCGCGGCCGAGGCGATCACCGTCAAGCTGGCGGACTTCCACCTCGACACCCTGAGCCGCTACGTCGTCGCGGCGCTTCTCATCAGCTTCCTCCACTCCTGGCTGGAGGAGGTGTACTGGCGGGCATTTGTCTATGGGCGGCTACGCCGCCTGACATCAGCCAGACGGTCTTTGCTGATCGCCGCCGCAGGCTTCGCGGCCCACCATGTCGTGGTCATCGCGGTGTACCTGGGCGACGCATCGGTCCTTGTCCTGGCCCTCATGTCCCTACCCGTCTTCCTGGGCGGCGCCCTGTGGTGCCTGCTTTACCGCACCACGGGAAATCGCCTCCTGGCCCCCTGGATCAGCCACATATGCCTCGACCTCGCCATCATGGCGGTGGGCTACGACCTGGTCTTCGCCGGCTGAGCCCCCGCGGGCAAGCTAGTCGCGCGCCGTCGGCAAGCCCTGCTCGCGGAGCCAGTCGTCGTTGTAGATCGTGCTCAGGTAGCGGGTGCCTGAGTCCGGGAAGAGGGTGACAACTCGGGCGCCGGGCTGTAGCTCCGGCAGAATCTCGCGCACTCCCCAGAGCGCGGCGCCGCTCGAGCCGCCCACGAGCATCGCCTCGTCCCGCGCGAGTTCTCGGGCGGCCAGGAACGCCTCCGAGTCACTCACCTGGAGCATGCGGTCGAAGACCTCGAACTCCGGGCAGTCGATGATCTCCTCGTCGCCAAGTCCCTCGAGAAGGTAACGGCCGGAAGGGGCCGAGTCGTCGTCCGTCCCCGAGAGAGCCGCGAAGTGACGGCTGAACACGGAACCTTCGACATCGACCGCGACCACCTCGATCTTCGGGTCCCGCTCTTTCAGGTACCGGCCCACGCCGGAGACCGTTCCGCCAGTGCCGATGCCGCCGACGAAGACGTCGATGCGTCCGTCCATCTGACGCCAGATCTCGGGAGCGGTCATCTCGTAGTGGCACTGGTTGTTCTCCCGGTTGTTGTGCTGATCGGGAAAGAAGGCGTCGGGGCACGCAGCCACGAGGCTCCGCGCCTTGCGGTTGTACGACTCCGGGTGTTCCGGAGGCAGATCGCCGTCCACGAGGACCAGTTCGACGCCGAGGGCTCGAAGGCAATCCAGCTTTTCCCGGCTGGTCTGACGGCGAACGACCGCCCGGCAGCGAAGCCCCCGGTTCGTCGCCATCATCGCCAGTCCCATCGCCGTGTTGCCCGACGATGCCTCGACCACCACGCCGCCCGGCGAGAGGGTCCCGGAGGCCAGCGCCCGATCCACGAGGTACCGTGCGACGCGGTCCTTCACGCTGCCCATCGGGTTGAGGTACTCGAGCTTCGCGAAGACCTCGACTCCTCGCCGCGCCGTCCTCACCGAGCGGCGCAGACGCACCATCGGCGTGCCGCCGATCGCCTCACTCACATCCTCGTAGACGTCAGCCATCTTCAGCTCTGTCCAGCAGGCGATCCCGGACGAGCTGCATGTCCTCCCAGGCGGCCCGCTTGAACGACGGATCCCGCAGCAGGAACGCCGGATGATAGGTGACGCGCACCGGAACGCCCGCCACTTCGTGCCAGCGCCCGCGAAGGCGGCCCAGAGAGTCGCGGGTCTGCAGCAGTTGCTGAGCTGCGACCCGCCCCAGGGCAACGACGACCCGGGGCGCGATGAGTTCCACCTGCCGGTCCAGGAACGGGCGGCAGGCCGCGGTCTCGTCGGGCTGCGGATCCCGGTTGTTCGGCGGGCGGCACTTGACCACGTTCGTGATGTAGACGTCCTCGCGCCGCAGATCGATCGCGCGGATGATCCGGTTCAGGAGCTGGCCGGCCGGTCCCACGAAGGGCAGGCCCTGCCGATCCTCGTTGTAACCGGGTCCCTCGCCGACGAACATGAGGTCCGCATTGGCGTCGCCGTCGCCGAACACGACCGTGTTGCGCTGCTCGCAAAGCCGGCAAGCGGTACAGGCCTGAGCCTCGACCTCTACCGCCTGCAGGCGTTTCGAGCGGTCCTCCCCACCCTCCCGGCGTCCTTCTGTCCGCCGTGGCGGATAGGCGTCCTCGAAACCGAGCTCTCGCAGCAGGCCGAGTTCCTGGCCCACGGAGAGCGGAATTCGCGTCACGAGCTCTGGCCCGTGGCGAATTCGCCGGCCAGATCGCCGGCAAACAACTCCAGCAGGCGACCGGCCAGTTCGTCCTTCGACTGCTTCGCGAAGCGGACCGGAGCATTGTTCCGGCCGAAGACGACCACTTCGTTGTCCGGCGACTCGAAGCCGATGTCGGGCCGCGACACGTCGTTGGCGACGATCCAGTGTGCCTGCTTCGCCTTCAGCTTGCCCCGCGCCGAGCTCTCGAGGCACTCGGTCTCGGCCGCAAAGCCGACCCGCACGGCCTGGGGCGCCACCGTCGCCAGACCGGCGAGAAGGTCGGGGTTCTGCTCGAGCTCAAGAACCACACCGTCGGCGCCGGACTTCTTGAGCTTCTGGTCCGCGCACCGGAGGGGTCGGTAGTCGGCAACGGCCGCTGCCATCACGATGAGGTCCGCAGCCGGCGCCGTCTCCGCGAGCGCCGCCTCCATCTCTACCGCGGACACGACGTCGATCCGCCGTACGCCGTCGGGGGTTCCCCGGTTCACGGGTCCGGCGACGAGAACCACCTCCGCGCCACGAAGCGCCGCCTGACGCGCCAGGGCGAAGCCCATGCGGCCACTCGACCGGTTACCGAGGAAGCGCACCGGATCGATCGCCTCGAAGGTCGGACCGGCCGTGACGACCACCCGTTTGCCACCCAAAGGACCCACCGGCGAGGTCGCTCCGTCGTCCGGGAGCGCCAACGCCCGGCAAACGGCGTCCACGATCGCCTCCGGCTCCGCCATGCGCCCCCAGCCCCGTTCGCCCGAAGCCAGCGCGCCCTCGACCGGCCCCACGATCTCGGCACCGCGGTTCCTCAGCGCCTCGACCTGGGCGCCGACCTGCGGCTTGCGCCACATCGCGTCGTGCATCGCGGGCGCCACGACCAGGGGTCCCTCGAACATGAGGGCCGTCGTGCTCAGGAAGTCATCCGCCAAACCGAGAGCCAGACGGGCCAGCGTGTTGGCTGTCGCCGGCGCAACGCAGAGCAGTTCGGCCCACCGCGCCGCCTCGACATGAAGTTCGGCGCCGTCCACACCGCCATCACGCGACAGGTAGCTCTGGCCGTAGACCCGTTCGCCGCTCAGCACCTCCAGAGTCAGCGGCGACACGAAGCTCTCTGCCGCCAAGGTCGGCGCGCAACGTACGGCGATCCCCCGCTCCCGAAGCCTCCGGACGAGGTAGGCGCCCTTGTAGGCTGCGATCCCGCCGCTTATGCCGAGAAGGACCCTGCCCTGGGCAGCCCGTGCAGGCGCGGCTCTAGTTGACTGTGCTTCGCTGCCCGAAGGCATCGTCCCCAGGCTGCGGGTTGCCGTCCCCGGCGCTATCCGGTTCCGAAGACTCGGGTGCCTCGCCAAAGTCCCACTCGACGAGGTCTCGCTCCATCTCGCTCATCGCATGACGGGCGAACTTCGGACTCTCCCTGGGCATGCGTTCCTGGGCGCCCCGGATCAACTGCTCGGCTCGGCGGGCGGCCAGAAGGACGAAACGGAACTTGCTGTCTACTTTCTCAGGAAAACGGGCCATGTGCATGAAAGTCCGCGAGAACGCGGCGTACGCGCTCCCGCATCCGCTCCCTTCGCTGTCGTTTCTCGAGAATGATGGCCGCCAGGGTCTCGCTGGCCACCTCGGCGCGGTCGTTGACAATAACATAGTCATAGTCGCGCACCCGCCCCAGTTCATCGAGCGCACCCTGAAGCCGCTGCCGGATGGCCGGCGCCTCGTCCAGGTCGCGTCCACGCAGCCGCGCCACCAGCGCCTCCGGGCTCGGGGGCATGACGAAGACACTATGGACCGCCGTACCCAACCGGCCCACGACGCCGCCGCTGGCCATGACCTGGGCCGCTCCCTGCACGTCGATGTCCAGCAGGACGTCCATTCCCCTCTCGATTCGCGGCAAGACCTCGTCGACCGACGTTCCGTAGCGGTTGCCGTGAACCTCCGCCCACTCCAGGAACCGGTCTTCCGCCACCATGGACTCGAACGTCTCCAGAGCCACGAAGTGGTAGTCGACGCCGTCTTCCTCGTTCTCGCGCGGGGGGCGCGTCGTGTGGCTGATCGAGAATTCGACCCCGGCGACGAGCTCCATCGCCCGATGCACGAGCGTCGTCTTGCCGGCGCCGGACGGCGCCGAGAGTATGAACAGCTCTCCTCTCGCCGTGCCCGCAGTCATTCGATGTTCTGCACCTGCTCCCGCAACTGCTCGCAGAGCACCTTACCCTCGACGACAGCCCGCTGCATCGTCAGATCACGACACTTCGACCCGACCGTGTTCAGCTCGCGCAGGATCTCCTGGGTCAGAAAGTCCAGGCGCCGCCCCACCGCCCCCTCTTCGGCCATCGCCGTCTCGAAGCCGTCCAGGTGGCCGCCCAGTCGTTCCAGTTCCTCCGCCGTGTCGCCGCGTTCGATCAGCAGGGCCACCTCCTGAACCAGGCGCGCAGGGGCCAGTCCGGTGCCAGACGCGCCCCCCGGCTCGTGTCCCTCGAGCAATTCGCGCACCCGCCGTTCCAGTTCGTCCGGAGCTCCATCGACCACTTCTCTACGGCGCGCCGCAAGTGCCTCCACCTCGCGGCGCAGATCGGAGAGATGGCCGCGAAGCGCATCTTCAAGGACCTGTCCCTCGCGCTCGCGTTCGGCCACCAGAGCAGCCACCGCACGCTGGCTGACCCGCACCGCGAGCGCCCGTTCCTCCGCTCCCATGGCGGGCGACCCGGCCTCCGGCCGCGAACCGCGCACGGCCGACATCAACTCGCCGGCGCTGAGGTCCGAGGCAACGAGACCCCGGCGCCGCCAGCGACGGGCGGTCCGCTGCAGGGCATCCGCCGTCTCGTCGCACAGCTCGGCGGTCGGGGCGTCGGGGATGGTCTCGATCTCGACCTTCAGCTCGACGCGGCCGCGACGGATCTCGGCAGCGACCACCGCGCGCAACTCCGTCTCCAGGAGACGGTACGGCGCCCGCAGTCGTACCGCGCAGTCGAGGTAGCGGTGGTTGACGGATCGGGCCGTGACCGTCACCCGGGAGGGACCTCTCTGCTCCGTCGCCTCCCCGATCCCGGTCATGCTCCTCAGGGTCGGCCTCCTTCCTGGGATTCCCTGGCCGCGCCGAGCTCCCGAAGGAGACTGCGGGCCGCCCGCTCGCTGGCTCCGGACGCTCCGAGCGCCGACCGGAGTTCGGCCAGATCGGCCCGCATGCTGTCGATGCGGGACCGTTCCGAAAGAAGATCCCGCGCCGTCGCTGCCATCCGGATCGGACCGGCCTCGCCCTGGAGCAGTTCCGGAACGACCCTGCGGCCGAGAACCAGGTTGACGAGGCTGATGAACGGCAAGTCGACCAACCACCGGCCGATGAGACCGGTTAGCGGCGACACACGGTAGACCACGACCATCGGAGTGCCCAGGAGGCCAACTTCCAGGGTCGCGGTACCGGAGGCGCAGAGGGCGAGATGAGAGCCGGCCAATGCCGCAAACCGCCCCGAGCGCACCATCTCCAGGTCCTCGCGCGCAAGCGGACTGGCCGCAACCAGTCGATCGACAAGGCTGGCATCCACCGTCGGGGCCAGGATCAGGCGAACGCGCGCGGCGTTGCCGCCCGAACCGTCGTCTCGCGCATCGCCTCCCTCCGACGCCAGCGTGGCCGCGGCCCGCAGCATCGGCGGCAGGATCCGCCGAACCTCGCTGTTCCGCGACCCCGGCAACAGGGCCACCCTTGCCCGAGCCGGCAGATCCGCCTCCTGCTCCCAGACGGACGCGAGCTCGGGTACTTCGTCGACCAGGGGATGGCCGACATGCTCCACCTCGAGCTCAAGGCCTCGATACACATCGACTTCGAAGGGAAAGAGGACCAGCATGCGCTTCACGAGGCGGGCGATCGCTGCCACCCGGCGGCGGCGCCAGGCCCAGACCTGCGGCGAGACGTAGTAGAGCACCGGTACGCCGCGCCGACGCAGACGCCGCGCCAGACGCAGGTTGAAGTCCGGGAAGTCGACCAGCACCGCCAACTGCGGCCGGCGTTCCTCGACCGCCCTCAGCAACCGCCGGAAGACCCGCTGAATCCGCGGCAGCTCCCGCAGGACCTCGAAGATGCCCACCACCGCCACCTCGTCGCTGTGCGCGACCGGCTCCAGGCCCGCGGCGGCCATCGCGTCGCCGCCGAGTCCGAAGAACGTAATCCGGCGTCCGTCCCTCGTCAGCCGACGGGTGGCTTCCATCATTCGAGCCGCGTGATGGTCGCCGGAGGCCTCGCCGGCGGAGATCAGAACGGCCGGGCTGCCCTCGGTCGACGAGCCCGGCCTCAGGGAATCGGCGCCGCCGGTGACCATGGAAACGGGAACATCAACCAGGCCAGCACCAGGCCCCCGCCGACCATGCCGACCATCATCTGCAGAAACAGCCGGACCCGGTCCCTGAGCCGCCGTCGCCACAGCACGGCAAAGAACAGGCTGACCTGGATGGCGTAAATCACCATCAGGGCGAAGTGACTCGTCAACACGTCCGTCAGTCCTTGGATCCGCTGGCGATGTCCCAGGCGTCCAGAACCGCCAGGAGGTTGAGAAGACCGGCGGTCAGCATGAACGCCTTGCCGTACTCGAACGTCGAGGACAAGATGTCCCCGCTGTACTCGACCAGGTAGCGGGCCACGAAGTACGGGGCTCCGGCGCCCATCGAGCTCAGAGTCGCCAGCCGGCTGAGCGGTTGCTCCGGCACGACGATGTAGAGGTGGCCCCGGAGCCAGCAGCCAAACAGGAACGAGAAGAGGACCACGCCGAACACGACGGCGGCGCGCCGCGGCTTGCGCAGGATCAGGTGACCGGAGCCCGGCACCGCCCAGGCCGCTACCGCAACGAGCACGGGCCGGAGGACGCCCCGGGGCTCGGCAGGAGGCCCGGCTGGAGGCGAAGTCGTCGTCATCTGTGCGCGGCGGGCGGCTCGACACGGGCCCTGCGGAGCCCGGTCTACTCGTCGGAGTTCAGGAGTTCCTTGAGTTCCTTGCCAGGCTTGAAATAGGGGATCTTCTTGGACGGAACGTCAACCCGGGCACCGGTCTTCGGGTTGCGCCCAATCCTGGAACCGCGCTCGCGGATGCGAAAACTCCCGAAGCCCCGGAGCTCGATCTTGTCGCCGTCCTTCAAGGAGTCGACGATGCTCTCCAGCACCGTGCTCACGATGACTTCGGCGTCCTTCTTCGTCAAGTCGGTGCTACGCGCCACTTCCTCAACCAGGTGAGCCTTGGTCACCCCGCGGCGAATGGCTTCAGAGATCTCGATCGCGTCTTTCATTTTCGGCTCTCCCCTTAGCCGGCCTTCTAGTCCTTGCTCGACGAATCCTCCACGGCCGGCGCTTCCTCGCCGTCCCCGGCCTCTTCGGTCTCCGCGGGTGGTTCCTCGGCCTCGACTGCGGTCTCCACGGCTTCCTCGGCCGCCGCGACCGCCTCCTCAGCCTGCGCAGGCTCCTCGGCCGCAGCGGTCTCGACGGTCTCTTCCGGCTCGCCGGACTCCTCGGCCGCCATTGCCGCCGCCGTCGCCGCCGCGAGCTTCTGTTCCCGCTCCGCCGCCAACTCGTCCGCTTCCTCGTCGGTCAACTCGACCACGCCACGCAGGCTGAGACCGACCTTCTTGTCCTCGTCCTCGATGCGGAGAATGCGGGCGCGGACGAACTCGCCGATCTTGTAGTGGTCCTCGAGCTTGCCGCCCGGGATGTCGACTTCGCTGACATGCGCCAGCCCCTCCAGCCCGTCGTAGACGTCGATGAACAGCCCGAAGTCGGTCACGTTGACCACCCGGCCCACGATGTCGTCGCCGACGCGGTTGCCGTCCACGAAATCCTGCCACTCGTTGGGAAGGAAGTCCTTGATCGACAGGGACACCCGCTGTCCGGTGACATCGATGTTCGTGATCCGGGCGCGAACGGCATCGCCCTTCGCGAGCACCTCGCTGGGGTGCTTCACGCGCTTCGTCCAGCTCATGTCCGAGACGTGGACGAGGCCGTCGATCTCCTCCGTGATCTCGACGAACGCGCCGAACTCGGTCAGATTCCGCACCCGACCCTCGACGATCGTGCCGACCGGGAAGCGCGCCGCGAGATCCTCCCACGGGTTCGACTCCACCTGGCGGAGGGACAGGCTGATTCGACGCTGCTGCATGTCGAGCTCCGACACGATCGCTTCGACCTCCTGGCCGACGCTGACGATCTTGGACGGCGGCACGACCTTCTTCGTCCACGACATCTCGCTGACGTGCACCAGACCCTCGACACCCTCCTCCAACTCCACGAAGGCGCCGTAGTCGACGAGGCTGACGACGCGGCCGCGGACCCGCGAACCGAGCGGGTACTTCTTGTCGACCAGGGTCCACGGATCCTCGGTGGTCTGCTTGAAGCCGAGCGAAACACGCTCGGTTTCCGGGTCGAAACGAAGCACGACGACCTCCACCTCGTCGCCGACAGCGAAGTGCTCCGACGGGTGGTTGACCCGGCCCCAGGAGATGTCCGTGATGTGGAGCAGACCGTCGATGCCGCCCAGGTCGACGAACACGCCGTAGTCCGTGATGTTCTTGACGACGCCCGGCAGCCGAGCCCCCTCCTTCAGCTTGGTCAGGGTTTCGGCCTTCTTCTTCGCGTACTCCTTCTCGAGCACAGCGCGCCGTGACAGCACGATGTTGTTGCGCCGGCGGTCCAGGCTGATCACCTTGAACTCGAGTTCCTCGCCCTTGAACGACTCCAGGTACTTGACCGGCTTGATGTCCACCAGTGAACCCGGCAGGAACGCCCGCAGACCGACATCGACTGTAAGGCCTCCCTTGATCCGGTCGATCACCCGGCCCGTGATCACCTTGCCCTCCTTGAAGCTGTTCTCGACCTGCGCCCAGATCCGCATGCGTTCGGCCTTGACCTTGGAGAGCATCACATGGCCGTCGGCACCCTCTGTCTGCTCGAGCAGCACTTCCACGTCGTCGCCGACGCTGACCTGGAGTTCGTCGTCCCGGGAGGTGAATTCGTGGATCGGCACCAGGCCTTCGGACTTGTAGCCGACATCCACGACGACGTCGTTCGATGTGATCGCGATCACCTTGCCGGGGACGATCTCTCCTTCGTTGAGATGACGCATGCTGTCGTCGTACATCTCGACGAGCTGCTCATAGGAGAGGTTCTCTGTATCGGGTGCCTGCGCTTCGCCGGGAAGCGCGTTAGCGGAGGGCGCTTCCACGGGAAGCGCCTTAGCCGTGTGTTCTTCGGTGGGTTCCATGAGTTCCTGTGTTCTCGCTTCGGCTCTGGACCGTGCGGTGGGCGTTTCTAGGTAGACGGCGCACCGACAATCGGGCCGCAACGCGCTGCCGAAAGCAGGCGTCGAGGCCCGAACGGACGCCAAGGGTCAGACCGACAAGTATAGGGACGCGGCCGCAAGCGGTCAACCGGTCGGGGCTCCACCAACGGCAGCCGTGCCAGTGGCCTAAACACTCATTTCACAACACTTAGGCACCACGTTCCGGCCGCTCCACGACGCGAGCTTCCAGCCGTTCCAGGGCCCAGACTGCGTGGCTCCGGACGACGGGGTCACAACTTCCCCGTGCCCGCTGGAGCGCCGGGATGTAGACGGCTTCGCCGCGGTTCCCCATCGCCAGCGCGGCGTTACGCCGCAGTCCCGAACGACCGGGCCGCTTCATCGGACTGCCGCGAAAGCGCGTCCGGTACTCGTCCTCCGAGATCGTGAGAAGCGTCCCGAGATCCAGTTCCGCGCGATGCGCCGGCAGGGAGAACTCCCCACTCCGCTTCGGCGCCGCCGGCTTCGCGCGATGCTCGTTCCACGGGCACACCTCCTGGCAGACGTCGCATCCGAACACCCAGTCTCCGACCAGGGGTCGCGCCTGCTCCGGCACCTCTCCGCGGTGCTCGATCGTCCAGTAACTGATGCACTTGCCCGAGTCCAGAACATAGGGCGTCGGCAGCGCCCCGGTCGGGCAGGCGTCGAGACAGCGGCGGCAGTCCCCGCACAGGTCCTCGGCCAGCGGCTCGGACGGTTCGAGCTCCAGGGTCAGGAACAGCTCCCCGAGCAGGAACCACGATCCCGTGCGGTCGAGCAGTTGCGTGTTCTTGGCGATCGCTCCAAGGCCCGCCCGCGCCGCCAGTTCCCTCTCGAGCACCGGTCCGGTGTCCACGTAGAGCCGCGCGCCCGAGCCCGGAAACGCCTCCCGGATACGGGCGGCAAGCGCCCGTAGTCGCCGCTCCATCAACGGGTGGTAGTCATCCCCGCGGGCGTAACGGGCCACTCGCGGCCAGAGGTCGCCCCGCGGCTCGGGCTCGCCCTCGAGGGGGTAGTAGTGGAGTGCCACGCACAACACGGAGCGCGCCCCGTCCAGCACCGAAGCCGGCACGAGACGCCTCCGTGTCCGCCTGCCGAGCCAGGCCATCGAAGCGAACAGGCCCCGCTCCAGCCGGCGCAGGAAGGACGACCCGGCGTGGGCCCGCGGCTCGACGGACGCGACCCCCGCGCGGTCGAAACCGGACGCCAGCGCCCAGCCGATCAACAGTTCGGCGCGGTTCTTCGCCGCGTTCATCCGGGGTCCTGGGGCGGCGAGAGGATCTCGAAACGGGTGGCGTGGTCGTCCTCCGGCCCGGTGGGAACGTTCTCGAAGCTCTCGACCCGCCAGCTCTCGAGCACTGCTAGATCGACCGCGGTATCGCCCTCGACCTCGGCCAGCACCCGGGTCAGGTAGACGCGGTCGGCGAAACGGAAGGCCGCCTCGAACAGCCCGGCGCCACCAATCACGAAGGCCTCCTCCTCGCCCGCCCCGCGGGCCACCGCAAGCGCCTCGTCGAGCGAACGGCAGGTCGCCGCGCCCGGCGCCTCGAAGTCCGTTCGGGTGCTCAGAACGATGCACTCCCGTCCCGGCAGCGGCCGGCAGCCGATCTCCTCCCATGTGCGGCGCCCCATCACCACGTGATGGCCCACGGTCAGCCGCTTGAAGCGCCGCACGTCCGTCCGGAGCCGCCAGGGGAGCTGGCCGTCCAGGCCGATGACGCCGTTCGCCGCCGCCGCCAGGATCACCGAGAGCCGCATCGCTCAGACCGCGACCGCGGCGCGGATCGGGGGATGGGGGTCGTAGCCCACGAGTTCGAAGTCGTCGGGGCCGAAGTCGAAAACCGACGCCACGTCCGGATTCAACCGCATCCTGGGCAACCGCCGCGGCTGCCTGGACAGTTGTTCCCGCGCCTGCTCCACGTGGTTGCTGTACAGGTGGGCGTCACCGAACGTGTGGACCAGTTCCCCGGGTGCGAGATCGCAGACCTGAGCGACCATCATGAGCAGCAGGGCGTAGGAGGCGATGTTGAAGGGGACTCCGAGAAAGAGGTCGCCGCTGCGCTGGTAGAGCTGGCAGGAGAGGCGGCCCTTCGCGACGTAGAACTGGAACAGGGTGTGGCAGGGCGGCAGCGCCATCGAGTCGACGTCGGCGACGTTCCAGGCGCTGACGATCAGCCGCCGCGAGTTGGGCTCGCCCTGGATCTGCTCGATGACCGCCTTGATCTGATCGACCGACCGCCCGTCCGGTGCCGCCCAGGACCGCCACTGCGAACCGTAGACGGGCCCCAGGTCGCCATTCTCGTCGGCCCACTCGTCCCAGATCGTCACCCCGTGCCGGTGCAGGAAGTCGACGTTCGTCTCGCCGCGCAGGAACCACAGCAACTCGACGATGATCGAGCGCAGGTGGAGCCGCTTCGTGGTCAGTGCCGGGAAACCGTCGGCCAGGTCGTAGCGCAACTGCCGGCCGAACACGCTGCGAGTGCCGGTACCGGTTCGGTCATCACGCAACACGCCCTCGTCGAGCACCTCCCGCAGCAGGTCGAGGTACTGGCGCATTCCCGTGTTCCACTCAGTTCGCGGTCAGCGGGATGCGGCCCTGCCGCGGACGGCCCACGAGGCCCTACCCCGCCGGCGAAATGCGCAGGTTGCGGAAATGGGCCACGGTCGACCCTTCGATCCAGAGAGCGACCCTTCCCCTGGCCTCCGCACCGGACTTCAGATCGTTGACGATCAGAGTCGGCTGCGCCGCGCCGTTCACGTACAGCCTCGCCGTCTCGCCGGCCACCACGATCTTCACCGCGATCCACTCCGCCGGACCGATGTCCACGTAGGTCTCGTACTTGCCCGGGGTCTGCTCGCGGAGCCGGAACCATGTCCACTCCGGGTGCGAGATGTACTGGGCGCTGTGGTTGCGCCGGACCTGGTCGTCGGCGCGACCGTTCGTCGGTCGCACGTAGAAGCAGTCGTAGGTCTCGTCGTCCTCCTGGACCCGGAAGGCGACGCCGACGAACCCTCGCGCTCCTCCCTGCGCCCCCGCCGCGGGCTGGCCGGCGAGGTCCACCTCGATCGTGCCGTCGCCGAAGTCGATGTCCTCGACCACCGCGAGGAAGTTCTTCCTCACGGCCTCGAAGGCCTCAGGTCCGGGCCGCTCACCCCGGGCGCGCAGTTCCTGCATCACCTCCCGCCTCTTCGCCGCGACCGAGGCCAGCACCGCCTCGTCGCCCGCCATCCGCAGCGCGGAGCTGCCATCGAGAGTGCCGGCGCGGACCTCCGCGTTCACCAGCCGGAAGTCCTCGGCCGCTGGCAGTTCCCGTTGCAATCCGGCCTCCTGGCCCTGGACCAGCGCGCCCGCCGGAACGAAGAGAAGAGCCAGAATACACCCGGCACGAACCTGGGACATCAGTGTTTCCTCCGCATTGGGCATAGCCGGTTCGCACCTTAGCAGCCGTCGCCTCCCTCCAGCAGGCGCAGCAGAGCTCGCCTCTGCTCTTCGTCCTCGACCCGACGGAACTTCCGGCGCAGTCGCCTGCGCAGGTACGCGCGCTCCCAGCGCGGTCGATGGAGTCCGTAGTAGCGCAACTGGGAGGCGCGGTAGAAGCGCTCCGCCGCGGGCGTGAGGCGCCGTTCGCGATCCGTTCCGGTCACCGCGCCCCGCACATGCCACGCCCGCGCCCCGGGCACCTCGCGCAGCCTGAAGCCGGCCCGGCGGAGTCGAAGGCACAGGTCCGCGTCTTCGAAGTAGAGAAAGAACCGCTCGTCGAATCCGCCGATGTCGTCGAAGGCCGCGCGGCGCACAAGCAGGCAGGCTGCCGTGTACCAACCCGCGCCGACACAGGGTCTCAGCAGGCCCGGCAACAGGTCATGGTTCCACCCGACCTTCTCGAACCGGTTGCGGAACCTCTGGATCGCCTCGCCGAGAACGCCCACGGGCGGCGCCCAGACGAACTGCGGCGACCCGTCCGGGTAGGAGAGACAGGGGGCAGCCACAGCGAGCCGGTCCTCGGACTCCTGCGCCTCGACCAGACGCCGCAACGACTCTTCGTCGATCCAGGCGTCCGGGTTGAGGAGCAGCAGATGACGGCCGGCCGACTTCGCGGCGGCCAGATTGCAGGCAGCGCCGAAGCCGAGGTTTCGGCCCGCCTCGACGAGTTGGACCGGGAGGCCCGGAGCACCGGCCGCTTCGAACTCGCGGACCGTCGTCAGCGAACCGTCGCTCGACGCGTTGTCGACCACGACCGCCTCCAGGCCGGCCAGGGAACCGGGCTTCGCCGGAGCGTCCCGCCGCCAGGCCTCGGCGATCGCCTGGAGGCTCTCGAGGCAAAGCCGGAGCCAGTCGCCGGAGTTGTAGTTGACTACCAGGGCGCTGACCGCCGGGCGATCCGATCCGCTCAAGGTCCTTTCTCCCGCGCCCTGCGCCAGACCGCCTCCACCTGATCGGCGAAGCGCTCGGCGGCACGGTCCCAGGTCAGGGACCGCACACGCTCGGGTCCTTCCCCCCTCGCCAACCGGCGGGCTTCTTCATCCAGCAGCAGCCGCCTTAGACCCTCGGTCAACGCGTCGATCTCAAGCTTGGCGCATCGCAGCGGATACTCGGGCCACAACTCCGCCAGGGCCGGCGCGTCCGAGACGAGCACGGGAGTCCCGGCCGCGAGCGACTCGAGAGGAGGCAGACCGTATCCCTCATAGTCCGACACGTAGACCGTCCCCAGGGCCCGTGCGTACAGCGGCGGCAGCAGATCGTCGTCTACGTAACCGAGACGGACCACCCGCTCCTTCCAGTCACCTCCCCGGATCAGCCGGTCGAGCTCGCCACGACGAGGCAATTGGTTCCGGCCCGCGATGACCAGACGGAGTTGATCCAGGTTCACGGGCCCGGCATCCGATCCCGAGCCGCCCGGACCCGGCTCGCGCAGAAGGCGGCCCAGAGCACGCAGGACCAGGTCGAGCCGCCGGCGCGGGAGGATCGAGCCCAGAACCAGCAGATAAGGCTGTCGAACGCCCAGCTCTGCCAGCGCCCGATCGTGCTCCCGCTCCCCTGCTCCGGCCGACTCGCGGGCTGCGGCGAAGCGGGCCGACACGCCCAGCGGAACAACGGCCACACGATCCGCCGGCAGGCCGTACCGTTGCCGCAGATCGGCTGCCGTGCGCCTCGTGTCGGTCAACACCCTGGTCGCCGCGCGCGCGGCGCTGCGCGCAAGGTAGCGCCGCCGCCGCAACTCACGGAAGCCGAAGTCCCCCGGCAGGTACTCGAACGAGAGATCGTGAATCGTGACCAGGGATGGCCGGCCCCGGGTGCGCGGCAGGCTGTACCCGGGCGAGAACACGACGTCCGGCTGCTCTCGCCGCAGCAGCCTGGGCAACCGGAACTGCTCCCAGAGAATCGGATGCGCGCCGGGCCGGCGGTCGAACACCGCTTCGCAATGGCTAGCGTTCCCGGCCTTGCCCGTCCACAGCGGGTGGTCGAACGGATCGCCCTTGAAGTACAACCGCAGGCTCCAGTCCTCCGCCCGCGGCGTGCGCCGGAGAGCGGCCAGGAGTTCCTCTGTGTAGCGGCCGACCCCGGTCGGTTCCCCCTCCATCTCATAGGCGACGATGCCGATCGACCGCGGCCCTCCTGCCGTCCCGTTCATCAACCCGCGTCCACCATTCCGCCGTAGATCCCGATCACTTCCTTCGCCGCCGTCCGCCAGGAGAACCCGGCCGCGCGAACGAAACCCGCGCGCCGATAGTGACGTCGCAGGTCCGCGTCGCCGAGCAGCGCCGCCAGACCGCCGCGAATGGCCGCCACGTCGGTCGGATCGACGCACAGCGCGGCGTCTCCGCCAACCTCGGCGAGCGAGGACGTGTTCGACGTCAACACCGGCGTGCCGCAGGCCATCGCCTCCACCACGGGCAGGCCGAACCCCTCGACCAGGGACGGATAGGCCACCACGGCGGCAACGTTGTAGAGGGCGACCAGATCCTCCTCCTCGACAGCACCCAGGCGGCGCACGAAGCCCGGCCAGGGACCGCCGAACGCGGCATCCTCCTTCCAACTGCTGCCGCCCACGAGCACCAGGGGCGTACTCTGCTGCAATCGCTGATCGAGGCCGGCGTAGGCCTCGACCAGACGAGCGATGTTCTTCCGCGGCTCCAGCGAGCCCACCGAGAGCACGAACCGACCCTCGAGCCCGAAACGCGCCGCAAGACGCTCCCGGGCGGCTGCCAGCTCCGCTCCCTCGAAGGCTACGAAGACCGGCGACGCCGCCTCGTAGACGACCCGCAGCCGATCCTCAGGGAGCACGAACCACTTTCGCACCTCCCTGGCGGTCGCCTCCGAGACGGCCAGAATCGTGGCCTGCCGAGAGACCGCACGCAGGGTGCCGAGCAGGCACTGGTTTCGGTTGTCCGGTACGTGGAACTCCGGGTGGGTCAGGAACGTCAGGTCGTGAATCGTGAACACCGCCGGGCCGTCGAAGCAGGCAGGATCGGAGAAGGAGGGGATGTGGAACAGGTCGAGGTCGCGACGGCGCGGCCAGCGACCGGGTCCCTTCCGTACGTTTCCCGGCAGTTCATCCAGCAGGGTCTTCCAGGCCGCGGAGTCCGCCTCCGCACCCAGGGAGTAGAGATGGAGGGCCGGCGTACCGCCGCGTTCCTCCGCCACCTCGGCGAGTGCCTGCAGCAGACTGACCGAGTATCGTGCGACGCCATCGGGCGGCCCGA
This sequence comes from Acidobacteriota bacterium, assembly GCA_026708285.1. GTDB lineage: Bacteria > Acidobacteriota > Thermoanaerobaculia > Multivoradales > Multivoraceae > Multivorans. Next base: position 20,600 of record JAPOVF010000152.1, read on the forward strand.
AGATCTTGCTCACGTCGAAACCGACGCGCATCACTGCCTAAGCCGGCCTCGAGGCCCGCGCTTCCCGGTTCGCTTCGGCCCGAATCCCCTGCGCCACGGCCCGCAACCTTCTTGCCGCACCTACCGTCAAGTGGCCCCCGCCGTCGAGCTGCTCGATCAGCGGCAGGATGTCGGCGTGCAGCGGATCGACCCTGACCGCGTGCTTCGTCCTGACCCAGACGGCAAGGCGCAGCCGTTCATAGCGCTCACTGCCGACTGCCCGGCGCAGGACTGCCCGCAACGGCCGGGCTGCGGCTGATCGGGTACCGCGTCCGAGCAGGACGACGAGGGGCCGAAGCAACTCCAGGAGCCGGGTCACCCGCCGCATGCCCCGCCAGCGTACATCACCCTTCCCCGGTCCCCTTTGGCGCGGCAGCCGCGCGCTCGCGGTAGATGCCGATCACCTGGTCCGCCGTCTTCTCCCACGAGAACCCGGCGGCCCGCCGGAAGCCCGCTTCGCGGCACCGGCCGCGCAGCGACGAATCACCGAGCAAGGCCTCCAGACCGCCGCGAATCGCATTGACGTCCAGCGGGTCGACGCACACCGCGGCGTCGTCCGCCACCTCGGCCAGGGAGGAGACGTTCGACGTCAACACCGGCGTACCGCACGCCATCGCCTCCACGACGGGCAGGCCGAATCCCTCGACCAGGGACGGATAGGCAACGACCGACGCCGCGTTGTACAGAGCCACGAGATCCGGCTCGTGGACCCGGCCGAGACGGCGCACGAAGTCGGGCCACTCCCCGGTGAAGACGGCCTCCGGCTTCCAGCCCCCGTCGCCCACCAGCACCAGAGGCGTACTGCGCCGCCGATCCGGGTCGAGGCCGGCGTAGGCCTCGATCAACCGGGCAACGTTCTTGCGCGGTTCGAGCGTACCGACCGTCAGCACGAACGGACCGTTCAGCCCGAAGCGACAGGCGAGTCGCTGCTCCGCGCTAGCCAGCTCTGCGCCCTCCAGTGCGACAAACACCGGCGACGCTGCCGGATACACCACCCGCATCCGCTCGGGCGGCACGTGGAACCAGCGGAGCACCTCGTCCGCCGTCGCCAGGGAATCGACGGCCAGCGTCGCGTCCTGCCAGACGGCGCGCAGGGTCGATCGCAGGCAATGGGCGCGATTGACCGAGCGGTGGTGCTCGGGGTGAGTAAGGAATGTCAGATCGTGGACCGTGAACAGGACCGGACCGTCAAAAAAACCGGTGTCGGTGAACGACGTCGTGTGGAACAGGTCGAGCTCGTCCCGATCGGGGTGACGACCGGGATGAGGGATCGCGCTTGCCGGCAGATGGCCCAGAGCCCGATCCCAGTCCCGCGGTCCGGCCTCGACATCGCCGGCGTAGAGATGCAGCGAGAACGCGCCGCCCTGCTCCGCCCGAGCCGCCAGCACCTCCAGCAGGCTCACGGTGTAGCTGGCTATGCCGTCGCGCGGCCCGAAAACCTTGGCGACATCGAAGCCGATGCGCATCGCTCTACGTCGCTCGTGGAACCGTGAAACCGCTATCGGCCGCCTCGTCGGACCATCCTTCGGCGCGTATCTCGAGCGTCAGACGGCGCAGGCGATCCGCCGTCCCTTCGGTCAACCGGCCGCTCCGATCGAGCCGGTCGATGAGTGGCAGCACCTCCGCCGGATACAACTCGAAGAACAGCGCCTCCTCGACCTCAGCGGCCCGATCCGACACTTCGTCGATCCGTCCCTGCAGCGCGCCGCACAACGTCGCAACCCGGGTCACTTCCAGCCGCAAGGCATGGATCCGCTGCCGTACCCGCAGCAACACGAAGGCCGCACCCGCCACCGCAGCGGCAGCGAGCAGCACAAGAAGAGCGCCGGACGGCCACACAGCGGCGGCAGCCTACCAGTCGAGAGTCGCCTCCAGAGCAACCACCTCGTCGTACAGCTCGGCGCGCCGCCGGCGCAGCCGCTTCACTGTTCCCGGGTGCAGGCCCACCATCCACAGCGCTTTCAGACCGTGACCGAGCTCGGCAATCAGGCGGTGGTAACGGAGGCCGAGAAGGGCCGACACGCCACACAGTCCGAGCATCCCGGCGATACGCACCCACAGGGCCTCGGGGATCCAGTCGAATCCCGGCAACGGCTGGGTCCAGGCGATACCGACCGCGACGCTCGCCACGATCCACGCCGCCGGCAGAATGACGAGACCCAGCGCCATCTTGAGTCCCGCCTGCTCCTTCCTGGTCTTCGAGAACTTCTTCGCCCCGAACACGACGAGCAGCGCAGCCGGCAGGTTGATCAGGTTGCCAACCAGGACCAGCGTTGGCAGGAGAAGCAGCATGACGAGCGCCTCGGCGCCGACAAGAAGCAGGCGTAGCGCCGTCCGGATCACGGGCACACCGTCCAGTTCCCGGTCGTTCAGGCCCAGCAGTCGCAGCGCCTCGTCATAGCGGGTCACCCTGACGATGAGCTGCTTCGTCCCTTCCCGATCCCTCGTCCTCTGGCTGTGGTAGCCGGCCCAGACGCGCGCGAACCCCTGATCCCGTTCCTGCATCGGAGCCCGCTGCAGGCGCTCTCCCTCCCGGGCCGCGCCCTCCGCACGCACCAGCGACCGCACCCGCTCCATCGCCCGGTGAATGCCCCAGCTCTCCGTCGGGTGAGTGACCTCGATCAGTTGCTCTTCGATCACCCGCGTCAGTCGCGGAACGAACGGGTCCCCGCCTGTCTCTCCAACCTCCGACTCCGGCGTGTCGCCGTCGTTGCCGCCGCGGAGATGCTCCCCCACCTCAACGGGCGGGTGGAACGCTACCAGGGCCCGGGACCGAAAGGCGTGCTTGCGCTCGTAGTGCAGACCAACCGGCACCAGCGCGGGGTCGCCGCCGCCTTCGCGCGCCAGTTGGAACAGGCGCGCAGCGCCGGACCGCAACTCGAGCAGGTTCGACTCGTCGTGGGTCGCCCCCTCCGGGAAGATGGCAACGAACGATTCGCCGGTCGCGCCCGCCAGAGCAACGAGACTCCGGTGGTTTGCGGCCCGGCGTTCCCTGTCGCTCGCCGGGGCGCCAGCCTCATCGCGGTCCCGGGCCCGGTAGAGCGGCACTGCCCCGACCGCGCGCAGCAGCCAGCCGATCAGCGGCATGCGGAACAGGCCGTGACGAGCCCCGAACGTGACCGGCCGCGGACAGAAACCGAGGATCAGGATGCCGTCGGCCAAGCCGTTCGGATGCCACGCGACGAGCAGACCGCCTCCCTCTCGCGGCACGTTCTCGCGGCCCACCACCTCGACGCTGCGAAAGAACAACCTCGCCAGCGCCCGCAGAAAGAGAGTCAGGCAGCGCTTCCTGATCCCGGCCCCGACCGTGCGAACCACCTCCACCTCGGACCTGTGAACACTGGTCAGTCTAGCGCCGCGGGTGTCGCACGCGCTCCACCGTCCGACCGGTCGGACGCTTGACAGAGTCGGGCTTGGCTCCTACGGTGTCTCCAGCGTTTAGTGAAAGGAGGCACCATGACTCCGCCGGGCCATCTCCTGCCCCCGGCCGTCCCGAGGCTGACCGCCCGGGAACACAAGCCGGGGGCCGCCAAGTCCGCAGCCTGAGTGGACGAACGACATCCGGCCGCTCGACCGTCGCCTGAAGAGCCCGAGCGTCCGCCGGATCGCTGATCCGGTCCGACCGCGCCGAGGCCAAAGAGAGCGAGTCGAGGCCCAGCGGGCGCCGAACGCCCACCGCGAAAACGCATCCATTCAGGCCGGGGACAATCCGAGAGCGCAGGCTGATGCCTGCGCTCTCTTGCGTCTGAACGAAGAGGAACCGGGGCCAGGAGGCCCCGGTCACGGGCGCCCCGAACACTCCGATCCGGGTTCTGGCGCGATTCTGCGTCTTAGTCCATGTGATCGCCTACATGAGTTCCGCGACGCCCTGGGGCATCGAAGCGCGAGAGGTCCAGGTGGAAGTCGGGGCCGACTTCGGTCTGCCCGCGATGCAGTTGATTGGGCTTCCGGATACCGCGGTCCGCGAAAGCCGCGACCGTGTCCGGTCCGCAATCCGCAACAGCGGCTACGACCTGAAGAACCGCAATGTGGTCATCAACCTCGCCCCCGCCGACCTGAAGAAGGAGGGCAACCAGCTCGATCTACCCATCGCCCTGGGTCTGCTCACCGCCCATCGCGAACTGACACCCGACTCGCTGGAGGGGCGAATGGCCTGCGGCGAACTCGGCCTCGACGGCGAAGTACGCCCGATCAGGGGCGCCCTGCAGGTCGCTGAGCTGGCCGGCCGGCTCGGCATCCGTGAGCTCCTGCTTCCGGCCGCGAACAGCCGCCAGGCCGCGGCGCTTTCCGGACCACCCGTGGTGCCGATCACCCATCTGCGCGAGGCGATCCAGCACTTGAACGGAGACCTGGCCATCGGTCCGGCGACTCCGCTCCCCCGAAACGAGACCGACGCCTCGGTGCCGGACTTCTCCGACGTCCGCGGCCAGGAAACCGCCAAGCGGGCGCTCGAGATCGCGGCGGCGGGCGGACACAACGTCCTCTTCGTCGGGCCGCCGGGGACCGGCAAGACAATGCTCGCCCGCCGGCTTCCCGGCATTCTCCCGCCGCTCACCGAAGCCGAGGCGATCACGGTGACCAAGATCCACTCTCTGGCTCGCGCCGCCCGCATGAATGGTCTGCTGTGGACGCGCCCGTTCCGCAGCCCCCACGCCGGGGTGTCCTCGTCCGGGCTGATCGGAGGCGGTTCCATGCCGAGACCCGGCGAGATCAGCCTCGCCCACGGCGGCGTGTTGTTCCTCGATGAACTGCCCGAGTTCCGCCGCGATGCGCTTGAGGCGCTGCGCCAGCCGCTCGAAGATGGCACCGTAACGGTCGTCAGAGCGCAGGCGCGGCTCACCTTCCCGGCCCGCTTCACCCTGGTCGCCGCCTCCAATCCCTGCCGCTGCGGCCATCTCGGGGATCTCCGCGTGGAGTGCGTGTGTACGGCCGGCGATATCGACGGCTACCGCCGAAAGCTCTCCGGCCCCCTGCTCGATCGCATCGACCTCCACATCGAAATGCCGGTACCGAGTCTCGACGAACTGAAGGGGCCGGCATCCGAGACCTCGGCCTCGATCGCCGAAAGAGTGTCGGCCGCGCGCCGCAGGCAGTCCTCCCGGTTTTCCACAAGGCATCCGACGCCCCTCAACAGCGCGATGACGAGACGGCACCTGGATCGGCACTGCGCGCCCACGAGCGCCGCTCAGAACCTCGTCGACGCCGCGTTCGAGCGGCTGGCGATGTCCGCGCGTGCTTTGACCCGGGCGCTGAAGGTGGCTCGCACCATCGCCGACCTGGACAGGTCTCCCAGGGTCGACGTCACGCACGTCGCGGAAGCGATCCAGTACCGGCCACTGGATCGCCGCGGACCGTGACGTCGAAGCGGAAGGCGGCCGGGCGGGGATTCCCCTCAGCCCCGTCCGGCCGCCCCCCTGACGATCGCCCGGGTTTGCTGCTAGAGTGCCTTCGTCGACCCCGTTCGCGCCGTCGCCCTCCGGCCTTCCGGGCTCTTGACACCGGGCCGTCCGGGACGGATAATATTCGGGCTGATCTATACGCACTGCCTCGGCCTCCGACTCTCGCTGCCACCCCGCCCCGGACAGGCCCTCCCAGCATGCGATCAAGGTTCCACACCATCGTCTTCGTACCGCACTCCCAGAAGCGGACGCGGCAGTTCCGCATCAGCAGCCGCTGGTTGACCGCGGTCGCGACCGCTGCCGCCCTCGTGCTGGGCTTCGTGGGCTGGGCGACCGTCGTCCAGGTGCGCTCAGCGGCGGAACTGAGCGACCTCGCCCGGATCCAGAGCGAGAACGAGGAACTGCGCCGGGCCAACGACTCGTTCGAAGCCAGCATCTCCCGTCTGCAGCAGGCACTGACGGACGCTGAAGACCGCACCCGCGAACTCTCGATCGTCGCCGGCCTCGAGCAGATGGTCGGCGCCGAGCCGGAGAACCGCCCGTCCGAAACCGGAGCCGGCGGCAGCTACCCGAGCCCCACCGCCCCCAACAGCTACGATCTGTCTCTGCTCGAAGCCCGAGCCTCACGGCTCGACGGTCAGCTCGACGAGGTGAACGGAGCCGTCGAGGATCGCCTGCTCCTGCTCCGGTCGACGCCCATGATCTCGCCCGTCCGGGGCGTGATCAACAGTGGTTTCGGCTTCCGCCGCGATCCGATCACAGGACAGCGCGCCCATCACGACGGCATCGACATCTCGGCCGATCGTGGCCAGACGGTCGTCGCCACGGCCGACGGCATCGTCGTTCGCGCCGAGCGGGCGGGCAACCTGGGTCGGGCCGTCTACGTGGTTCACCGCTTCGGCTACGAGACCCGTTTTGGTCATCTGTCGAAGATCCTGGTCGAAGAAGGCCAGGAGGTCCGCCGCGGGGACACATTGGGCCGGGTCGGCAACTCCGGACGCGCCACCGGCTACCACCTGCACTACGAAGTCCGGCTCGGCGGCGACACGCGCGACCCGTTCGAGTTCATGCGAGACCAGAGCTAGCAGCGCCGCGACGCCGGACGTACCGCGGCCCTGACGCCCAGGAAAGCGTCGATCGGCGATCCGGCCGGCTGCGGCGTCGCCCTCTCCCCGGAACGAGTCGATGATCTCCAAAACGATCACCAGGATCTTCGGCAGCAAGCATGACCGCGATCTGAAGCGGCTCCAGCCGCTCGCCGAAGCGATCAACGCGCTCGAACCGGAACTCGAGTCACTCACAAACGATCAGTTGCGGGCCCGCACCGGCGAGGCCCGAACCCGGCTCGACCAGGGAGCCGAACTGGACGACCTGCTGGTTCCCGCCTTCGCCACGGTCCGTGAGGCTTCGCGGCGCACGCTGGGGATGCGGCACTACGACGTCCAGTTACTGGGCGGGGTCGTCCTCCACCAGGGAAAGATCGCCGAGATGAAGACCGGCGAGGGCAAGACCCTCGTCGCCACCCTGCCCGTCTACCTCAACGCCCTCGCCGGCAACGGCGTCCACGTCGTCACGGTGAACGACTATCTGGCGCGGCGCGACGCCGAGTGGATGGGCCAGATCTACGAGTTCCTCGGTCTCGAGGTGGGCGTCATCCAGCACGGGCTGACCGACCAGGAGCGCCAGCACGCCTACGGCCGGGACATCACCTACGGCACGAACAACGAGCTCGGCTTCGACTACCTGCGCGACAACATGAAGTTCACGCTGGAGTCCATGGTCCAGCGGGGCCACCACTACGCGATCGTCGACGAGGTGGACTCCATCCTGATCGACGAGGCGCGAACTCCGCTGATCATCTCGGGCCCGTCCGAACAGTCGACCGAGAAGTACACGCTGGTCAACCGGATCATCCCCAAGCTCGAGCGTGGAGAGGAGATTCGCGACGGCGACCGGAAGTACACGACCGGCGATTTCATCTGCGACGAGAAAGCGCACACGGCGGCCCTCACCGATGAGGGCGGCGCCAAGGTGGAGAAACTCCTCGGCATCGGCAACCTGTTCGAGATGGAGAACATGGATGTGCTGCACGCGGTCAACCAGGGACTGCGCGCGCACCACCTCTACCGGCGGGACGTCGAGTACCTGATCGAGAACGGACAGGTCGTCATCGTCGACGAGTTCACCGGCCGCAAGATGCCCGGCCGCCGATGGTCGGACGGTCTGCATCAGGCGGTCGAGGCGAAGGAAGGTGTTCGGATCGAACGCGAGAACCAGACCCTGGCGACGATCACCTTCCAGAACTACTTCCGCATGTACGAGAAGCTGGCCGGCATGACCGGAACGGCCGACACCGAAGCCGGCGAGTTCAGTCAGATCTACGACCTCGACGTGGTCGTCGTCCCGACCAACGAACCGATGATCCGCGACGACCGCTCGGATCTCGTGTACCGCACGGCGCCCGAGAAGTGGAACGCCGTGGTCGAGGAGATCCAGGAGTGCCAGGAGCACGGCCAGCCGGTGCTCGTAGGCACCGTCTCGATCGAGAACAGCGAGATGCTGTCCCGCCTGCTCAAGAAGAACCGGGTCCAGCACGTCGTCCTGAACGCGAAGTACCACGAACGCGAGGCGGCAATCGTGGCCCAGGCCGGCCGTCGAGGCGCGGTGACGATCGCCACGAACATGGCCGGCCGTGGCACGGACATCGTCCTCGGCGGCAATCCCGAGCAACTGGCCCGGGCCGAGGTCGATGAGGCCAAGGATCCGGACGGCTTCACCGAGGCACTCGCCCGTTACCGGGAGCTGTGCGCGGCGGAACGGGAGGAAGTCGTCGCCGCCGGCGGCGTGCACATCCTCGGCACCGAACGGCACGAATCGCGTCGCATCGACAACCAGCTTCGCGGCCGCTCGGGCCGCCAGGGCGATCCCGGCTCCTCGCGCTTCTACCTGTCGCTGCAGGACGACCTGATGCGGATCTTCGCGTCCGACCGGGTCCAGGCGTTGATGAAGCGGCTCGGCATGGAGGAGGGAGTACCGATCGAGGCACCGATGGTGAACCGGGCGATCGAGCGGGCCCAGACGCAGGTCGAGGGCAGGAACTTCGAGATCCGCAAGAACCTCCTCGAGTACGACGACGTGATGAACAAGCAGCGCGAAGCGATCTACGAGCTGCGCCGCGACATCCTCCTGGGCCGCGAGGGGCGCGACTACGTGATGAAGATCGCCCGCGACGTCGTCGACTACCTGATCGAGCGGCACTGCCCCGCCAAGCTGGACCCGCGCGACTGGAAGATCGACGAGATGCGCTCCGAGATCCGGACGTTCTTCAATCTCGACGAGGCGGATCTGGAGGAACCGCTCGAGGAGATGGGCACCGAGGAACTCGAGGAGGCGATCATCGGCGCCGCCGAGCGGAGCTACGGCGAGAAGGAGGAAGCGCACGGCGCGGAAGCGGTCCGGGCTGCCGAACGGCACCACATGCTGCGCGTGGTCGATGCGGCCTGGAAGGACCACCTGCTCGCCCTCGACCACCTGAAGGAGGGCATCGGCCTGCGCGGTTACGGCCAGCGGGACCCGAAGAACGAGTACAAGCGCGAGAGCTACGAGCTGTTCACCGAGATGAAGGAGCGGACCGAGGACACGATCATCAAGGATCTGTTCCGGCTGCGCCCG
>JAPOVF010000152.1:30242-31482 GCA_026708285.1 Acidobacteriota bacterium
TGATAGCGTTCGGCATGGAAACGTCGGATTCCGGGGGTGACACCCCCGCACTTGCCCTCACCTTCGACGATGTCCTCCTGGCCCCGGGCCTGTCGGAGGTGCATCCGAACGATGTCCGTCTCGGCACCCGCGTCACCCGCGGGATCGAGCTGAACATCCCGTTGATCTCGGCCGCGATGGACACCGTGACGGAGGCCGAGCTGGCGATCGCCCTGGCCCAGGAGGGGGGCATCGGCGTGATCCACAAGAACCTCTCCATCGAAGCCCAGGCCACCGAAGTCGACCGGGTCAAGCGCTCCGAGGCGGGCATGATCGTCAACCCGATCACGATCCGGCCCGAACAGCGGATTCACGAAGCGCTCGACGTGATGGCCCGCTACAAGATCTCGGGCGTCCCGGTCACCGACCGCGACGGGCACCTGGTGGGCATCCTGACCAACCGCGATCTGCGGTTCGAGACGAACACCAGCCGTCCCGTGTCCGAGCTGATGACGCACGAGAACCTGGTCACGGTCCCCCAGGGAACGACACTGGAACAGGCCAAGGCCCAACTCCACCACCACCGGATCGAGAAACTGCTGGTCGTGGACGACGACGGCAACCTGAAGGGGTTGATCACCGTCAAGGACATCCAGAAGATGATGGAGTACCCGATCGCCTGCAAGGACGACCTCGGCCGCCTGCGGGTGGCCGCGGCGGTCGGCACGGCCGGCAACTACCTGGAACGGGCGCAGGCCCTGGCCTCGGCCCAGGCCGATGTGCTCGTGGTGGACTCCTCGCACGCCCACAGCCGCGGCGTGCTCAGTGCGCTGGCCCGGATTCGCGAGGCGCTGCCCGATGCCCAGCTCCTGGTTGGCAACGTAGCGACCGCCGAGGGTGCGCGGGCCCTCACCGAGCGCGGCGCCGACGGGATCAAGGTCGGCATCGGACCGGGCAGTATCTGTACCACGCGCGTCGTCACCGGCGCCGGCATGCCCCAGGTCACGGCGATCCGCGACGCCGCTTCCGAAGCAGGAGACGTGCCCATCGTGGCCGACGGCGGCATCCGCTTCTCAGGCGACCTGACCAAGGCGCTGGCCTGCGGAGCCCACAGCGTCATGGTCGGCTCGCTGCTCGCCGGCACCGAGGAAAGCCCCGGTGAGACGATCCTCTACCAGGGGCGAAGCTACAAGGCTTACCGCGGCATGGGTTCCCTGTCCGCGATGGCCGAGGGCAGCGCCGACCGGTACTTCCAGTCCGA
>JAPOVF010000276.1 GCA_026708285.1 Acidobacteriota bacterium
CTGCCGCGCCAGATGTGGTCCGGCATCCGCGAGGAGATCAGTCCGACGATCCTGGCCGTCGCCACCTTCCTGATCGTCTTCGCGCTGCTGGCGTTGAGCACGGTGGAGTGGCTGCGGCGAAGGGGAGCGGCTGGGGGGCAAAGGGCGGCTTAGGACCAGAAGTGAAGATCTGGCAGCCCTTGGCTTCCCGGAGGCGAGTCGGCGACGAGGGTCGAGGCCATGGGCCGTTCAGGTTGCAGTCGGTTCGACTTGGCCGTCCACGGCTTTCCGCATTGATGCGAGAGGCCGACAGGTCTTCGGTGCACCCCGTCGCGTTGGCCCAGGTAGTCGTTTGGGGAGCGGGCGTCTTCACGCTCTTCGCGGTGTCCTACTTCGCGGTCTGGCTATCCAGGAATGTGGCTCTGGGAGCCCGCTACGTAACCCCGAACGACGGGGCGACACTTCAGGTAGCTGTCTTCGAGCCTGGCGGGTTTGACTTGCTTCCGACCTTCAGTGTGATGGTTCAGGTACCGCGCCATCACTTCGTAGCGGACGGGCGGAGAGAGGACGCGTATGCCGCGAAGTCTCTGCCGATCGGCTGGGGCCGGACGATTCCGGAGCCGTTCATCGTGGCGTTGATGACGTATCTCGCGGCGCCCGGGCGTGGACACAAGGTGCTGGAGATCGGCACCGGTGCCGGCTACCAGACGGCCGTGCTGTCCGAGATGGTCGAGCACGTCTACACGATCGAGCCCGTTGAAGCGTTGGCGCAGAAGGCCGCCGCCACCCTTGGCGACCTCGGTTACGGCAACGTGACGGTGAGGGTCGGCGAACCCTCCGAGGGTTGGCCGGAGTTCGCGCCCTTCGACTCGATCGTCGTCAAGGGGCCGCTCGACCCCGTGCCGCAGACGCTGATCGACCAGCTTGCCCTGGGCGGGAAGCTTGTGGGGCCCGTGGGCTCTCCGGAGGGGCCGCAGGTACTCCAGGTGCTGGAGAAGCTGCCTGACGGCTCGGTGGTAGTGAGATCGGTGCTGGAAGTGCACTTCACACCGCTGACCGGCGACGACTGATCGGCGTTGTCGTCTGAGTCGACACCGAGACCCCTCGCTTGGGCTACTGCCTGCTGTGCGCCAACTCCGCGATGCGCTCCGGTAGCGACGGGATCGCGGTCGCGGGCAGGACGGTGATGTCGCGCGCCGCCGGGTAGGCCTGTCTGGTCGGGCAGACGACGAAGAGGTGGTCGAGATCGAGGGCGCTGGCGATCTCACGGGTCTTGGCGCGGACCCGGGGCGCTTCGCTGAACTTCATCTCGAAACCGATCCGGCGGCCTCGCAGGAGGAGCAGAAGGTCGATCTCGCCCAGCCCGTGCGCGGACCAGAACCAGGGCGTCGGCTGGCCCATTCCGTGGGCGGAACTCAGGGATCTCGGACCTGTGCCCGCATCCGGCCCGCGAGGCCACCTGGGTTGTCCGGCTCGCCTGTTCCCGCCGGTAGAGTCCACGGCGGTGAGCAACGACGAGCATGGCATCACGCTGGAGGCAGTCGAAGACACGCTCGCGCTGATCGCTCCGCACATCGTCGAAACCCCGGTCGTCGAGTGGTCGGGCCCCGAGATGCGGGCGATCCTGCCGGGGAATGGCCGTGTCCACGCCAAGCTGGAGCTCTTTCAGCACTCCGGTACGTTCAAGGCGCGAGGGGCGCTGTCGAACGTCCTGCGTTTGAACGCCGAACAACTGCGGGCCGGCGTGACGGCCATGAGCGCGGGCAATCACGCGATTGCCGTGGCGTATGCGGCGAAGGCGGCTGGGACGAGCGCGAAGGTCGTCATGCAGCGATCGGCCAATCCGGCTCGCGTCGACCTGGCCAAGGCGCTTGGCGCCGAGGTCCTGATGGCGGAGGACGGCCCGAGCGGATTCGAGATGGTGGCCGGGATCGCGGCCGCGGAAGGCCGGGCGACGGTCCACCCGTTCGACGGCGTGGCGACGGCCCTCGGTGCGGCGACGCTCGGTCTTGAGATGCATCGGCAGCTTGGAGACCTCGATGTGCTCATCGTCGCCATCGGCGGCGGCGGTCTGGCCGGGGGCGTGTCGGCGATCACGAAGCGACTGAACCCCGAGTGCCTCGTCGTCGGCGTGGAACCTGTGGGCGCCGACGCCATGCACAGGAGCTTCAGGTCCGGCAGACCGGAGCGCCTCGAAGGCGTGGACACCATCGCGGACAGTCTGGCGCCGCCCATGACCGAGCGGCTGCCCTTCACGCTCTGCAGGAACAACGTGGATCGGCTCGCCCTGGTCACCGACCGCGAGTTGGCTCAAGCCATGGGGCTCATCTTCCGGGAGCTGAAGCTTGCCGTGGAGCCAGCCTGCGCCGCCACCACCGCTGCCTTGCCGGGTCTTGCCGGGGAGCTCTCGGGCGCGCGGGTGGGGCTGATCCTCTGCGGGTCGAACATCGACCGGGACACGTACGATCGGTACTGTGCGCTCGGTGGGGGTCGATTCCGTCCCTGATCGGCGCTCAGGGCGTCAGGACGATCGATACCGCCACAACCCCGTGGCCGCCATGCTGTAGACGAACAGCAGCACCGACGCCGCCATGCCCGGGACCAGGCCCGCCAGCGCGCCGTACTCCTCGACGATCCAGCCGAGAATGACGGCGCCGACCAGCGGAGCGCCGAGCAGGCCGAGGCCGAAGACGGACATGACGCGGCCGCGGGTCTGCGGCTCGGCGGCTTCCTGGACGATGGCACGGGCGAGAGTGGTCGTGACGCCCATGTTCAGGCCCCAGGCGACGCTCGCCGTGA
>JAPOVF010000195.1 GCA_026708285.1 Acidobacteriota bacterium
ACTCGCCGACGCCTTCGGGTACCCGAAGCGACGACCCTGGCACGTCGGAACGCTCGCACTGTTCCGGGCCAGACAACGCCTGCTACGGCGCTGGTCCGGCGCCGAGACGCTCCGGGCCAACAACATCACCCAGCTCCTGCAGATCTCCGTTTACGACGAGGGGGGCCTCAGCTACAGAATGCCCGACCACGTCAAGGCCGAGAAACAGAACCCCTGGTAGAGGCGCTACCGGTAACGCACGCCGAACAGCAGGCAATAGAGCGCCGGCACGAAACTGAGCGTCAGGACGGTGGCGAAGACCAGTCCGAAGAGAATCGCGATGGCCATCGAGACGAAGAGCGGATCCCCGCCGAACCACAGGGGCAGCAGCCCGCCAGCGGTGGTCGCCGTGGCCAGCAGGATGGGACGGAGCCTCCGCTGCGCGGCTTCAAGGACCGCCGGACCTGGCTTCAGGCCGTTCTCGTCGATCTCGATGCGGATGCGGTCGATCAGGACGATCGCGTTGTTGATCACGATCCCCGCCAGTGAAACGACCCCCAGCAAGGTCATGAACCCCAGGGACTGGCCGGTCACGAGAAGGCCGACCACCACGCCGGTCAGTCCTAGGGGAATGGTCAGCAGGACGATCAGCGGCTTGCGGACGGAGTTGAACTGCGCCACCAGCAGCAGCAGGATGAGAAGGCCGGCCAGGGGCAGCTTCCCGGCGATGGACGCATTGGCTTCCGCCGAACTCTCGAACGTGCCGCCGATCTCGTAGCTGTACCCGAGCGGCCAGCCTTCCTGCTGTCCGGCCAGCCAGCCGTCAATTGCGGAGGCGATGCTGAAGGCCATCGCGTCCGCTCCCGGATCGAGGTCCGCCTGTACGGAGAGCGCCTTGGAAAGGTCGCGGCGGAGGATCCTGGACGGCTCGAAGGTGAGAACGACATCGGCGACCTGCCGCAGCGCGACGTTTCGGCCGGACTGAGCGTAGACGTTGATCGACTCCAGCTTGCCGATGTCCTCCCGCTCTCCCACTTCGGAACGCAGCACCACCGGGATCGCCTTGTCGCCCTCGCGGTACTCGGTCACCTCGTAGCCCGAAAGGGCCGTGCGCAGCGAGACGGCGATGTCCTGATTGGTGATCCCCGCCCGCCTCGCCCGCGCTGCGTCGATCTCGACGACCAGCTTCTTGGTCTGCGCGCCCCAGTCGTCCGCGATGTTGCGAGTGCCCGGCAGCGAGGCCAAACGCGCCTTCACCCCGTCCGCCAGCTCGAAGAGAACGTCCCGATCGGGGCCGAACAGGCGGACCTCGACTGGCGTGCCGCCTCCGGGGCCCGACGCCAGCCGCCTCAGCGTGACCTCGATGTCGGGGTGATTGGCCTCCACGTACTCGCGCAACCGGTCGATCGAAGCGTTCAGCCCGCCGGAGGTCGATGCGTTGCCGATCAGGGCCGCGTAGCCGAAATGGGGTTGACCCGCGCTGTAGCCCAGGGTGAAGCGCGGCGCCCTGCCTCCCACGAAGAAGGCCCAGTTGCGAACCCCTTCCGAATCCTCGCGCGTGGCCAGCTCCTCGATCAGGAAACGCTCGACGTCGAGCATGGCCGCCTCGGTGTAGGTAAAGGAGGTGCCGTAGGGGAACTCGAAGGCGCCAGTGAACAGGACCTCCCGGCTGTCCGGAAAGAAGCTCCGCTCGACGAATCGAAAGAGACCCAACGTCGCGACCAGCACCCCGAGTGCGCCTAGGACCGTGACCAAGGGGCGCCGAAGGAGAAGCTGGAGGACGCCGCGGTAACGGCGGTAGAAGGGTGTGTCGAACGCGTCCTCCCGCCTCTGCCTGACCCTCAGGAAGATCACGCAGAGAAGCGGGATCATCGTGATCGCGAGAAGCCACGACGAGAGCAGAGTGATCGCGATCACCTGGGCCAGCGGCGCCGTGTACTCGCCGACCGCGCTCTCGGCGAGGACAATGGGCAGAAAAGCGGCGATCGTGGTGAGCGACGACACCAGCAGCGGAACGCGGAGCTCCTTCGACGAGGCGACGGCTGCCGCGCGGCCGTCCTCTCCCGCCTGCATCCGCACCAGGATCGACTCGCTCATCACGATGGCGTTGTCGACCAGGACTCCCAGCGCGATGATCAGCGAAGCCAGCGACATCTTGTCCAGGCCGATGCCGAAGTACTGCATCAGCATCAGCGTGGCCAGCATCGCCATGGGAACCAAGGAGGCGACGACCAGGCCGGTGCGCAGGCCCAGGAACAGGAGCATGCACGCCAGCACGATCCCCAGCGCCTGGAGGATCGAGTTGACGAAGGTGGACACGGCGCGCTCCACTACCTCGGGCTGGAAGGCGAGAATGTCGAAGGCGACGCCTACCGGGTAGCTCCGCTCCAGGTCGGCGATGGCCGTCCGGATGTTCTCGCCGAGTCGAACGATGTTGCCGCCCGTCCGCATCGAGATCGCCAGCACCAGAGCCGGTTGTCCGTTCGCGCGCACCTTCGCGCGCGCGGGCTCCGCGTACCCCCGGCGGATGTCGGCGATGTCCCCCAGGTAGACCGTCTCGCCGCTGCCGGGCAGGGTGACGAGCGTCCGGCGGATGTCGTCCACGGAGTTGAAGCTGCCGGTCGGCTCCAGAGTGATCCGCTCGACTCCGGTCTCGACCGCTCCGCCCGAGATGATGATGTTGCTGGACTGGAGGATTCCCTGGAGCTGGGTCGCCGACAGTCCCAGTCCTGAAAGCCGCGCATTGTCGAAGTCGACGAAGACCCGCTCCTCCTGCGCCCCCTCGATCTCGACCTTGGCGACGTCGTCGATCCTGAGAAGGACCTCGCGCACCTGCTCGGCGACCTGTTCCAGTTCGGCATGGGAGAATCCGTCGGCGGTGAGCGCGACCACCGTTCCGAATACCTCGCCGAGTTCGTCGTCCACGACCGGCACCACCCCCTGCGGCAGTTCGCCCTGGGCATCCCGCACCTTGCGGCGCAGGTTGTCCCAGACCGGGCGCAAGTCCGTGACGCTCCCGCGGACCTCGACCGTGACGATCGACTGGCCGGTGCGCGACTCGCTGGTGATGTGCGCGACCTCCGGGATCTCCTGGATAGCCCGTTCGATGCGGTCGGTCACCAGGAGTTCGACGCGCTTGGGAGCCGCGCCCGGGAACTGCGTCCGCACGATCGCATTGCGCACGAGAAAGCCGGGATCCTCCGCCCGGGGCAAGGTCCGGTAGGCCCAGAATCCGGAGAACGCGACCACCGCGAGCGCCATGAAGGTGACGACGCGGTTGTCGATCGCGGAGCGGGTCAGGTCCATTTCGAGGGGCGACCGCGATCGCCGCGTCAGCGGGCTTCCAGCAGCCGGACCTGCTGGCCAGGTGCCAGGGTCCTCAATCCGGCGGTGGCCACGTATTCGCCCTCGGCGACGCCCTCGAGGATCTCCAACCCCTCGGGGGCGAGCGCGCCGGTCTCGACGGTGCGGCGCTCGGCGGTGGCGATGCCCCCCGTGCCCGACTGAACGAGCACGTAGACGAAGCGGTCCCTCTGGTCCTGTCCCACGGCCTGGGGCGGAACCAGAACGCCGGCAGTCCCGGGCCGGCCTTCGATGCTGAACGTGACCTCCGCCGCCATCCCCGGACGCACCCGCGCCCCGGCGGCACTCTCCTCGAGGCGGACGATCACCGGGAAGCCCCCCGCGCCCAGGGCCGCCGTCCCGACTTCCGTTACCGATGCGCCCAGACTTCCATCCCCAAGCGCGTCGAAGACCACCCGCGCCGGACGCCCCGCCCTGAGACCGCCGATGAAGGCCTCCGGCACCGTCACCTGCACCTCGGGACTTCCGGCGGCGTCGATGACGACCACCACCGTCTGGCCCGCGCCCACCGCCTCGTTGACGTCCACCGCCACCCGGCTCACGGATCCGTCGACCGGGGCCGGCAGCCGTGTGTAGGCGACCTGCTGCTCGGCCAGGCGAAGCGCGGTGGCGCTCGACGCCTCGGACGCCTTCGCCGATTCGTACGACGCCCGCGCCGCGTCCAGGTCGCTCATGGAGGCGTTCCCCCGCTCGTAGAGCGCAACCACCCTCTCGTAGCCCGCCGCCGCGTTGCGGGCCTGGGCGCGGGCCTGGGCGACACCGGCCTCGGCCTGCTGCCGCCGCAGTTCGAAGTCCCCGGTGTCGAGCCGCGCGAGCACCTGGCCCCGCCGCACCACGCTGCCCACGTCGACTTCCACGGCGGTGACCGTACCGGCCACCCGGAAGGCGAGATCCTGTTCGGATGCGGCGCGGGCGATGCCCGGAAAGGTCCTGGCCCGACCGGCGCCGGCGACGAACGCCTGCGCGTAGCGCACCGGGCGGATTTCGGCCTGGGCCGCGCCCTCCTCCTCGCCGCACCCGGCTGCCAGGCCGGCAATCAGCGGGAAAGCCGCCGCCAGCCACGCAGCCCGCCGGCCCTCGCGCTCGGTCATTCCCCCTCCTCCCGTGCCCGGAAGTGCTCCTCCAGCCGCCTCGCGAAGTCCGCTCGTTCCTCGGGCGGAGAGAGAACCTCGAACACCCCGACGGCCCGCTCGACCCGCTTCAGGTTGATGAGATAGTCGAAGATCGCGTTGGTCACGCCCCGCTCGCTGAGCAGCGCGCTGGTCTGCGCCTCCAGAAGATCGACGACGTTGACCAGCCCCTGCGCGTAGGACTCGGTGACCAGTTCCAGCGACCGCCGCGCCCTTTGGGCCGCCGTCTCCGTCTCGCCCACGACCGCCAGGCTGGCCCGGGCGAACTGGAGCTGGACGCGGACATTCTGCTCGATTCCCCGGGCCGCGAACTCGCGCTGGAGCCGCAATCGCGTCAGCCCGGCGAAGGTCCGTTCCCGGCGGGCGAAGCGGGCGCCTCCCTGGAAGAGCGGCAGGCTGACCGAGAGGCCCGCCGTCCAGGAGGAGTCGGGCATCCCGCCAGCGGGCGGGCTCGTGGGCGTGGACGCGCCGGCCCCCTCCCGCAGGACGTTGGCCGATACGTTGCCCTGAAGCGCCACGGTCGGAACGTACAGCGCCTGCCGCGTCGAGGCGAGGAGCCGTTCCTGGGCCGCGACCACGGCGTCCAGGCTTCGGATCTCCGGAGCAAGGCCCAGCGCCGCGTCCACGAGAAAGTCGTTCAGCAGCGCGAACCGCCTGAAGTCGGCGAGGTACCCGGTGGCCAGACTTCCCTCGAGCAGCGTGCGTCCCTCGAAGGCGGCTTCCGGCGTGACGAACTGTTCGTCGAGAGGCCGGTTCAGAACCTGGTTGAGCGCCACCTCGGCGGCGGAGCGTTGTGCGAAGGCGTCGATCCGGTCGGCGCGCCTTCTCGCCAGCTCGCTCTCGAGCCGAAGCCGCTCGCCGGGGCCCGCCGCGCCGATGCGCTCCCGTTCCCGCGCCAGCCGCAACGAGGCCAAGGTCAGGTCGAGATTGTCCTGTTGAACCTGCTCCAGCGTCTTGCCGCGGAGGACGTCCAGGTAGGCCTCGGCGGCTTCGAGCGCCACATCCAGTTCGAGCGCGGCCCGGTTCTGCTCCCGCGAAGCCTGGAACGACCTCTGCGCGGAGAAGTTCGCGCGGGCTTCCTGGGAGAAGACGAGCTGCTGAAGGGTCACCCCGCCGTCGACGTTGTGCCGGGGACGCAGCCCCGGGGAAGACTCCGCCACGTCCTTCGAGACGGTCGCTCCCGTGACCGCCGCCTCCACGTTCGGAAGCAGGCCGGCGCGCGCCAACCGGATGTCCTCGGCGCCCGCCAGCACATCCTGGTCTTCGATCGCAAGTGCGACATTGGCCCCCATGGCTTCCTCCATGGCGCTCCTGAGGGTCACGCTGCGCGCCACGTCTTCGGGGGTTTCGAAGAGGCGCCGGGCCTCGAGGAGCGCTCCCAGCGGCGGCAGGACGGCCAACTCACGCACGGTGCGCATGTTGACCACCAGTTCCTCCCCCGGCGCGAGGATCACCGGCAGCGTACGCGCATCGTCGCCGAGCAGGATGCGGTAGGCGTTGAGCGCGATCCGCCGTGCCGTCAGCGGCAGGTCGACCGACCCAAGCGAAGCCATGACGCCCCTGGCCACGTCTTCGGCCGAGTAGGAAAACGAGGGCAGGCCACGGTCCGCCAGCCCCTCGGCAAGGAGTTCGAACTCGCGCGGGCTCAGGCCGGGCAGCGGGGCTACGTAGACCGCTTCGCTGCGATGGGGAAGTCGGTCGAGGGCGCTCGCCGCGGTCGCGCCCACGGGCACGGCTTCAAGCGAAATCCCCAGTTCCGCCGTCGCTTCGAGCACCCGGTCGCTGAAGGCCGCAAAGGTCTCAGCGGCCCTCTCGTCCACCAGGATGGCCGCCCGGGTGAAACTCGCCAGTTCCCGGAACTTGGCCAGATCGCGCACCACGGGTCCCGGCGGGGGCGGTGCGATGTAGGTCAGGTTCGTCACGCCGCTTGTGCCGTCGGTTTCCGGAAAGCCCTGCAGCCGCGGATCGAAGGCCGAGGCCGCAATGACGGGTTTCGGCCACGGCGCTCCGCGGACGGCCACTTCCGAGGACCGCAGGCCCCGAGTGACCACCATCGCCACCTCGTCATCGGCGAGCAGCCGTTCAAGGGCCCGGGCGGCGCCCGCGGCCGTACCGTCGATGGTGACGAAGAACTCCTCGGGAAACCGGAGGTCGAAATCGTCGCGGGCCAGCGCGAGGAGTTCCTGCCGGACCAGAGCGCGGATGTCAGCGGCGAACTGATCCGCCGCATCGGCGACGAAGGCGATGCGGACGACCGGTGGGCTCGCCGCCTCCTGGGCCTGGAGAACCGAGACAGGCGCTTCGAGCGAGAGGATCATGCCCGCCGCCAACGAGAAGACGTGCAGACGGGACGGGACGGCTGCCATGGATCTCACTTCCATCTGATGAGCGGGCGCTCGCCCTCTAGCGCCTCGCCCGCTGGCAGCCATCAGAGAACGCGCGACTGTCGGCGATCGCCCGCGACGGGCTGCCCGGCTCGTTGCCGTACTTCCTGACCGTGCCTGTCACGGTGTTTCGCACCCGGATCGAGTACCCGAGGTCCGTTGTCGCTGCGCCATAGACCCAGACGTGGCCATTGGACTCGCAGCCGTCGAGCACCTTGATCAGAATCTCCCAGTTCTGACCATCGACGAACCAGAAGAGCCCGGAATCTTCGGTGCCCGCCTCCACCGCGTAGGCGTGCGACGGTTCGCCGGCGGCGGTCCACCAGTCGACCTTCACCTCGAAGCGTTCCTCCAGAAGGCAAAGGGTCCGCTCGCTCCGCTCACAGGGTCCCTCGGGCTCGGCAGGCGGCGGAGGAACGGATTTGCGAACGCAGCCCGAGTCCACCCACGCCTCCCAAGCCGGTTCAGCCTTCGGTCCTTCGCGGGCGACGTACGCCTTGAACTCGTCGTACCTGCCCTGGCGCATCAACCGCAGCATCCCGTCGACGAAGGGACGCCAGTTCTCCATCAGGAAGCGAATCACGATGTGACGCTGGTTGTACGAGGTCGGAATCGACCCGGAGAGCAGCAGAGTATCGGTGAGTGAGTGGGTCGATGAACAGCGGCCCTTCCCGTGGTGGTACTCGGTGACGGAGTTGGCGAAGTACTCCGCAATCCCCTCGCTCCAGCCCTGAATCGCCGGATCGCCCGTGAAGGGGCCGTGCTTGTTGTAGCGGGCGTCGAGGTAGTGCGCGTACTCGTGCTCGAAGTTCCAGATGGCCAGCTCGGGATCGATGTAGGGGTCACCGGCCTCCTTCTCGGTCGTCACGGCGACGGAGCCGGGGGAAGACGCGTCCCCTTCCCAGAAGATGCCGCTGCAGCTATCCGGGTCGCGGCCGAAGACCGCCGACTCGAAGTCCTCGCAGGACGCGCCGTCACTGAAGATGAAGAGATCGAGATGCGAGTTGACGTCTCCCTGAACCGGCCTGCATTGGGTGTCGAACATCGATTCGAAGGTCCGGCTGTGCTCGTTGAGCCGCCGGCAGGCAACGTCCAGCTCGCGCTCGCCAAGGCCCTGGGCATGCAGGGAGATCGTGTCTCCCGCACAGGCGTTCCGCAAACAGGTTCGCCTCCCCGTGAAGAGCTCCCGCCGGAACCGGGCGTTGAAGCCGGCGCCGGCATACCAGTCGCACAACCCGTAACGGGCGCAATTCGTGCCGTCGTTGTAGTCGATGGAACCGACCAGGCGCAGCCAGATGCCGTTCCCTCGCGACGTGCCCCGATGGCGGCCCCGGACCGAGCGCACGGCGGCGGGAAGCCGGTCGTAGTTCGCCGAACCCGCGTACAGGCTGAAACGCCCCAGCTCGATGGTTGAGAGCTCGAGGATGCGCTGAGAACTGGAGCCGAGCCACTCGGGGTCCATCACGAAGTCCCGCAGACCGTCGAACAACTCCGCGTCACCTGCGTAGGGGAGGCCGCACGCCGAAGGTCTGCGGTGGCAGGAGTACGCGATGTTGAGAACCCCCAGCATCGCAAACTGGTAAGACGGCGAACTCGCGTACTCCTCGTCCCAGGCTTTCAGCCATCTGGTGACGACGCCCAGATGATCCTCCTGCAGCGGAAAGCGACCCAGGATCGATACGACGCGACCCAGGATCTCGGCGTGGTGGTCGTCGTTCCGACTCATGAAGGTCGGGTGCTCGACGTAGGCGTCGAAGGCGCCTCTGAGGGCGTCCCCCGCCGGCGAACCCGCGTCCAGGGAGTACGTCTCCGCCGAGTGCCAGACCTGGCCCTCGCACCTCCGCCGCTCGCGGCACCAAAGGCGGATGTCGCGTGCCTTGTCGAGATAGAGGAACAGGCGAAAGACGTCATCCTTGGCTCTCGCCTCGGCAGCGTAACGAGACATCGTCACCGGAACCGCCCGCGCGACGTCGACCACGTGCCTCTCGCTTGACGCGGCATGCTGGACTTCGGGTTGGTCTCCGATCCACTCCAGATCGTCGATGCAATGGAACTCGGCAGCTAGCACCGCTTCGACCAGAGCATTCCCCGAAGTCGTCCGGATTTGGCGATAGAACGACGAGCAATCGGAGGACTCGGAGACAACTCGTTCCGGCGGCCACGGGGCTACCCGCGGATCACTCCGGTCGGGCTCGACGATGGCCGGTCTGTTCTCGAGATCGAGGGTGCGGAAAGCACCCGGCTCTTCTTCGCCCTGGGCGTCGCAGGGAAGCGCCTGGACGAACATCAGCCCTGCGAGAACGGTGGTGCCGATGAACCCGGGGCTGCCGATGCAGCTGGCGGCGTGGCCGCGTGAATCAGTCATGGTGTTCCTCGCGTCGATTGACGGGGGCAACGCCCAAGCGCCGGGTGTATGCCCCGGGGCCGGCTCAGAACCGAAAACGGAGTTCCAGGGCGGCATCGAGACCGCCGCCATCGACCGCCATGGTGCTGCCATCGGGGCCGTTCAGGTCGACTGAGGCCTCGCTGAACCGGACCAGGAAGCCGAGGCCGACTGTCTCGTTGAGCCAGCGGACGATCTCGGCGCCGATGTGGAAGCCGACGGCATCTCCCGACGTCGTTTCGGCGTCGACGCCGGCGTAGGACGCCCTATCGAACGGGTAGGCCTGGTCGAAGCGGACTCCCGTCACGAGGTCGTACTCGAGTTCGATGTGGGAGGGACCGCCGAAGAACGTCAGGTCGGACTTCTCGCCGGCCCGCACTCGCCACCGCAACGAGAGATGCACCGCAGTCTCGTCACGCGAGAGTCCGCCACTTGTTCCTTCGACCGTTCGATGGCTCTCGTGGAGGAAGGGATGCGGCAATCGGCCCACGATGTCGGCGTCGTCGTCGAGTACCGATGTCGACCAGGTGAGTCCTAGTCCGAACCGCTCGCGCAGACGCACCGCAATCGAAGCCTCGTAGTGGGAAGCCTCGCCGCCGCCGTAGTCGGCATCGAAGCTCCCGGCTTCGCCGCCGAACAGTTGGTGGTCGAAGTCGAAGGTGCCCTCGGGAGCGCTTGATGTCGCGAGTACGCCGCCACCGATGGAGATCGTCACTCGGCCTTCGTCCTCGGCCAGCGCAGGCGCGGACGACGCGAGCACGAGCAGGGTTGCCGCCGCAAGCCACGAAGTCGCTTTCATCCGAGTCAGTTCCTCCATCGGTCAGAGTCCTACTGCGGTCAGCGCCTCGTGGATGGCCACGAAGGCGGCGCTTCCGGAACCGTGGAGGTCGATAGCCGACTGCCGGATCAAGGAACCCATGATCCTGAAGGTGATGGACGGAGGTGCCAGATCAGCCAGTCCGCGGAAGAACGCCTGCTCGACCAGATGTCGATTGGCTCCGCCAACGCCTGTGACCGTTGCTCCGCTGCTGTGCGTGCCTCCCTCGATGGCAAGGTAGAAGGCATGACTCAGGATGGTGGAGTTCCAGTGGACGCCGTTGTAGCCGTCACTGGAGAGTCGGAAAGGCCGGTTGCCTCTCATGCCCCAACGGGTGTATCTGATGGTGGTGTAGCGACCGATCGGGACAAGAACTCCGACGAACCGGAACGCCTGATTGATCGAGTCAGGCAACGTGTACCCCGAACCGAGGTCCAATGAGTGTGGAGCATCGAGCCGACGTATCACGCGCCCTATGTCCTCGCCTACCCGGTAGTCCGCGTGCAGCAGTCCTTCCCCTGGCGGGTGGACCGAGAACTCGACCGCAGTGCCGATGATGTCGGAGTAGGCCTCGTGGAGTGCACCGCCTTCGTACATCCACATCGCGAAGCGTCCGTTGCGGGACGTGGTGGTGCGGAAATCCTCGTCCAAGCACATGTAGGCGTACTTCTCTTCTTCTCGAAGCAAGGGAATCGCTGGAAACGTGTGGTAGTCGCCACAGCGGATCGTCTCGCCCTCCACCGTCAGAGAGGAGGGTCCCAGAGCGAAGGTCTGGCGTCCGATCACCGGCAGTCCGGTGCGGGCACGCACTGCCTCATTCGTGACTCCGTGCTGCAACTCGTGGCCGACGATGTCGACCGTCACCAGGGGTACGTCGTCGCGCGACACGCCGAACGACATGAGGCCGCTTCCCTGCGGTCCGAATGGAGGTCGGAGGTAGGACGCGTTGTAGTAGCCGGTGAGGTTCGCGATCGCGAGGATGCGCCCGTCTTCGCCGTCGATTCCGTGCCAGTCCTGGTGCTGGGCCAAGTAGTCGTACGTCATGCCGAGGTGCGCGTGAGCGTCCGTGATGGAAGCGTTCGCCCACTCGTTGTCGTCGTCCCACGCGACCGCTTCCAGCCACGCTGGCGTCGGGAAGAACAGGGCGACCCGATCAACGAGCTCTCCCCTACCGTCCATGGTCACGATCTCGGCTGGCCGGAGGCGGTCCCACGCCTGATAGCCGACGCCGGTATGCCAGGCGCTGACCTTCTGAGGCGCCCCGGTGATGCCTCTGCCGAATCCGACAGCGGATTCGGTGTAGAGATGTTCGACTCGCTTCACCGGCTGGCCGCTGTGGGCGTCGATGAACCAGGTGTGGAAGTCCCGCATCGGCGCACTCCACGTGAGCACGAGCTCACCGAGTTCCGTCGGCAGGATCGCCAGGCGAGGCGCTTCGCTCGTCGCCGGCGGCGCTCCCGCGACCGCTTCGATGCGATCGAGCGCGGCTTCGGCCGACAGCGTCGGAACCGAGTCGATGTCGATCTCGTCGTAGACGGTGCCGAAGACCGAGATGGTCGCACCGTCCTGGCGTTGGCGGGCAAGGCCCGCGCCATGGACCGGGACGCCGCGGTGGACCTGCCTCAGGTACTCGTGCCGGTGCCCGGGCAGTTGCCGATCCGGGTTCGCAGACACGAGTTCGAGCGCGCCTGACCGGGTCATCGAGTCGATCGTCAGATCGGCGTCGACCAGGTCGGGGGCGTTGATCGGCGCCGAGGTGACCGCGAACGCCCGGGCCGCGGGAACAGCGGTTCCCTGTGCGCTCAGCACGGCACCCGACATTGCCAGGGCTGCTCCGAGCGCGACGACGATGTTGATCCTGCGCATCCAGTGACTTGCCTCCTTGTGTTGACCCGTTGACGGAAGTCCTCGCCGACGCAGGCCCACAAGTTTGAAAGCAAAGAACAGGAAATGCGCCTATCAAACGAAAGGGGTCAGGCGCCGCCGTCCTGGTCGGCCCCGAGAGGGGGCGGGACCGGCGCGGCGCCCTGCCATTTGATAGGCGCGCTTTCGTAGCGGCTGAGTCAGAGTACTTGGCAAGGAGGGAAGATGACGGAGGCAATTCACCGGATCGATGCATTTCGCACGCCGTTTCTCGACAAGCCGAACCTTCCAGTGCCGGGAGGCAGGCTCGCCGGGGTGTTCCTCTGCGCGGTACTGCTCGTGGCAGGCGGGGCCGCCGGCCAGCAGCAGGGGGAACAGTCGGAGGAAGAAACTCCGCAGGGCGAGGAGGAGCAGGAGGAGATCATCGAACTGCCGGAAGGCGAAGAGATAACCGTCGTCGGTTTCGCCGGCGCCCTGCAGCGCGCGGCCGCCATCAAGCGCTCCGCCAATCAGATCGTCGACGCCATCTCCGCGGAGGACATCGGCAAACTGCCCGACCCCAACATCGCCGACGCGCTGCAACGGGTGACCGGCGTGCAACTGCGGCGGCAGGACAACGCCGGGCGCGAAGTCAGCCTGCGCGGCCTGTCTTCCTTCTTCACCAAGGTGACGGTCAACGGCATCGGAGTGGTCCCAGGCGCTGCCGCCGACGACAGCGCCGGTCTCGACATCGGCGTTCTGGGCGCCGACCTAGGCACCGCACTGGAGGTGTACAAGACCCCCACGGCCAAGCAGGTCGAAGGCGCTGTCGGAGGTACGGTCAATGTGCGCACGGCGCGTCCGCTGGAGCAGGACGCAGTCATCACCGGCCGTCTGCGAGCGAACTACGAGCCTCTGGAGGGCGGACTGACGCCGGTGGGTTCCGTCGGCATCGGCAGGACCTTCGGAAACGAGTTCGGCCTCATCCTGGACGTCTACAGCGGCACCCGCGCCTATCGCCGCGACGCATACCACGATGATCGTTCCGGCGGTTTCCGCAGCGGGTTCGGCGACGTGAATGGCGACGGCATCGACGATCTGTACCCGGACAAGTCGCGTACGCGCTACAACGAGCGGGAGGACGACGACAGCACCTACAACCTCTCGATGCAGTGGCGGCCCGCCGAGAGAGTCACGTTCTCTCTCGATGCCACGGCGTCCGAGAAGGACAAGTTCCGCCAGTACAGCCAGAACGAGATCCGCTGGCACTCATCGGAACTGGTTCCGGGAACGGCCGTCGTCGACGGGAACAACACGATCGTGGAAGCCCAGTTCTCCGAGTTGCGCTTTCTCTCCCGGAGTTCCGTCCGCCGGGACGGGGAGGAACTCGGGATCTACAACCTGGGCGCGGAGTACACGCTCGGCGACCGGCTCTTCGGCACGGGCTCCATCTCCTTCACCTCGAACGTCGTCGAGGAACGCACGCAGGGGAACGCGGTGATCGAGATCAGGGGATTCGAGCTGCCGGACGGCCAGTTCTTCGGCTACCGCCTGAGCGGCGGCGACGCGGGCTTCTCCTTCATCAATCCCGGCGGCTTCGACCTCAGCGACCCGGCCCACTACCAGGTGCCCGGGCGGCGACTGAGTTTCAATCCGGGCGGCAACTTCGACTTCTACGACCACGAACAGACCGCCGTTCAGAAGGACTTCACACTCGACATGGGAAGCGGCTTCTGGAACACGCTGGACTTCGGCGCTCGATGGTTCTCGCGCCGGGAGGAGCGCGTTCGGCCGGGACACGAGTTCACGGGCGATGTCGATGATCTGCTGGAGTTCTACAACGATCCGGAGAGGTCGCCCTCGGACTATGGCGACCTGCTGGGCATCGGGGGGTTCGATCCATTCGTGTATCCCGACTCCTGGGAGATGTTCCTGAGAGCGCAGTCGATGGGCTGGATCCTGCCCGACGCCGGCCGCACCGACCGCCTGTTCGAGGACAATTACGACAGCGAGACGGACTCGTGGGCGGCCTACGCGCAGTTCAACGGCTCGGGCGAGCTGTTCGGCAAGCCCGTGCGCGGCAACGTGGGGCTGCGCGTCGTGGGCACGGACTTCGCGTCGACTGGCGTCACGGTGGTCAACGACCGCGATTTCGACCCGGGCGACTTCGCCCAGACGCGTGCCACCGTGGGTCACGACTACACCCGTGTTCTTCCCAGCGCCAATATCGCGCTGGAGGTAACCGATCGGGCAGTGCTGCGCGCCGCCGTGGCGCGGGTGATGAAGCGCCCCCGCCCGGAGGACACGCGGGCGGCGGTCAACGTCTATGACGTTGTGGACGACGCGGACGGCTCCATCCTTCCGCCCGATTCGGACGACGGCGCCTACGTGGCGTTCAACGGGAACCCCGAACTCGACCCCTTCGTGGCAGACCAGATCGACTTCTCCGCTGAGTACTACACCCACAGCGGCGGCCTGCTCTCAGCGGGCGTGTTCTACAAGGACGTGAGCGACCTGACCGGGTTCGGATCGACCGGCCGCATCGCGCCTCTCGCGGTGTTCAACCCGATAACCAGGGAGACGATCACGGTAGAGGCCCTGCTGACCTCGCCGGTGAACATCGACGGTCAGATCGAGGGCTTCGAACTGGCCGTCCACCAGGTGTTCTCCTTCCTGCCGGCGCCGTTCGACGGTCTGGGCGTGCAGGCCAACTACACGTTCACCGACGCCACAGACGAGGAGGGCCGGCAGATTCCGGGCACCTCGGAGGAGGTCTACAACTTCGTCGCGTTCTACGAAGCGGGAGGCTTCGGCGTGCGTCTGGCCTGGAACTACAGGGACAGCTTTCTCGATGCCTTCGACCGCGGGGCAACGATCAGCCTGCCGGATGGATCGACGATCCGGGGCGGGCGCTGGACCGACGAGAACAGGCGGCTCGATCTGTCGGCGTTCTACGAGGTCAACGAGAACCTGATGATCACGGTCGAGGGAGTCAATCTGACCGACGAGGCGAATCGCAGCTATCTGGACGGGTTGAAGAACCGGATCAACACGCACGAGCAGCTCGGCACGCGCTGGTTGGCGGGGATTCGTTTCAAGCTGTAGGTTCCGCGTGGCCCGCCATCGGCGTCTCCTGTCCGTCCGCTAGCCGCCGCTCTCCAGATCCTCGTAGTAGTCGGCCATCTGTTTGCACAGCGTCTCGCGTGTCGCTCCCTTCGATCTCAACAGCATCCGCCTGCAAACCGCCAGAACAGCCGCCTGCATCGTAGGTTGATCGCTGCCCCACCCCAGGACCGACTCGCGGAACTTCCCCGTAGCCTCGTGAATCGTGATCTGGCCGGTCAGTCCCACGCCTACGACCTCGATCTGACAGTTCTTCGGCTCCGAAAGCTCGAACTCCTCGCCATCGTACTTCACGACCTTCCCCATGCGGAGAGTCTGTCCCAAGGCAGGAAGAAGGCGCGCCTATCAAACGACAGGTGGTCAAGCGGGGAGCTAACCCCAGACTGCTAGTCCTCCCCCGGCACCGGCATGCGATAGCCCACGCCCCGCTCCGTGACGATGTGGGCGGCCCGGGCGGGGTCGTCGTCGAGCTTGCGGCGCAGCCGCTTGACGTAGGCGTGCAGGAGCTTCGGGTTGGCCTTCATCTTCCCGCGCCGGTGCCAAACCCGGCGCAACAGCGCGTCGTGGGTCACGACCCGGCCCGCATCGAGCGAGAGCACGCGCAGCAACTCGTACTCCGTTGCCGTGAGTTCGACCGCACGTCCGGCGAGCGTGACTCGCCTGGCGTCGTAGTCGATGGCGAGATTGCCGAGCACGAAGGGGTCCGGGTCGGCGCGGCGGCGAAGGGCGGCGCGGACGCGGGCGGTCAGTTCCGTCGGCGAGAACGGTTTGACGATGTAGTCCTCGGCGCCGGCCTCGAGCGCCTGCGCGACGGTCTCGTCGCGGCCGTAGCCGGAGATCATGATGACCGGAAGGTCCGCAAGCGCGGGCATGGTCCTCATCAGCTCGATGCCGTCCGTCCCGGGCAGGATCAGGTCGAGCACGACCAGCGCCGGCCGCTCCACTTCCAGCACGCGGGCCAGGTCCTTGTGGTCGCCGGCGACCAGCGGCGCATAGCCCGCGCCCACCAGCGCATCGCGGAGGAAGCGCAGCATCCGCGGGTCGTCGTCCACCACCAGGACGCGCGGCCGCTCCCGGGTCTCCCGCCGCGATGCGCGCCGTCCGGGCGCCCGGCCGGCATCGGCTCGGTCTTCGGCCGCCTCACCGGCCGCCGGGATCGTGAAGGTGAAGCACGCGCCCTGGCCAGGTCCGGCGCTCTCCGCGCGGATGCGCCCGCCGTGCGCTTCCACCAGTCCCTTGCAGATGCCGAGCCCCAGCCCGCCCCCGACGCCTCGCCCGGCCCCGTCCGCACCGCCGTACTTCTGGAACAGGCGTCCCAGACGCTCCGGCGCCACCCCCCGGCCCTCGTCAGAAACCGAGACGGCGACGTGCGTGCCTTCGCGGACCGCGGCGACCCGGATCGGCGCGCTCTCCGGCGAGTGCCGGGCGGCGTTGGCGATCAGGTTGTTCAGTACCTGCACGATCCGTCCCCGATCCGCCATCACGCGGGGAAGGTCCGGCGGCAGGTCGATGCGCACCATGTGCCGGCCGTTGCCCGACAGGAACGCCGTACGCGCCTGCTCGACGAGTTCGCCGAGGTCCGAAGGCTCGGGCGCCACCGAGAGCGCGCCGGCGGCGATCCGGCCCGCGTCGAGCAGATCCCCGATCAGCCTGCTCATGCGGTCCGCCTGCTGGTCGATGATGCGGAAGAACTGCCGCGTCTCCGCCGGGGCGAAGTTCTGATTCGTGGCCAGTACCGTCGCGGCGGAACCCTTGATCGCGGCAAGGGGCGTGCGCAGCTCGTGGCTCACCATGCCCAGGAACTCCGCCCGCATGCGGTCCAGCTCCTACAGCGGCGCCAGATCCTGCATCGTGACCACCACGGACTCGACCGTGCCGTCTTCGGCGTGGATCGGGGTCGAGCTGATCAGCGTGGTGAGGCTCCGTCCGTCGGGCGTCGAGAGCGTCACTTCCTCAACGCGCACCCGCTCGCCGAGTTGCAGCGTGGCGGCCAGAGAGGAGCGGTCGTGCACGGTTTCGCGGCCATCGGAGAAGCGGCACGTCATCGACTCGAGCGAGTCCTCGGCCGGGCGGCCGGGAATGCGCAGGGCCTCGGCGATGCGCCGCGCCTCCCGGTTGACCAGGTTCGGCAGGCCGGTGGCCGGGTCGAACACCAGGACACCCACCGGCGAGATCTCGACCAGCGCTTCCAGGTGGGAGAGCGCCCGTTGCTCGGCCCGGTAAATGCGCGCGTTGACGACGGCCGCCGCCGCCTGCGCGGCGAAGAGCAGCAGCACCTCCTGGTCCCTGTCCGTGAACTGCGCCCCGCCCTCCTTGTCGCCCAGGTAGAAGTTGCCGACGTGCGCGCCGAGATGGCGCATCGGCGTTAGAAGGGCCGTGGCGATCGGCTGAAGATCCCAGTCGAACCCCAGCGATTTCACGAAGTCGGGAAAGTCCGGTAGCCGTAGCGGGCCCGGCAGATCGCGGAATTGCTCGAACAGCCCCATCCTGCTCGGCCACTCCAGCATCGCGCGGTGTTCGTCCTCGGTCATGCCCGAGGTGAGGAAGTCCTCGGCCGCTCCCGATTCGTCGAAGGTGACGATGCAGCCGCAACTCGCGCCGGTGAACGTGCGCGTCCCGTCCATCACCTCCCGCAGCACGGTCTCGAGATCCAGGCTCGCACTGATGCGCAGCAGGGTCTCGCTCAACGAGGAGAGATGCATTGCGTCGCGCTCGCGGCTAAACGCCGAACTGTCGGCTGGGGCTGGCATCGCTGGACGTCGTTCCTGCGTCGACGAAGGAACGCGACGATAGCGAACCCGTCTGGCACCTGCCCCAGCACGCCGGCAAGACCGAGAGTATCCCAGTATTCGCTCATGTAGCTCCCATATTCACTTCAAGTTCTCATTACGACTGTACACTCGTCTCTCTGATGAAGATGGCGGGAGGTACTGATCAACGTGCTGGACGGTCGCAAGAACAACGGGCACGTGTGGGTGTTCGGTGCTTCGACGACGGATCTGGGCCACCTGATTCAGGTGACGGACAAGTGACCGGGGTGGTGCCGGAGTACGGTAACGAACCGGGCCTTCCAGCGCCGGCGGTCACGTATGTGATGGCGTTTCCGGGGACATGCCCCTGAGATGAACCGAAGGTCGCAGGACGCTCCCGCTGACACGCGGCGCCGCCGGTTCATCGTGGCGGTGTCGCGGGCCACGATGGCGGCGGGGCTGCTCGGCGGCTACGGCGTTTTCGGCTCCGTTCTGGGGCGCTTCCTCTATCCCGCGGGAGACTCCGGAACCGTCTGGCAGTTCGTTACGCCGACGGACCGCCTGGCCGTCGGCGACAGTCTGATCTACACGACGCCGGCCGGCGCGGAGGTTCACGTGACCCGCCGCGACGACACGGGCGCCACCGGGGACTTCACGGCCCTCTCGAACGTCTGCCCGCACCTCGGGTGCCAGGTCCACTGGCAGCCGCAGCACAACCGCTACTTCTGCCCGTGCCACAACGGAGTCTTCGATCGCGAGGGCCGCGGCGTCTCCGGCCCGCCGGAGGGCATGGTGCTTTCGGGCTACCCGATCGAGGTGCGGGGCGGAATGGTCTTCATCAAGGTGGAGGCGACTCCACTGGTCGTGCCGGAACGCAGATCGTGACCGCGCTCAGTCGCTGGATCGACGGCCGCATCCCGATCGAACCAGGAGCCCTGCGCGAGCTGACCAACGAGCCGGTTCCATACCACCTCAAGCGCTGGTGGTTCGCGCTCGGCGGCACCCCCGCCTATCTGTTCGTCGTCCAGGTCGTCACCGGCGTCCTGCTCGCCTTCTACTACCAGCCTCACCCGTCGACGGCCTACGAGTCCGTCCGCTACATCACGGAGGACGCCACGTTCGGCTGGTATCTGCGAAGCGTCCACAAGTGGGCGGCGACGCTGATGATCGCCGCCGTCGTCCTGCACCAGCTCCGCGTCTACTTCACCGGGGCCTACCGCAAGCCGCGGGAGTTGAACTGGATGGTCGGCATGCTGCTGCTCATCTGCACGCTGATGCTCGGATTCACGGGCTACAGCCTCGTCTTCGAGCAGCTCAGTTACTGGGGGGCCACCGTCTCGGCCAACATCGCCGACACGATTCCCGTCGTTGGGGGCTTCCTCAAGCGCATGCTGCTCGCCGGCGAGGCGTACAACGAGCGCACCCTGGCGCGGTTCTTCGTGCTGCACGCCGCCGTTCTACCGGGGTTCCTGGTGGCGCTGGTCGCGGTACACATCGCTCTCGTCCGCATCCAAGGCGTGACCGAACTCCGCTTCCGCGACGAACCCCCGCAGGAAGAAGGGAAGTTCCCGTTCATTCCCGACCACATCTACACCGAACTGATCATCGGCCTCGTGCTCATGGTCCTGCTCAGCGCCCTGGCCACGCTGGCGCCGGCCACGATGGGACCGCTCGCCGATCCGATGACCACCCCCGAGGAGATCAAGCCGGAGTGGTTCTTCTACGTCACCTTCCGCTGGCTCAAGCTGATGGGCGGCACCGCTGCCGTGCTCAGCATGGGCCTGATCGTCTTCGTCATGTTCGCGTGGCCGTTCATCGACGCCTGGTTCCGGCGCCGCACCCCCTTCCGGGAAGCGAGCGTCTGGATCGGCGTGGCGGCGACGCTCCTGATCATCGGAATGACCGTGTGGGAAGCGCTGGTTCCACACTGACGACCGGGAGAGATTCCCCATGACCCTCGAAACCAAGCGCATCATCATCGGCTGCCTCGGAGGGCTATTCCTGGTCTCCCTGGTCTTCGTGCAGCGACTCGAGACGGTTCGTCGTGCCGAAGAGGCCGGTCTGCGTCCAGCGCATGTCGTCGCGCCGGCGAGTTCGGTCGACTGCGTTGAATGCCACCAGGAGACGAATCCCGGGATCATCGACCACTGGCGCGGCAGCACCCACGCCGAGAAGGGCGTCGGCTGCGTGGAATGCCATCAGGCGGTGGCGGAGGACGCCGACAGCCACGGCCACTACGGCTTCGTGATTGCGACCGTGGTTACGCCCCGAGACTGCGCCGCCTGCCATCCGGCCGAGGCCGAGGAGTTCGCGCGCAGCCACCACGCCGCCGGCGGCAACATCCTCGCGTCGCTCGACAACTTCCTCGCTGAGACGGTCGAGGGTGCGACGCAGCCGTTCGATCCGCACTCACCGACTCCCGGTCGCCCGATGGAGCCGGTCAACGGCTTCGCGAGTGCCTTCCTGGGCTGTCAGCAGTGCCACGGTTCCAAGGTCGCCCTGCGGGCCACGGACGGCGGCACCGTCACCGTGGACGACCTGCAGCCCGACGAGGACGGCATGCCGACCAACGCCGATGCCCTGGGCCGCATCCTGCACAACGACGATGGGCGCCCGCTGTTCGACCCCGGCACCTGGCCGAACACCGGCATCGGCCGGCTCAACCTGGACGGCTCCCGCGGCTCCTGTAGCGCCTGCCACAGCCGGCACGACTTCTCGCCGCGCCGCGCACGCCAGCCCGAGAACTGCGGGAAGTGCCACCTCGGCCCCGACCATCCGCAGAAGGAGATCTACGAGGAGTCGAAACACGGCGTCGCCTACCGCGACCTGACCGACTCGATGAACCTGGACGCCGAGGACTGGGTGCTGGGAGAGGACTACTCGGCGGCGCCGACCTGCGCCACTTGCCATATGTCCGGCCACACCCGAAACGACGGCCGCATCACGCACGATCCAGGTGAGCGCATCTCCTGGACGAACCGCCCGCCGGTCAGCCTGCCGATGGACACGGACGCGGAGCACCGGATCGTGACCACTGCCGACCCGTCCGAGCGCCGCGAACAGATCGCCGACACCGCCGAGGCGAAGCGGACGCGTATGAAGGAGGTCTGCTCCCACTGCCACACGCCCGACTACGTCAACGCCTTCTACCGCCAGTACGACGACTTCGTGACGCTTTACAACGAGAAGTTCGCCAAGCCGGGGCGGGAGATCATGGTGTCTCTGCTCGAGCACGGACTCCGCACGCCGACCCAGTTCGACGAGGAGATCGAGTGGACGTGGTTCTACCTCTGGCACCACGAGGGGCGTCGAGCCCGCCACGGCGCCTCCATGATGGCACCCGACTACGCCCACTGGCACGGCATGTTCGAGGTCGCGGAGCGCTTCTACATGGAGTTCATCCCGCAGGCTCGCGAGATCGCCCACCACGCGGAAACCAACGGGCAACGACCGCAGGCCCGAGCCGTTCAGGGCCTGATCGACCTCATTCTGGCGCGGCCGGAGCACGCCTGGTTCGAGGGAGACTCGCAGTGAGCAGACAGGACTCCTACGATCGGGCTCTGGCGGCGCTCAACGATGCGGCGTTCGACGACGCCTGCTGGGCGGAGGCGTCGAAGAGGATGGACGAGGCCTGCGGCGCAACCGGCAACATCGTCGTGATCGGCGACGAAGGCGCGACCGGCGATGTCGAGATCTCGCTGGCCCGGATCTACTTCCAAGGGGAACACAGCACCTACTGGGAACAGAGGTACTTCGGCAGGCTCTACCAGGTGGACGAACGCATTCCGCGGCTTCGGCGACTGCTTCCCGGGGAACTCGTCGATGTGCGGTCCCTCTACACCGCTCGGGAACGCAAGCAGTCGACCGTCTACAACGAAATGGTGCGGGCCGAGGTCCAGAACGGCCTGAACATGCGCCTTGCACTGCCGGACGGTGCGAAGATCACCTGGCAGATCGCCAATCCCGTGGGCGGAAGCGACTGGATTTCGGACCAGGTCAGAATGATCCAGGCTCTCAAGCCACACTTGCTGCAGTTCACACGGGTGCGGCGGGCCCTCGTGCAGGCGGACGCGCTCGGCCGATCCATGGATGCGATACTCGAGAACAAGCGGATCGGGATCGTGCAACTCGACCGGCGTGGGCGCATCGCAGCGGCGAACGACACGGCGCTCGCACACCTTTGCTGCCGTCGTGTGCTGCACGACGAGTGCGGGTTTCTCCACGCGACGTCGAAGACCGACGACAAGCAACTCCAACGCCTGGTCGCAGGCGCTCTTGGAACGTCCTGCGGGGGCGCCGCCGGCGGCTCGATGCTGTTGCAACGCGAGCACGCGACGGCACCGTTCATGATGCATGTGACCCCGATTGCCACTTCCGGCTCCGACTGTGAACCCGGGCGTATCGCCGCGCTCGCTCTGATCGTGGACGCCGAACAACCGGCGCGCGTCGACCCTGGTCTGTTGACCGGAGTCCTGGGACTCACGCCCGCGGAAGCCGAGGTGGCGATGCTGCTGGCCGCAGGTTTGACGCCGCGGCAGGCGACCGCGACCTGTAGACGCGGTGAGGGCACGATCCGCTGGCACCTGCATCGCATCTTCGCCAAGTTGGGCATCGAACGGCAAGCGCAACTGGTTCAGCTCGTCCGCACCCTCGGCTGGTTTCCGGGCGGCAAAGGGAACGGTTAGGCACGTGGCTCCCGGCACGGCGCCCGCACCCGGCTGACCAATACAACGGCTCCTTCCTGTTACCTATCACTTGATAGGCGCGTCTGCGTAGTGGTCGAGCCTAGTATAGAGCTTTCGTTAACGGTCCCCCTCTTGAGAGTCTCCGAGCGTGATGGCCTGGACGTTCCGGCGCACGGCGTTGCATGTGCTTGCGCGATGTGTGTTGGCGTTGGGCAGGGCCGGGGCCGGCAGCGCTTCAATGGCGCTGAGGCCACCGAACCTGGACGTGCGGTTCGATGGTTGAGTGAGTTCAGCGTCTAACGTGATCTGTGGGGGTGGCGTCTTCGCTGCGTCGACCAAACCTGGGGCAACAACCCGGCGCGAAGGCGTCGCCCCCCGTCAATAGCTAGGACGCCTCCGTCCTGGCCCTATGATTTGATAGGCACACTTTCCCCATTCTTTCATCTGACTTACAATCAGGTCGACTTGGCTGTGCAGGTGAGAGGAGGATTGCCGATGAACGAGTTCGAGCGGAAAGTGCTGCTCTGTGTGCGCTGGATCGCGTTCTTCGCCTTCGTGGTGGCCTGCGGTTCGATGGTCGAGTGCATTCAGCACCTCGCGTGAGGCCGTTGGCGCCGACAACCGAGAGCGATGGGCTACATCACCGGATAAGAACACGATGGGAATCAGGACGACTCCCGACATTGGCCCGGTCTACGAGCGCCTTGACCGGATCGTCGCCGCGGTCGAGAGCCTGAGGCGCTTGAAGCGTCTGCTGTGGGTCGCGGTGAGTCTCCTGTTCGTGGACTTGGCGCTTCGGCTAGCGGTCAACGTGATGGCCGTCTACGAGGTCATCCAAGCACAGAGGTAGCTGCACTCCGGAGGAGGAACTCACGATGAAGAGCGCGTTCTCCTTTGCTGGACGCTTGGTCGCTCGGCCCAAGCGACTCCGGCTCGCGACCGGCACCCTCCCAGCGCTTCTGCTCTTCTCTAAAGTAGGCGCTGAAGCTCGACCACTCTGCGAGCGTCGAGGAAGTTGCGGCCCAACCGCTCCAGCTGACTATCGTGGACGGCGTGGCCGTGAGCACGGCCGCCAGGAGTGCCCCAACCGCCGAGGGGCAGCAACAGTGCAGGTGAGTTCGACTACCTGCGGCTTGGCATGGACTACCTTGAGCTGCCGCTGCCGGCCGGCTCCGTCGTCGCCGTCGAGAACGCGGTCTTCGATGACCTGCGGCGGCGGAGACCTGGTCTGCACCGGCGAAGTTGCCGGGGCCAGCTAAGAGAGCGTGTCGTTCACGGTCCAGGACGGACACTTGGTGGGCTGGTTCGGGGAGCCGGGCGGACTGAAGTACGTGGTCTGCGCGGGTCCGGATGGTCGCGCAACGAGCCTCCGAAACGCCGATGCAGGTCAGTGGTTGGTCCGCTGCGACAGTTTCTTCCTCACCCAAGCCTGCTCTAACGAAAAGGGAGGCAGCAACTGACTCGACTCGCGATGTTCAGTGGCTCAAGAACAACCAGGAAGACATCTTTCTTGGCTGCGGCGCTTCTAGCGCTTTGCTCTCCTTGCTTGGGCCAGACAAGGCTCGCTACGTCTTGGTTTCCGGCATCTGACGTGCTGAACCCGGACGGCACCCTGACGGCCGAGTTCGCGGCAGCCCGCGAGCTGCCGAGGAGGGGCTACACCACCCGCAGGGACTACGTGCTCGCGCTCGGCCTACGCGTCGCGGCGCGGCAGCGCGAATTCTGGGAGAAGTTTGGACGGGCGAGGTGATCTCGGCCTGGAGGAGGGGGCGACGGTCGTTGATCGGAAGTTCTGCATCGAGTACGACTTGTACCGGGGGCATCCGAGATTCGACGTTCGCCCTAGACCGAGTTGGGACTTCGAGGAGTGGGCGGCAAGAGCCGAAGCGATGTTCGAGGCTCGTGTGTCTGCAGTAACAGGCGGCTTTGATCCACACCCTACTTCTCTGGAACTCCAAGTCACGTTGAGTGTTCGGCGCCACCTCTTCGAACCCGAGCATCAGTTCGCGGACGAACTTCACGTCCTGATGGAGCACGGCGAGTTCGTGGCTGGCGACGCCGTGTTCTGCGGGCGGCCCTGGGGCACTGGGGGATACCGTCCTCGTGTCGGTGACATCTGGATCGTCGGGGCGTTTGTTCCGACCAGCGAGTATTGGTCACACTCGGTCCTGTTCGGCATCAGCCCCGACCAGGTCTTCGTTGTTCCTTCCGATACGGGAGAGTTGCGCCGCGGGGGCGGGGCATCATGGCCTTCGACTGACACGTTCCCGACGTCGCTGGAGGACTTCGTGAACCGCGTGAACGCGATGTCGCTTGCTGGCGGGCTGGACCTGCCCTCGCCTTGGGAGGTCGCGAATGCCATTCGTGAACGCGAGGAGTATGAGCGACGGATCAGGAGATGGACCAGTGAACGGGCAGGTCGGGAAGCCCGGAACCTGGCGACAAAGGCGCGGCGCCAGTGCTACGCCCTTGCCGGACAGAACTTCAACGAGAACGGCCACCCAACGAAGCCGGTGCTTGAAGCGTACTTGCAGGCGATGCGGAACTGCGACCGCCGTGCTCAGACCGACATGATCGCGATGTCGTGTCCGAACGGCCTTTTCGCCCTGGGAGTTGGCGATCCTCGGATCGGAGGTGGTGCGGTAGAGGCCAGGCCAGCGTCGACGAAGTGGCAGATTGACGGCGCGGTCTCTTGGTCAAGCCAGTGGCTGGTGTCGGATGGCTGGCTGTTTGAACCGGACGAGAAGGATGTCGACCGGTTCATTCGGACAGTGCGCGCCGCTGACCGCAACAGTGAGATCGTGTTCTCGACGATTCAGAACGGTGGCGGCACGGAGTATGAGGGACGTGTGTCGGTCCAGAGTACCCTTGATGTGATTGACGAAGCTCTGGAACGTTGTACGGGAGACCGACAATGAAGCGATCACTGCTGTTGGCGACCGCCTTGGCCGTTGGTATCCGTTGGAGCCGGTGAGGAGCATCCAGAGGTCATCGGCCAACGGAGATCCGGGGGATTCGAGCGGGTCTATGGATCCGTGGCGCTGACTGCGGAGCGCCATCGGTTCCGTGAACTCCGCCAGTCCAGCGGCGACCTAGTTGTTGGCCTCAAGGAAGATGTGGGAGGACTGGCTCACGGCGCGACATGCTAGTTGGCCGTGACGAGTGATCCCACGGGCCGCCTCGTTTGCCGCCACTGCC
Organism: Acidobacteriota bacterium; assembly: GCA_026708285.1. Lineage (GTDB taxonomy): Bacteria > Acidobacteriota > Thermoanaerobaculia > Multivoradales > Multivoraceae > Multivorans. The sequence continues at coordinate 25,655 of JAPOVF010000195.1, forward strand.
ACGTCCCCAACCGCACGGGAGCCCATAACTTCGAGGGCGGGCCCGCCAGACCCCACTGACGCTGCCCGAGAGGCGATGGCATCGAGGACTCGGCTGGGTAGGTTTGCTAGGGCATAGGATCTCGCGGAGGCTCGCGGCCGTCCTCGATCGCCAGTAGCACGATGCGCCGCAGGCAGAAATCGCACACGCTGACTGTGACGCCGGCGACCACCTTACGTAACCGCGCTCATCCTCGATCTTGGAGGTTCGCTCGCAGCCGGCGCATTCATCGCGGCTCAGAGCGAATCTCACACAACTACCGTTCGGCGTAGTCGCGGAATGCCAGCGGCGATCGGCGGTAGTTCTTCCGCTCCACGCATGATCGGATCGCCCGCCGCGTTGATCCCGTCCCGTGTTCGATCAGGTCGCTAGCGTCCACGAGGAACCGTGTCACTCCGAGCAATCGTCCAGGGCCATGATGGGCGATAGTTGCGCTCCGCTCCAACCGGCGCCGATCAACAGCCTCCGGCGATCAACAGCACTGCCAACAGCGCTCGTCTCGTGCTCCTGATCAGGCGTCGACGCTGTGATTCCCGAACTTCGCGGTCCTCGGCTTGCTGCCTCGGCGCGCCGTAGCTCTGGACTTGACGAAACCCACAATGAGGTGCGATAATGATATTATCAGAAACACTAGTCAAGAGGACGCGTTTCACGTCCCCCTCGATCGAACTATCCAGTACTTCCTCACCGACCTTTGCCGCCGCACTGCTTACCGACGTTCAGGCTTCGGGCGCTCTTTGCATGCCGCCACGGAAGCCGCAGGCATCGCAGCCCGAGGAACGCCAGGTCGAAGAAGCGTCATCGTGATTCCAGCCCAGCCCGAGGTCTCCCAGTTGCAGCCGTGGCGGCCTTCGACCTAGTCACTCCTAGGCAAGGCATGAACTCTCCTGCGGCGCATATGAGAACGCTTCCAACACACCTTCCTGTCCGAAGTGACCCGACCACACGGGCCTGTTCGCCGCATCGTGCAGCCCCACGAGGCCGAGAGGACTTCTAGGTCGTGCTCTCACCCACCGTCCCCCACTTGGCTGGCCGTGACACGGCCCTTCGCACACTCGGCTTCTCGCCCACCGAGGCCTCCTGGCTAACCCTCGTCTGTCTCCACTCAGGTGTGTTCACGCGCCACCAGTTCTGTCGTTTCCACAGCTGCCGCGAGAACGCTGCGCACCGGTTCGTCCGTCGCTTGGTCGACAGCCGAATCGCCCGCGAACACCCCGTTCCCGATAGCCGCCACCGCTTCACGCGCGTCTACGGGCGCAGCCTCTACCGCGCCCTCGCCATCGCACCGTTCCGCCATCGCCGTGTCGCTACTCCCGTGGTCCTCTTCCGCCGCCTCCTTTCACTCGACTACATCCTCGAGAACGTGGACTTACCGTGGCTCGCGACCGAACAGGAGAAGGTCGCCTACTTCACCGGCCGGGGCATCGAAGCCAACCTCCTCCCCCAACGCCTCTATGGCGGCGCTATCCATACGCGCCGCTACTTCGCCCTCAAGCTGCCCATCGCCGGCGGCGATCACTCCGTTAACTTCGTCTACGCCGACCCTGGCCGAGAGACGCAACGCGAACTCCGGCGATGGGCCAACGTCCACCGGGCTCTCTGGTCCTACCTCCGCGCGGCTGGTGCGGCCGTGCACGTCGCTGTCGTGACGCGCACCGCTACGGCTCAACGCTACTACTCCCGGAGACTCGACACTTGGCTCGCCCGACCGGCGAGCAATGCGGCCCCGACCCCCAAGGACAACGACACGCTGACCTCCGTCGAAGCAGCTCTGCTCAATGGCGACAGCCACGCACTGGCCCAGTGGGGAAGCTCTGGCGGTGTCAACCGAATCGCCGTGCAGCTACGAAGACGCGTAGACCACGCTGATGCCCGAGAAGTGATCATCGACAGCTACTCCACCCACCACTCGCGCCACCTCGCACCCAAGGGCCCCGGTGGTCAACCAGCTCTCATTCGCCCGACCGGACGGCGGTGACGATGTCGCCTCAGATACCCCATCGGAGAGAGGTCCTCGCCACAACCCCTCTCTCGCCTTGCCCTGCACCGCTTCCGTGCTCCGTTGAGCCCGCTTCGTTCCCTGCCGCCGCGCTCCCGGGGCCGGGAAACCCCTCACGTGGCGTGCTGCGCAGCGATGCACCCCAGCCGCCTAGTCTGTCTGATCGCGACGTTGTCGATCACACCCCTCGCTCCGCTGGTCAAAGGTGACACTCAACAGCAGCCTCGGCGACAGCGCGCCGCGCGCCGGCGCAAGAAACCGCCAGACCGCTTCGCATCGGCCTAAGGACCGTCTGGCACCCCCTTGCCTCGTGCCGGCTGCTCCGCGGCGCGCCAGCGCCTTCGCTGCATCCTCCTATGGCGTGGGCCTGTCGGTCGCCGCCAAGGGGGGTGAGCGGCGAAAGCCACAGACCCACCAACCAAGGAGGAAAGAGAACGTGTCCACCCCAACTCCCATCGACGAGGTCCGCGTCGGATCCGTCAAGGCCGCGATCTGGCAGAACCAGGTCGGCGACGACGGGGCCATCCGCTACAACGTCACCTTCGGTCGGCTCTACCGCACCGAGGACGGCGAGTGGAAGACCACTCGGAGCTTCGGCCTCAACGACCTGCTCGTGCTCAGCAAGCTGGCCGACCAGGTTCACACCCGCATCTACGAGCTGCGCGAGCAGCCCGCGGGAGATGACGCCTAGAGCGTCGTCAGCGCCGGCGGCGGCTCCGGTCGTCGCCGGCCTCTTCGTTCGTCCTCGAGGACCTGCTCACGTCTGGCCGTCTAATCGAGATTGTTGCGAGGGTTCCCGTCCGGATTCGAGGCGGGCGTCTTCACACCGTTGATGTCCCGCACGTGGTAGTTCGGGTAGTTCCCGCGCTCGATCTCGCGAACGAACTCGGCCCTCGTCATGTCGACGCCGGTGAAGTTGTCACGGAAGCGCTGGTTCCGGTGCCGCTGTCGGATTCGCCGGTGACCGTGACTCGCTTGGGCATGAGGTTTCTCCAGACGTTCGTGAACTTGGCGCCGTTCCGATGGGTCCTAGCGTAAGTTCGAGGCTTGGTTTCCGTCGGTGTAGCGGTCCCACTCCTCCATCACGCGCCGCCGCCGCTCCAACAAGTCGGAACGGGCATACGCGGCCTCGGCCTGGTTGCCGATCGCGTGCGCGAGGCAGGCCTCAGCGACCTCGCGCGGCACCCCGCTCTCTCCGCACCAGTCGCGAAAGGAACTGCGGAACCCATGCACCGTGCAGTCGAGGTCAAGCCGGCGCAGGAGCTTCCACCAGACCCCGGAGCTCAGGGTTCGACCCGTATGCGACGACGGGAAGATCAATGCCGACCCGTCTCCGAGGTTCCTAGCCTCTTCAAGTACTTCAAGCGCCCGTCGAGCCAGCGGAACTCGATGTTCCCGTCTCGCCTTCATCCGTGACGCCGGAATTCTCCAGACCCTGCCGGTACGGTCAATCTCAGCCCAGCGCGCGTGGCGGACTTCGCCAGCTCTCGCTGCGGTCAGAACCAGGAACTCCAGGGAGAGCCGCGCTATGGATCCGGCATCCGACTGCCGTACCTTCGCCAGCATCGCCGCCACCTCGCCATGTGGCAGCGCGCGGAAGTGCTCTGGCTGCGTAGCGTTGCGCGGCAACGCCGCGGTAACCGATTCCCCTGCGGGATTGTCGCCCCGGTAGCCCTGTGCGATCGCCCACCTCATAACCGCTCCGATCCGCTGTCGGACGCGCCTTGCCGTCACGGCCTTCGCGCCCCATATCGGCTGCAGCACCGCCATGATGTCCGCGGTGCTGATCTCGCTGACTAGCATGGCGCCCAAACGGGGGATGGCGTAGAGGCGTAGCGTGCGACGCCACTCCTCCTCGCTGCCGCTGCCGGGCCGCCAGGAAGTGCGGTGCATCTCGATCACGCGCTCGACCGCCTCCGAGAAGGTCGGAACGCTTCCGCTGAGCGCCTTCGGGTGGCGCCCCGACCTGGCGGCCCGACGGTACTCGAACGCCCGGTCGCGGGCCTCGCGCAGGGTCGTGTACGGATAGCCGCCCAGGCCGAGATCAACTCGCCGGCCGCCGACGGTGCCACGCCAGATCCACTGTTTGGAACCTGTCCGGCGCACGCGTAGAATAAGTCCATGCTGGTCACCGTATTTTCCGGCCCGCTTGACGGACTGCACGAACGCGGCGGTCAGCTTCCTCCCTGGCATCCGACAGAACCTCCCTCTGTATCCCACACTCGAGATTTGTCCGTGACCCTCAGCGGATCCCTCACCGGGTCCCACACTAGCGCTGCGAGCCTGCGAAACCGGACAGTAGCATGCGAAGGCAAGTGAATGCCACAAACCCTTTATCTATATAGATTTTTCGACAGTCCCTGAGACTTCCTGACACCCCCTGAAAACCCTGGAGGAAACGGAATGAGAGTCCGAGTTCCCGCGACCCTGGCCGCCATCCTCGTGCTGCTGCTCGCGGTGCCAGTGCTGGGCGCCGAGGGCGAGATCAAGCGAGCGGCCAACGGCAAGCCCGATCTGACCGGCACCTACGACGCCGCCACGCTGACGCCGCTGCAAAGGCCCGAGGAGTACGGCGAGAACCTGTACCTGACCCGGGAGGAGGCCGAGAAGATCGCGGCCGACGCGGCCAAGGGACGTGCCGACCGCCACCAGGTCTCCGACCCGGACCGCGAGGCGCCGCCGGAAGGTGGAGACGGCTCACCGGGCGCGGCGGGCAACGTGGGCGGGTACAACAGCTTCTGGCTCGACCGCGGTACCGACACCTTCGCTGTGGACGGCAAGTTCAGGACCTCGATCATCATCGACCCGCCGAACGGCCGCATGCCGGAAACGACGGAGGCAGCAAAGGCGCGATTCGCGGAGCGCGCCAAGCTGCGGCGTCCAAACGAGGGCATCGCCTGGTGGCTCGAACTCGACGGTCCGGGCCCCTACGACGGTCCCGAGTCCCTGCCGATCAGCGAACGCTGCATCCTCGGCTTCACCGGCGCCACGCCGACCTTCCCGAGCGGCTACAACAACTACAAGCGGGTCGTGCAGACCGAGGACCACATCATGATCCTGATCGAGATGGTCCACGACGCCCGAATCATTCGGCTGAACGACGAGCACCCGAGCCCTGAGGAGCGCCGGTGGCTGGGCGACTCGATCGGCTGGTGGGACGGCGACACCCTGGTCATCGACTCGGTGCACTTCCGGTCCGACGGCTTCCTGCGTGGGGCGACGAAGGATCTCCGCGTCACGGAACGGCTGACCCTCCAGCCGGACGGCAACATCCTCTATCACTTCACGATGAGCGATCCCGCGACCTGGGAAGCCCCCTGGTCCGGCGAGTACATCTGGAAGCGGGACCCGGAGCGGGTCTACGAGTACGCCTGCCATGAGGGCAACTACTCGATGGGCAACACGCTGCGCGGCGCGCGGATTCTCGAGGACG